>CAZKXY010000024.1:0-19439 GCA_964556925.1 uncultured Planctomycetales bacterium | reverse complement strand
CGCCGGCGTTGCTCCTCCTCGGCGTATCGCTCCCTGCTGATACGCCGTCGTCGTCGCGCCTTGGCGGAGGGCCCTGGCGCACGCAACGCGGCACGCGCGAGGTTATGAAAGGCGCTCTCATGGCGCACCCTGCTGAGTCCTATCTCACAGTGGAAGAAGTGGCGAGACGGTTCGGCGTGAACGTCACGACCGTCTATCGGCTGGTGAAGCGCGGCAAGCTGCCGGCGTTCAAGATCGGCAGCCAGTGGCGCTTCAGCGAGCATCGGCTTGAGGAGTGGGTCGCGGACCGCGAGCGCATCGGATGATCCGCGCGAGGCGCGCCGGCCAACGAGGGAGGGGCACCCATGGGCGACACGGCGTCGACGCCACCCAAGAAGATCCTCGTGGTGGATGACACCAAGGACATCCTGCTGGTGGTCTCCAAGCGCCTCAAGAGCTGGGGCTACGAGCCGCTCACGGCGTCGAACGGCGAGGAGGGGTTGAAGATCGCCGAGGAGCAGCTTCCCGACCTCATCCTCCTCGACATCATGATGCCGAAGATGAAAGGGCGCGAGGTCTGCGCCCGCCTCAAGGCCACCCCGGCGACCGCGCGCATCCCGGTCGTGTTTCTGACCGCGCTGGGCCTGGCGGATCACATCAAAAGCGGGATGGACCTGGGTGCTGCCGATTACCTCGTGAAGCCCTTTGAGCCGGCCGAGCTGAAAGAGCGCATCGGCATCGTCCTCGCGCGGCATCCCCGGCCCCATCCGAACCCTCCGGCGCCCGCATGACGATCGTCAAGCACGCCAAGCCGTTGCACGAGCTGCTCCTGGACCAGGGGGTGGTGAGCCCTGAGCAGCTGCGCAGCGCCCAGGACGAGGCGGCCAAGACCAGCCGGTCCTTGAAGCAGGTGCTGGTGCAGCGGGGCCTGATGACCGAGGAGGAGCTGACGACGCTGATCGCCAGCCAGTCGGGGGTGATGAGCATCGAGTTGGGCAACTACCTCATCAAGCCCGACGTGATCCAGCTCGTGCCGGAGGCGCTGGCGCGCAAGCACACGCTCATCCCGGTCTTCAAAATCGGCGACAGCCTCACCGTCGCCATGGACGACCCGTTGAACTTCTTCGCGGTTGATGAGCTGCGCCTGAAAACCCGCTGCAAGATCAAGACGGTGGCGGCCGGCGAATCGAGCATCCGGCAGGCGATTGACCAGTACTACGGCGCCGCCGGCACGATCGCCGAGGTGGCCCAGGCGATCCAGGAGGCCAGCCTGCCGAAGCAGGAGGTGGCGGCGGCGGCCGAGGCTCCGATCGTCCGGCTGGTGGACCTGCTCATCCTGCAGGCGGTCAAGGAGCAGGCCAGCGACATCCACATCGAGCCAGGCGACGGCGTCTTGCGCACGCGGCTGCGCATCGATGGCATCCTCCGGGAAGTGAACGGCCCGCCGGCGCACCTGCACTCCGCCGTGACCTCGCGCATCAAGGTCCTGGCCAAGCTCGACATCGCCGAGAAGCGCAAGCCCCAGGACGGCCGGTTTCGCTTGCGCATGGAAGGCAGCGAGATCGACCTGCGCGTGTCCACCGTGCCGACCCAGTTCGGCGAGAAGGTGGTCATGCGGTTGCTGGACAGCTCGAATGCGCTGCTGCCGCTGGAGCGGCTGGGGCTCGATGACGCCGCCCGCGCCCAGGTCGAGCGGATGGTCCGCGCGCCGCACGGCATCCTCCTCGTGACCGGCCCGACCGGCTCCGGCAAGACCACCACCTTGTACGCGGCGCTCAATCTCATCAACTCGGTCGAGCGGAACATCATCACCATTGAGGACCCCGTGGAGTACCGGCTGCGCGGGGTCAGCCAGGTTCAGGTCAACCCCAAGGCCGAGGTGACGTTCGCCTCGGCGCTGCGGTCGTTCCTCCGGCAGGATCCCGACATCATGATGGTCGGGGAGATCCGCGACCGGGAAACGGCCGAGATCGCCATTCAGGCTGCGCTGACCGGCCACCTCGTCTTGTCCACGCTGCACACCAATGACGCGGCCAGCTCCCTGACGCGCCTGGTGGACATGGGGGTCGAGCCGTTCCTCATCGCCTCGAGCGTCACGGGCGTGCTGGCCCAGCGCCTCGTGCGGGTGATCTGCGGCAAATGCAAGGAGGCCGACCACCCCGCGGCCGGCCTGCTCGCGCAGCTTCAGGTGGGCGACGGCTCCCGGTGGTTCCGCGGCGCGGGCTGTCCCACCTGCAAGCAGACGGGCTACAAGGGCCGCGTGGGGATCTTCGAGCTGTTGCCGATGGGCGAGGCGATCAAGAACCTGGTCGTCTCCCGCGCGCCGGCGCACGCCATCCGGGACGCCGCCCGGAAGGCGGGCATGCGCACCCTCCGGGACGACGGGCTCGCCAAAGCCGCGGCCGGCGCGACCACGATCGAGGAAGTGATCCGGGTCACCCAACTGGAGTAGCGACGATGCCACAGGCGACGCGCAAGCCGGTGATCTTGGTGGTGGATGACGAGGAGCTCCTCCTCAAATCCGTGAAACACCGGCTCGAGCGGGAGGGGTTCCAGGTCCTGACCGCCGCCACCGGCGAGGACGGGTTGAAGGCCGCCCAGGAGCAGCGGCCCGATCTCGTGCTGTTGGACATCATGCTGCCCAAGCTGAAGGGGCGGGAGGTCTGCGCCCGCTTGAAGGCCAATCCGGCGACCGCGGACATCCCCGTCATCTTTCTCACGGCGTTGGGGCTCGCGGATCATGTTCAGGGCGGCATGGCGGCCGGGGCGGAGGACTACATCATCAAGCCGTTCCAGGCGGAGGAGCTCACAGAGCGCATCATCGTCTGCCTGGCCCGCCACAACCACTGGCCCCCGAGGGGATGAGCCATGCCCCAGTACCGGTACGCCGCCAGGGATGAGCACGGCAAGCCGGTGAGCGGGACGCTCGTGGCGCCCACCCCGGAAGCGCTCGCGGACCAGCTCAAGCGGATGGGCTATCTCGTGACGAACGCCCGGCCGGTGGCGGAGGGACAGGCCGGAGCGAGCTGGCTGTCGCGCGTGCGGCGGGTCGGCGATGATGACCTCGTGATCTTCAACGTGCAGCTGTCGAAGATGGTCCAGGTGGGCATTCCTCTCGTGACGTCGTTGGAGACGCTGACCAACCAGACCGACCACCCGCGCCTGCGGCAGGCCCTCAGCGACGTCACCCGCGCCGTTGAGGCGGGAGCGAGTTTCTCGGAAGCGCTCCAGCGGCATCCGGCGATCTTCTCCGCTCTGTTCATCAACATGGTGCGCGCCGGGGAGGCGTCGGGGAAGCTCGATGAAGTCCTGCGGCGGCTGGCCGCGTTCGCCAAGCGCCAGGCGGAGCTGCGGGAGCAGGTCAAGACCGCCATGACCTATCCGGCCCTGCTGCTCGTGACCGGGATCGCCGCCTCCACCTTCCTGGTGCTCGGGATTATCCCGAAGTTCGTGAAGATTTTCATGGAGGCGGAGGTGCCGCTGCCGCTGCCGACGCTGCTGCTCTACGGGCTCAGCCAGGCGCTGAGACACTCTGGCCTCGGGATGCTGCTCGGCCTGGCCGCGGCCTGGGTCGCGGCCGGGCGCCTCCTGAAGACACCGGCGGGCCGCCGGTGGCTCGACCAGTGGCTCTTGAAGATCCCCGTGGTGGGGGCGCTGATCCGTCAGGCGGCCATCGCGCGCCTGACCCGGACGCTGGAGACGCTCTTCTCGAGCGGGGTGCCGGTCCTGGAATCGCTCGAAATCGCCGAGCGCACGTGCGGCAACGCGGTCATCGGCGACGTCTGCCGCACCGTGCAGGCCAACGTCCGGCAGGGCGGGACGCTCGCCGATCCGCTCCGGGCCAGCCCGGAGTTTCCCCCGATGGTCGTCCAGATGCTCGCGGTGGGCGAGGCCTCGGGGACGCTGGACCACATGCTCGGCGAGGTCGCCGATCATTTCGACGAGCTGATCCGGTACAGCCTGAAGCGCCTGACCTCGTTGATCGAGCCGCTGTTTCTGATCATCATGGGGGGGATGGTGGCCTTCATCATGGCCAGCGTCTTGCTGCCGCTGTTCCGGATGGTCAACGTCATCCGGGCATAAGAGGAGAGGGGGAGACACATGCGCAGGGCGGGGTTCACCTTGATCGAGATGATGATCGTGATCGTGGTGATCGCGATCCTCATCGGCGTGCTGCTGCCGCAGTTTCGGGGCACGCAGGACGAAGCGGCCATCCAGCGGGCGCGGTCCGAGCTGCGGACGCTGGCCACCGCACTGGAGTCGTACTACCTCCATAACAGCAACGCCTTCCCGGCGGCGATGTCCAGCCTGACGAGCGCCACGCCCAAGATCGTCAATACCATCCCAGACGATCCGTTCCGCAGCGGCAGCAACGACTACAGCTACTACCGCAGCTCGAACACCAGCTACTACGTCGTGTTCTCGTACGGCCCGGATCGGGACGCGGAGATCTCGGCGATCAGCGACAGCGGGGTCTTGACCACGTCCGGCACGGTGGACGACGTGTGCATCACCAACGGGACGCCGGCCGGCGCCGCCAACTGCTAGACCTCATCGCATGAGCGCTGTCAGTTCAGGGCTCAGGGCTCAGGGCTCAGGGCAGTTGCCCCCAGCCCCCAGCCCCCAGCCCAGAGCTTCGAATGGGTTCACGCTGCTGGAGGTCCTGCTGGCGGTGGTGCTGTTCGCCGCGTCCACGGTAGCCATTCTCGGCGCGATGTCGCAGGCCCAGACCGGGATCGCCGACGGGGAACAGACCCTCACCGCGCTCTATCTGGCGCATCGGCGTCTGGAGGAGCTGCGCAACACGTCGTACGGGAGCCTCGCGAGCGAGGCCAAGGCGGCCGTCACAACGCCTTCGGGGTTCAGCCGGTTCAGCCGGGAGGTCACGGTGACGACGCCCTACACGAACCTGAAGCAGGTCGTCGTCACGGTGTCTTGGACCAGCCCGCAGGGGGAAACGAATGTCTCGCTGCAGACATATCGCTCGAACATCTAAGCGGCGGCTGACCCATCGCGGCCTCTCCATGGTGGAGGTGATGCTGGTGACGGTGCTGATGGCCGTCTTCTTCGGGGCCGTGTACGAGTCGGTGATCGTGGGCCTGCGCGCCGCCAACGCCGCGGACGAGCGCGAGGACATCCGCCAGCAGCTGACGAACGCGCTGGAGCTCCTCGCCCGCGAGGCCGCCGTCGCCAGCAACGTCGATACGGCGGAGGACCAGCGGTTTCAGATGGACGGCGACATCGATGGGGACGGGGACAACGAGAACAACATCAACTATGCGGTGGCAAGCGGCGACCTGCGGCGCACCTACAGCGGCACGGCGGTCACGCTGGTCAGGGACCTGACGAGCCTGGATTTCGACTATGTGGATCTGAACGGCGCAGCCATGACGGCCCCGGTCACCGGAGGCAGCCGGGACGACATCCGGGTGGTGCAGATCACCATGACCGCCACGAGGGACAATGAGACGATCTCGCTGGCCAGCGCGGCCTACCTGCGCAACAACCGGTAAGCGCCTCCCGGCCCAACGCGGGGTGGTGCTGTTCGCCACCTTTCTGATGATGCTGGTGCTGGCCGGCTTAGCCCTGGCGATCGGCGTCACCGCGCACAACAGCCAGCTCGGCGGCCGCAGCCAGGCGCTGGACCGGCAGGCGTTCTACATCGCGGAGGCCGGCTGGCAGCGCGCCCGGCAGGCCATCAACGCCGGCACCTGGACCGCGGCCGGCTCGCCTGGCAACACGTACACCGAGGTGTTCGGGGGGGGCGAGTACCAGGTGACGATCGTCGAGACCGACGACGAGGAGTACCGGATCACCTCGGACGGCTACGTGCCGAGCCAGTCGTCCTATGTGGCCAGGCGCCGCCTCGTCGAGGATGAGATCGACGTGACGACCAGCAACACCAACCTCTCCCCCAGCGCCACGGCGACGGCCTCCTCGGCCGATGCCTCCTCCCCGGCCTCGAACGTGAACGACGGCAGCACGAGCACCAAGTGGAAGGCCGGGTCCAACGGCAACGCCTGGCTGGTCCTGGATTATGCCAGCGCCGTCACGGTGAACCAGATCGTGCTGAAAGACACGAAGCAGATCACCACTGTGACCATCGAGTACTCGGACAACGGCTCCTCCTGGACTTCGGTGAGCGGGCTCTCCGTCGATGAGGATGACGACACCTGGACGGCGGACTTCACCGCGGCCTCGCACCGGTATTTCCGCGCCTCGATGAGCGTCAGCAGCAGCAAGAAGGCCGAGGTGAAGGAGATGGAGAGCTACAACACGGCCAGCGCCAGCCTCTCGCTGAGCCGGGGGGACGTGACGACCCAATGGTGACGCTGGCGCAGGTATCCCACCTCGTCATGCGGGCCGTCCAACGGGGCCCGGCCCGCCAGCAGCCGCAGCGGTGGGTCGGGCTCGACCTTGGCAGCCAGAGCATCAAGCTGGTGGAGCTGGAGCGCGCGGGCGCGAGCGGTTGGCGCCTGGTCAAGTGCCTCGTGCAGGATTTGCCGCTGACATCCGGCCCGGTCGATCGCCTCGGGTGGCTGCAGGCAGCATTCAAAGAGGTCGGCATGGGTGAGGTCCACGCCTCGGTTGGCGGCCCCCAGGTGACTCTCAGGCGGCTGCCGATGCCGCCCATGCCCAAGCGGGAGCTGCCGGAGGCGCTGAAATGGCAGCTGAAGGATCACGTGACGTTTCCCATCCAGGACGCGGTGCTGGATGTCCGGGTGATCGGCGAGGTGTGGGAGAAGGACATCAAGAAGCAGGACGTGCTGGTGGCGGCAGCCCCCCGGTCGCTCATCCAGGAGCTGATGACCCTGACCGAGCAGGCCGGCTGCCGCCTCGCGAGCCTGAGCCCGTCGCCCTGCGCGGTGTGGCGGTGCGCGGCCAGCCTGCTGCCTGGCGCCGGGGAGGGATCAGTGGCGGTCGTCGAGATCGGCGCCGCGGAGACCCAGGTGACGATCGCCAAGGAGGGGCAGATTCGACTGGTGCGCAACGTCGTCGTCGGCGGCGCCGCGCTGACCGAGGCGCTGGTCGGCGTGATCGCTTCGGAGCAGGGCGAGATTGCCATCGACCCGTCCAAGGCCGAAGCCCTGAAACGCCGCTACGGCATCCTGGACGAGTCGGCGGAGGGCACCACCGACGAGGGGGTGCCGCTCTTTCACCTCTCCTCGTTGATGCGCCCGGTGCTCGAGCATCTCCTGACCGAGATCAGCCGCGTGCTGGATTTCTACAAGATCCAGATGGACGAAGCGGGGGTCTCGCGCGTCATCCTGTGCGGCGGCGGCGCCAACGTGAGGCAGCTCAAGGCATTTTTGGCGGAGGCGCTCGGGGTGCCTGTCGAGGTCTTCAACCCGCTCGTCAGGATTCCGGACCGCGTCCAGGCGCTCCAGGCGGAGCAGGTGGCGGAGGGCACGCGGCTGGCGGAGGCGATCGGGCTGGCCATGGACCATGGACAGGGGTTGAACCTCCTGCCGCCCGAGGCCCGGCGCACGCACCAGCCCTGGGCGCCGCTGACACCGCGCCACCTGACGCGCGCCGCCCAGGCGGTGGCCGCCGCGGCGTTGGCGCTATGGCTTGGCCTGCAGCTGACGGCCGCCGCCCTCCAGCGGCAGATTCGCGCGCAAGAGGCGGCGTGGGCCACACTGGCGTCGGCGGTGCAGGGAGAGACGGACACCCTCACCGCCACGACGCGCCTCGAGACCCTGCTGGAGCGCGCGGCAGCCTTCCTCAATCAACAGCCGGTGTGGGACGGGGTCTTCAAGGGCTTGGGAGACGTGATGCCCTCGGCGATCGAGCTGGATGAGCTGGCCGTGGCTTCGCCCGCGCCGGAGGCGCCCCACCAGCTCTATCTGAAAGGGCGCGTGATTTCCGGCAGCAAAGGCAAAGGCAGCATCGGGGAGCTCGTCCAGCGGATGGAGCGCTCCGTCTTCTTCGCCGGCATGGAGCTGGTGACGACCGAGATGCGCGCGGGCGAGGCGGAGACGACCAGTTTCGAACTCGAGGGGAGGCTGGAGTAGATGGCGGGCATGTTCGGTGCGCTGACCCCATGGCAGCGGCGGCTGCTGGCAGGGCTCGGGAGCCTGCTGGCGCTGGTCCTGCTCATCCGTGCGGGCTATCTGCCGGTGGTGGGACGCATCGGCGAGCGGAAAGCGGCTCTGCAATCGCTCCGCGCGAAAGTGGCGGAGGCGCGGGCGCTGATCGACCGGCGGCCGATGCAGGACGCGGCGCTGCGCGAGGCGCAGGCGCGCGCGCACGCATTCGAGGAGCGCGCCGGGGACGGCCAGTCGGTCGCCCGCGCGCTGGAGCTCATCGCGGCCAGCGCCAAGCAGCACCACTTGCAGCTGATGGCGGTCAAGCCGCGCACGGATGTCCATGACCAGCGAGTGATTTCGTTGGGGGAGGGATCCAGCCTGCGGGAAGTTCCGCTGAGCCTGCAGGTGATCGGCCGCTATCGCCAGGTCGGCGAGTTTCTGGGAGCGCTCGCCCAGAGCCCGTTTCTCGCCTCGGTGCGCAAGGTCACGCTCGTTCGCCAGCAGTCCGGCAGCGCCCAGCTCCAGGGGGACCTGGAGCTGGCCCTGTATTTCTTGGAGCAGACGGGATGACGCGTAGGTTCGCCAGCTGCGGCTCCTGGCAAACGGTGTCAGACACCTTTCCCGCTTTGAAAGGTGTCTGACACCTTTTAGCTGAGGGAGGTAGGGGATGACGCGCGCGAGGCAACAGCAGATTCTCTTGGCGGTCTTGGTGGGCGTGATGGTTCTCGTCTATGCCCGGGCGTTGCGGCCCCGCCACCCGGCGGGGCCATCGCCGGCTCCTGCGCCGGCCGTGGCTGGGATGCCGGCGGCTGAGGCCCTGTCTGCCGTCCCATCGGGGACGGGACAGGCAGGCGCTTCGGTGGCACCGGCGGCGGCCGCGCAGCCGCAGGAGCTGGCCAAGCGGCGCGAGGCCCAACGCGCCGAGGCTGAAGAGCTCACGTGGTCCCGCGACCCGTTCACGCGCAGCGTGGTCACCGGCCGCCGCAGCGGCTTGCAGTTGTCCGGGATCCTGTGGGATGCGACCTCGCCGGTGGCCATCATCAACGGCGAGATGCGCCAGGTCGGGCAGGAGGTGGACGGCTACCGGGTGGTCGAAATCACCCCCAGCCGCGTCCTGCTCTCCGACGGCACCGACATCTTCCAGCTCACCTTCTCCCCCTGAAAATTGGCACCCGGTTCCTTCCGTATTTCGCTATAATAGCTGGTCTGTACCATGCCGGCATTCCTCACGCAGCTCTACCAATTTGACGACCTCATCCGGTGGGGCGGCTACACCGTGCTGGTGGCCATCGTCTTCGCCGAAACCGGATTGCTGGCCGGGTTCTTCCTCCCCGGCGACTCGCTCCTCGTCACCGCGGGGCTGGTCGCCTCCGCCCCGGCGAGCCCAGTGAGCCTCTGGGGCCTGATCGGCCTGTTGGGCCTTGCCGCCATCGCCGGCGACAGCACCGGCTACGCGATCGGCTACCACGCCGGCCCGCGGATCTTCAGCCGGGACGACTCCCGCTTCTTCCACAAGGACCACCTGGTCCGCACGCAGCGCTTCTACGAGAAGTACGGCGCCAAGACCATCGTGCTGGCGCGCTTCGTGCCGATCATCCGGACGTTCGCCCCCACGGTGGCCGGGGTGGGGAAGATGCGCTACCGGACGTTCCTCCTCTATAACGTCGTGGGCGGCCTCGGCTGGGTGGCCAGCATGACGTGCGCCGGGTATTTCCTCGGACGGTCCGTGCCGGACGTCGTCCATCACCTGCACTGGGTGATCGCCATCGTGATCATCCTCTCGTTCCTCCCCATCCTCCGGGAGTGGCATCTGGCCCGCAGCCGACGGGCGACCACCCCGACCGCCAACTAGCCTGTGATGTCTGGTGAACCCGCATTCAGCGCGCTCACGCTCCACCCGGATCTCCTCAAGGGCATCCAGGACCTGGGGTTCCAGCAGCCCACCCCGATCCAGGCCCAGGCGATTCCGGCCATCCTCGCCGGCCGCGACCTCATCGGCTGCGCGCAGACCGGCACCGGCAAGACCGCCGCGTTCGTGCTGCCCATCCTTCACCGGCTGCTCCAGCACCCCGGCCGCGGCAACGTCCGCGCCCTGATCGTCGCACCCACCCGGGAGCTGGCGCTGCAATCCATGGACCACCTCAAGGCGCTCTCCCGCTACGTCCCGCTGAAGGGGGCGGCGATCTTCGGCGGCGTGCCCATGGACCCGCAGATCAAGGCGCTGGCCGCCGGCGTGGACATCATCTCCGCTACGCCGGGCCGGCTGCTGGATCACGTCTACAACGGCCGGATCGATTTCGTGGACCTCGAGGTCTTTGTCCTGGACGAGGTCGACCGGATGCTCGACATGGGATTTTTGCCGGACATCCAGAAGATCGTCAAGTTGCTGCCGCCCAAGCGCCAAAACCTGGCCTTCTCGGCCACCGTGCCGGACGCGGTCCGCGCGCTGGCCCACGAGATCCTCCGCGATCCGGTGACGATCCAGGTCGGGGCGCGCTCGGCGCCGGCGGTGGGCATCCGCCACGCCATCTACCCGGTTCCCCGGCACCTGAAATCGGAGCTGTTGCTGGAGCTCTTGCGGGAGCAGGGGATGACGTCGGTGCTCGTCTTTACCCGCACCAAGTCGTACGCCTCGCGGCTCTCGGACTGGCTGAGGCGGCACAATGTCAAGGTCTCGGTCCTGCACGGCGACCGCAGCCAGAGCCAGCGGCTGCAGGCGCTTTCGCAGTTCCGCCGCGGCCGCACCCAGGTCATGGTGGCCACCGACATCGCGGCGCGCGGCCTGGACATCGAAGACATCACCCACGTGATTAATTTTGACATTCCGACCACCCCGGAGGATTATATCCATCGGATCGGGCGCACCGCCCGGGCCGACGCCACCGGGGACGCGTTCACGCTGGTGGATCATGATGAGGAGCCGCAGGTCGCCGACATCGAGCGCGCGCTCCACCGCGCGCTGCCGCGGGTGAAGCTGCCGCACTTCAACTACCATCGCCCCCGGCATGCCGCCGCGCATCCGCCGCGGCACCGGCATGGCCGGCCCCGGCCGGACGGCGCGCGCCATGGCGGCCATCATCGATGAGCGGAGGGGGGAGGATCGCATGAGACGAACGGCAGGGGTCCTCGTTGGGATGACGCTGCTCGCCCCCGGCGCCTGGGCGCAGGAGCCCATCGAGGCGCCGTCGACGATCACCGCGGTCACCGTCTTTCCCGATCGGGCCGGGGTCACCCGCACCGCCCGCGTGCAGCTTCCGAACGGATCGCATGCGGTGACGGTCGGCCCGCTGCCGAGCGGCGTGGAGCCGGACTCGGTGAGCGTGCGCGGCGCCGGCGAAGCCGCCGTGACGCTCTACGGCGCGCGGGTGGTGACCAGGCAGCTTGAAGCCGCCCAGGACCCCAGGGTCAACGCGCTTGAGGACGAGATCCGCGAGCTGACGCGCCGGTCGCAGACGCTCCAGAATACCACGTGGGTGCTGGAGCAGGAGCGCCAGTACCTCGCCTCGATCCAGGCGGCCTCCAGCGAGCAGATCAGCAAGGAGCTGGTGACGAAATCCCCCAGCGCCTCCGACGCCGCATCGCTGCTGGCGTTTCTCGATGAGGCGCTGCTGAAGACGTTCGCGCGCCAGCAGGAGGCGGACCTGGAGCTGGAAGAGACTGGCCGGCAGCTCGACAAGCTGCAGCGAGAGCTGGCTCAGCTCGCGCAGGGCCGGTTCAAGCAGGAGACCGCCATCCTCGTGGAGCTCGAGGCCTCGCGCGCAGGCGCCTTCGAGCTGCAGGTCTCCTACCGGCTGCCGGGTGCGACCTGGCAGCCCAGCTACGAAGCGCGCGCGTCCACCTCATCCGATCAGGTCGAGTTGGGCTCCTCTGCGCTGGTGCGCCAGCAGACCGGGGAGGACTGGCCTGAGGTCGCCCTGACCCTGTCCACCGCGCGGCCGGCCATCGCCGGATCGATGCCGGAGCTCCAGCCTTGGAAGCTACGGCCGTGGGAGCCAATCCTCGAGCAGCGCGTGTTCCAGAGTGAGGCACCCATGGCTCGTGCCATGTCGGCGCTCGAGGGCAAGGAGGCGCTCGGCAAGAAGGCCAGACGCGACGAAGCCGCTGACGCCCCGGCCTCAGCCACCCCAGCCCAGGCCCTGATCGAGGCGCAGGGGCCGGCGGTGACGTTCACGCTGCCCAGGCGCGAGTCGATCCCGGCCGACTGGCAGCCGCACAAGGTCCCGATCGGCTCGCAGCGCCTCACCGCGGCCCTGGCCTACGAGGCGACGCCGAAGCTCTCCCCGTACGCGTATTTGCGGGCCAAGGTGACGAACACGAGCGAGGTGCTCTATCTGCCCGGGCCGGTGGCGGTGTTTCTGGACGACGGGTTCGTGGCCACAGCGCACCTGAAGCTGGTGGCCCCCGGCGAGACCTTCGATCTCTACCTCGGCGCGGATGAGCGGGTCAAGGTCGAGCGGAAGCAGCTCAAGGAGCGCGTGGAGGTCAGCCTCCTGCCCGGGCTGCGCGGGAAGACCAAGTCCACGGACTACGAGTGGCTGACCACCCTGGAGAACTTCACCGGCCGGCGCATCACGATCCTCGTGTCTGATCAGATTCCGGTGTCGGAGCGGGAGGAGATCGTGGTGGAGTCGGTCGCCTACCGGCCGGAGGAAGTGGGGAAGGACCCGGAGAAACCCGGCGTGTTCCGCTGGACGGTGGAGCTCGGCCCGACGCAGAAGCAGGAGCTGCG
This sequence comes from uncultured Planctomycetales bacterium, assembly GCA_964556925.1. Taxonomy (GTDB): domain Bacteria; phylum Omnitrophota; class Gorgyraeia; order Aquiviventales; family Aquiviventaceae; genus CAZKXY01. Next base: position 6,701 of record CAZKXY010000024.1, on the reverse strand, counting down.
GGTCTCGTACCGGATCCGGCACCCGGTCGATCTCGCGGTGCAATGAGCGGACGGGACGGCAACGTCCCGAAACGGACAGGAGGTGCCCCATGACCGGCGGCAAGGCGTGCATCATCTGCAAGATCGTGGGCCTGCTCGTAGGCCTCGGCGCCCTGAACTGGGGCCTGGTGGGATTGTGGAATGTCGATCTGGTCGCCAGGGTGTTCGGCGTGATGACCGGCCCGGCCAAGGCGGTGTATGCGCTGATCGGGGTGGCCGGCGTGCTGACGCTGATCTCCCTGGTCAAGTGTTGTCCGTGCAGCGCCGGGAAGTGTGAGACGAAGACGTGACGCGGATCCTGCAGCCGGGCGACGGTGAGGCCCTCAAGCTCGGGCCGCCGTCGTCCGGCCAGGTCATCATCAAGGTCGACCCGAAGCGCAGCGGAAGCGCCCTCGTCATGGGCACCCAGACGCTGTCGCCAGGCGCCGTGATCCCGGCGCACCGGCACCTCTATCAAGATGAAGTGTGGTTCATCCATAAAGGGCAGGGCCGGGTCACGCTGGAGGGCCAGGCGGCCACGATCCTGCCCGGGATGAGCGTGTACATCCCGCGGCAGACCTGGCACGGGCTGCGCAATACCGGCACGGGCCTGTTGCAGTGGGCCTGGATCGGCGCGCCGCCAGGAGTTGAGGAGTTCTTGCGGGAGCTGTCGCGCGCTGGCGCGCCAAGCCCGGAGGCGTTGCAGGAGCTCGGCCGCCGGCACGGCATCGAGGTGGCGAAGGCCGGGGAGCTGCCATCCCCAACCGCTCCGGCCGCCCCGGTCCCCCGACGGGGTCGTCGGCGCCGCCGCGGCAGGGGCACGTCGCATCGGCCTCAGGTCCAAGCGACCGCCGGGCCGCCGCCGTCCGCCCCGCCAGCGACGTCCTCGCGCCCCGCCCCATCACCAGCGCCGCGCCTCCAGCCGCCGGCCGCCCCGCCGCCCCGGGCGGCGCAGCGGCCGAGGCGTTCCCATCGGCGCCGCGGCCGGGTCAGGGAGGTCTACATGGAAGGCCGCTGGATCCAAGTGACCGGAGAAGGCCCCGTCATCTCCTCATGACGACGGGATGGTCCCGCGCCCTGACCGGGCTGCTCGCCCTCCTCCTCACCCTGGCCCTGCTCGAACTCGGGCTGCGGGTCTTCTGGATCAAGCAGCTCGTGCTCGGCCAGGGCATCCATCACCCGCACTTCCACCACCGCCTCAAACCGTTCGAGACCCAACGCTTTGCCGGTCCGGAGTTTGACGTCACCACCCGCACCAACCGCTACGGCCTGCGCGGTCCGGATCCGGTCCTGCCGAAGCCGCCCGGCGTGGTGCGCGTGCTCATGCTCGGCGATTCCTTCACGTTCGGCTTTCCTGTCAAGGATGAGGAAACCTTCTGCCGCCTGATCGAGCAGGGCTTGCGAGCCAAGGGCTATGCCGTGGAGGTCGTCAATGGCGGCGTGTCGGGCTACTCGCCGACGCTGCACTACCTCTCCCTGCGCGATGAGTTCCTGGGGTTTGAGCCTGATCTGGTGATCCTGTGGTACGACCTGGGCGATCTGCAGGAGGATCACTGGTTCCAGAAGAATCTCCTCTATGGCCACGACGGCGCAATCCTGCGATGCGATCCGCGCTATACCAACGGCCGCCTGGACTGGTGGGAGGCGGGGCGGAGGCACAGCGCGCTGGCCCGGTACGTCGATACGAAGCTCCTCCGGACGATCCACAAGATCCGCATCCTCGGACTGCCCGGCTATGTCCAGGCCAAGCTGCGCGGGGAGCGGTCGAAGGTCGCCATCGCCCGGCTCAAGGGCCGGCAGCAGGCGGAGGACCTGGCGTCCTACGACCGGTTCCTGCTCGTGCGCGAGACCTCCACGGAGGCGCTCGTGCGGCCGTACTGGGCCTTGAGCGCCAACTATCTCACCCTGATCCAGGAGGTGTTAGCCGAGCGAAAGATCCCGTTCCTGCTCGGCTGCTATCCCTACGGCATGGTCGTGGGGCCGGACCAGTGGGCGGAGGGACGGACGGCCTGGGGCTTCGAGCGCGGCCGGACCTACGATCCCAGCCTGGCGCTGCGCCTCCTGCAGGAGTTCGCCAAGCAGGCGCGCATCCCGCTCATCAACACCTTCCCCAGATTCACCGAGGCCGCCAGGACGCAGAAGCTCTTCTACGATTGGGACGGCCACCTGACGCCGGCCGGCCACCAGGTGGTGGCGACGGCGCTGGTCCAGGATCCGCAGTTTCTGGCCGTCTTGCGCCGGCTTAGATGACCGGGTTGCTCATTGCCGCGGTGTCCGTCGGGTTCTTCCATTCGCTGGCCCCGGATCACTGGCTGCCGTTTGTCGCGCTCGCGAAGGCCTCGCGATGGCGCATGGGCCGGCTCATCTGGATCAGCCTGCTCGCCGGGCTGGCCCATGTGGCCTCCTCGCTGCTGCTGGGCTCGGTTGGCCTCTGGGCCGGCCTGGCGGTCCACCGGCTGCACGGGGTGGAGGCCTGGCGAGGCACCATCGGGATCTGGCTGCTCATCGGCTTCGGGGTGGCCTACGCGGTCTGGGGCGTCAAGCACGCCCAGCACCACCACCCGCATATCAGCGTGGAGGAGGCGGTCAAGGGCTACGCGGTCAGGCGGATGTGGACGCTCTTCGCGATCATGGTCTTCGGGCCGTGCGAGCCGCTCATCCCGCTCATGTTCGTCGCCTCCGAGCAGGGGCTGGCCGCGGTCTGGGCGATGAGCCTGGTGTTCTCCCTCGTCACCGTGGCGATGGTGGTCGGTCAGAGCGCCTTAAGCTACGCGGGCGTGCGGCTCATCAACGCGCCCTGGATGGAACGCTACGCCCATGCGCTGGCCGGCCTTGTGATCGTGTTGACCGCGCTGTTCGTCCTCCTCACCGGCGGCTAACCCTCCTGCGCCCTTTCGTTCCCCCGTCCCAAGATCATCGAGCGGCTCTCGCCTGGTTGGGGTAGAATGCTATCGTTCAGGGGGGCGTGAGCACCATGACCGAGTGGCCGGGAGCACCGCGAAACGCATGAGCGATTCCGCGAAGCGGGGCAAGCAGATCTTCCAGGTCGTGCTGATCAAGCCGTCGCATTATGATGACGACGGCTACGTGATTCAATGGCTCCGCTCCTCGATTCCCTCCAACACGCTCGCGATCCTCTACGGCCTGGCCCTCGATTGCATCAAGCGCCAGGTGCTCGGCGGCGACGTGGAGATTCGATTGCACGCCCACGATGAGACCAATACGCGCATCAAGGTCCAGCGGATCATCCGCCTGATCCGGTCATCCGGCGGCAGGGGCGTGGTGGCGCTGGTCGGCGTCCAATCCAATCAGTCCCCGCGCGCCATGGATCTGGCGCGCCAGTTCCGCGCCGCAGGCCTTCAGGTCTGCATGGGGGGCTTTCATGTGAGCGGATGCCTTGCCATGTTGCCGGCCCTCCCGCGGGATCTGCAGGAGGCCATGGCGTGCGGCGTGTCGCTCTTTGCGGGCGAGCTGGAAGGCCGCATGGACGTCCTGCTCCTGGATGCCTTCCACAACAGGCTCCAGCCGCTGTACAACTATATGAAGGAGCTGCCGGCGCTTGGCGGCAGCCCGGTGCCGTATCTGCCGGCGTCCGTCATCCATCGGCGGACCGGATCCAAGACGAGCTTCGAGGCGGGACGAGGCTGCCCCTTTCAGTGCAGTTTCTGCACCATCATCAACGTGCAGGGGCGCGCCTCGCGCCACCGCAGCCCGGATGACGTGGAACAGGTCATCCGGGCCAACGTGGCGCAGGGCGTCTCGAATTTCTTTATCAGCGATGACAATTTTGCCAGGAACAAGAACTGGGAGGCCATCCTCGATCGGCTGATCACGCTGCGGGAGGCGGAGGGCATCGCGATCCGGCTCATCATCCAGGTCGACACGTTGAGCCACCAAATCCCTGGGTTCATCGAGAAGGCGGGGCGGGCGGGCGTCAACCGGGTGTTCATCGGCTTGGAGAACATTAATCCCGAGTCCTTAAAGGGGGCGCACAAGCGGCAAAACGCCGTCGGCAAGTACCGCGCGATGCTCCAGGCGTGGCACAGCGTCGGCGCCCTCACCCTGGCCGGGTACATCCTGGGATTTCCGGCGGATACCCCCGAGAGCATCCAGCGGGACATCGCGATCATCCAGCGGGAGCTGCCGATTGATCTCTTGGAGTTTTTTATCCTCACCCCGCTTCCTGGCTCTCAGGACCACCGAACGCTTCACGATCAGGCGGTGGCGATGGACCCGGACATGAATCGGTACGATCTCGCGCACGTCACCACCGCGCACCCGAAGATGTCCGGCCAGGACTGGCAGGCGATCTACCAGCAGGCCTGGGAAGCCTATTACACGCCGGACCATGTGGAACGGGTGATCCGCCGGGGAAAGGCGTGGGGGTTTGCGCCGCGGCACATGATGGTGAAGCTGTTCTGCTTTCATGCCTGTGCGCGCATCGAGCGGGTCCACCCCTTGGAAGGCGGCTTGTTCCGTTTGAAGTATCGCCGCGACCGACGGCCCGGCCTGCCGCGCGAATCGTCGCTGAGCTTTTACAGCCGGTATGCGTGGGAGATCCTGAGCAAACACGGTCGATACCTGGCGCTCGTCCTTCGCTATCTGCGCGCGCTGTATCGCGTGGAAACTGGTCGTTCGAAGGCCGAGGCCGCCGATCTGGCGATGCGGCCGCTGGAGCACGCCGATGCCGAGGCGCTGGCGCTGGCGGAGCGGGCCCATGACCCCAGGCCGTGGAGGGAAGAGATCGCGAAGCCCCTGCCAGTCCTCCAGGGATGACGTCGGTCTCTATTCGAGCGCCTTTCCTCACCTCGCGCGAGGTGAGGAAAGGCGCGTTCGTCTTCAACCTCCTTCAACAAGCGTCTTCCATGTTGCTTTCGATGCGAGGCCGTCACTGAATTCTGCAGCCAGGACTTCGAACGGGTCCGTCTCCCCGCGATCACCGGACGGTAGGTTGGTTTTAGCGAATATAGTTGATATATAATCCAATTTAGTAGAAAATTGCCAGTATGGAATACATTCCAAGACTGCTGGAACAGGCGATACGGCGAGCGATCGCCCGTAACAAGAGCGTCCTGTTGTTTGGAGCGCGGCAGACCGGGAAGACCACGCTCATCAGTCGCTTTGCAGCCGATCTGGTGGTGACCCTTGTGAGACCGGATGTGAGGCAGCGGTACGAAAAGTCGCCCCACTTGCTTGCTGGTGAGGTGGAAGCGCTAGCTGCTCCTGCGAAGAAACGTCCCCTCGTCGTGGTCGATGAGGTGCAAAAGGTTCCAGCGCTGCTGGACGTCGTGCAGGATCTCGTGGACCGCGGCCGCGCCAATTTTGTGCTGACGGGGTCCAGTGCGCGAAAACTCCGACGGGGGGCGGCCGTGAACCTATTACCGGGGCGTGTGGCGACGTTCAAGCTGGATCCGTTCAGTTTGCGAGAGGTGCCCGTGCAAGACATTTCTGACCGCTTGTTGGATGGATCATTGCCGGGGATTCTCGCGGTTCCGGATGTCTCCGATCGGGAGACGGATTTGGAATCCTACGTCACCACGTATCTGGAGGAAGAAGTCCGGGCCGAGGCGCTGGTGCGGCGCATAGGGGATTTTGCCAGGTTTCTTGAGCTCGCAGCGTCCGAGTCCGGCCACATCGTCAATTTGAGGAAATTGTCGCAGGAAATCGGCGTGTCGCATACGACCATCGGCGCCTACTATCAAATTCTCGAAGACTGCCTCATTGCTGAGCGCGTTGAACCGCTGACCCACAGCAAGACCAGAAAGAAGCTGACCAAATCTGAAAAGTACCTGTTTTTCGATTTGGGCGTTCGGCGCCTGGCGGCCCGAGAGGGAACCAAGCCATCACGCGAGACCATGGGCCGGCTCTTTGAGCAGTTTGTCGGGCTTGAGCTCGTGCGGTGCGCTCATGCCGCGCCTCCTCCCGTCACCATTCGATTTTGGCGTGATCCGGATGGCCCAGAGGTGGATTGGGTCATCGATCAGGATGGCGTCTATACCCCCATCGAAGTGAAATGGACGGATGCTCCCCAACCCAGAGATGTCCGCCACCTGGAGGTGTTTCTCGCTGAATATCCCACGGCCAGGACCGGCTACCTCATCTGTCACGTCCCGCGCAAAGTCACCCTTCATGAGCGCATCATCGCACTACCCTGGCAGGCGGTCGATGAGCTGATGCCATCTGATAGGAGCCGGAATGGCTGAGAGACCGCCGTCCCATGTGGATGCGTGGCGTAAGCGTACAACGCCCCGGGTCCGCAACGCGCTTGAAAGCGCCTCCCGGTATTACAAGAATGCACGACATGCGGAACTGTGGTTGAAGAGGCGATCAAGAGAAGAGGAGGAAGCATTGATTCGGGAATATGCGATGCGGAGAACTGCCTCAGTGAAGGGTGGGCCCCATGATTTCGTCCCTGTCGGGCCGAAATCAAGACCGGGGCCCATCCATAAGTTTGGAGGTGGTGTATGAATAAAAGCGTCTACCTCCAAGCTTATGGGTGCCAGAACGTGTCTAAATGAAGGCCCAGCGGAGACAGCGGAACACGTTGACGCGGTAGTCGGAGCAATAGCAGACGGATTGAGGGCGGCTCTCGAGGCCGCCTATTTTGTTTGTGTGCCCCATGCGGTTGAGAAAGGAGTTTGTGCTTGAATTCTGGGCGAGACACGTGCCCGCACTGACCGCAT
>CAZKXY010000023.1:0-19592 GCA_964556925.1 uncultured Planctomycetales bacterium | reverse complement strand
ACTCATGTTTTCCACAGGTTCGTGGGAATTTGAACCGGCGAAGTGCCTGGCACTTTTCATTCTTCCATGGTGGAGATATCGCCGACCGGCTCGCCCAGATCCCAGGCACGCAAGACGCGGCGCATGATCTTTCCGGAGCGGGTCTTCGGCACCTTGTCGACAAACGCGACTTCGCGCGGGGCGGCGTGCGCGGCGAGGCTGGTCTTGACGAACTCGGCGATCTCTCTCTTGAGCTGCTCGGACGGCTGGTGGCCCTTGCGCAATGAGACGAACGCCTTGATGATTTGCCCGCGGACGGGGTCGGGCTTGCCGATCACGCCGGCCTCCGCCACCGCCGGATGCGCGACAAGGGCGCTTTCCACTTCGAACGGCCCAACCCGCTCGCCCGCGGTCTTGATGACGTCATCCGCCCGGCCCTGGTACCACAGGTACCCCTGCTCGTCGCGGTACGCGGTGTCGCCGCTCACATACCAGCCCGGGATCCGAAAGTATTCCTGGTATTTCTCCGGGTTCTTCCAGATCGACTGCATCATCGACGGCCAGCCGGGCTTCACCACGAGATGGCCGAGCTGGCCGGGCGGCAATTCCTTGCCCTGGTCGTCCACCACGGTCGCGTAGGTCCCGGGAAAGGGCTTGCCGGTGCAGCCGATGGGGAAATCCTTGCTGCGGTAGTTGCAAATGAGCTGCATGCCGGTCTCGGTCATCCACCAGGTCTCGTGCGGGGCCAGGCCCGTGATCTTCTTGATCCACTTCAGCGCCTCGGGATTGAGCGGCTCGCCCACGCTGCAGATGTGGCGCAGGCTTTTCAAATGGTACTTCTTCGGGATCGCGTCCCCGGCCGACATGAGCATCCGGTAGGCGGTCGGCGCGCTGTACCACATGCTCACCCGGTATTTCTCAATCGTCTGATACCATCGATCGGGATCGAACCGGCCGCCGATCACGACGCTCGAGATCCCCAGCGTCCACGGCCCGTAGATCCCATACGACGTCCCCGTCACCCACCCTGGGTCCGCCGTCGACCAATACACGTCGTCGTCGCGCAGATCCAGCGCCCACTTGCTGGTCTGGTAGTGGCCGACCATCGCGTACTGGCGGTGCAAGGCGCCCTTGGATTTGCCGGTCGAGCCGGAGGTGTAGTGGATGACGAGCCCGTCATCCACCGTCAGCCACTCCGGCTCCACCCAGTCGGGCGCCTGCGCCATGACCTGGTCGTAGCTCACCTCATGCGGCGCGAGCGGCCCGCTGGCGCCGACCAGGATCAGCCGCTTCAGCGCCGGCAGCTTCGCGATCGGGATGCGCCCCTTGAGCGCCGGCGTCGTCACGCACGCCACCGCCGCGCTGTTCCCCAGACGATCCTCAACCGCCTGCCCCATGAACGCCTCAAAGAGCGGCACCGGGATGGCCCCGATCCGGTTGATGCCGAGGATGGCGAGGTACAGCTCCGGGGTGCGCGGGAGGAACGTGCCGACCCGGTCGCCTTTCTTCACGCCGAGCTGCCGCAGCGCGTGGGCGAACCGGCTCGTGAGGGCTTGAAGATCCTGAAAGGTATACCGCTCGTCGCGCCGCTCGTAGTCCGTGTAGTAGAGCGCCACCTTGTGCCGGCGCGAAGAGGCGGCGTGCCGGTCCACCGCCTCATGCACAACATTGACCTTGCCGGTCCGCGACCAGTCGAACTCATGCTCGACGGTCTTCCAGTCAAACGTCTGATACGCCGCGTCATAGTCCTTGAGGTTGGCGTCGATCGTCTTGGGCTTGCGCTCCCACTCGATCGCGACACCCTGCGGCGTCTCAAGGGAAGGCGCAGAGCCGCTCGGCGAAGACGTCATCGTCACCTCCTGTCTTTCCGGAGTCTGGCTCTTCGCGGTCGGTTGCGCGTCGCGAAGTGCCTGACACCGGCCACTATTGTATCAGTCAGCCAAGATATAGGGGCGCGGCTGCAGGGGCTCCGGGGCGTTCACGCGCACCAGCCCCCACGCGCTGAGCGCTAGAAGCCCCGCGCTGGCCAGCGTGCCCAGCGGAAACGGCCAGACGACCCACAGTCCTGCAGCGAGGATATTGATGAGGCCGAGCGGCAGCAGGAACTTCCACGCGAAGCCCATGAGCTGATCGACCCGCAGGCGCGGGAAGGTGCCGCGCAGCCACACCAGCACGAACACGAGCGCGTAGGTCTTGGCGAAGAACCAGGCCCAGGACGGGATCGGCTGGCTGCCCCAGGCGACCCCCGCACCCAGCGTGGCCAGGACCCCGACGACCCTGGCCGGCCATGCCAGCAGCCGGGCGGTGCCGATCGCCACGGCCAGGAGGAACGCCGCCGTCCAGAATGGGAGTGCCGGGCCGTGCCAACCACCAAGGAAAAAGGTCGTGGTGAACGCGCAGATGGCGAATGCCTCGAGGAACTCCGCCATGTACCAGAGCGCAAACTTCATCCCGCTGTATTCGGTGTGAAAGCCGCCGACAAGCTCCGACTCGGCCTCGGGCATGTCGAACGGGGTCCGATTGACCTCGGCCACGCCGCTGAAGAAGAACAGCAGCGCGGCGACCACGCCCCACGGCGTGCACACGAACCAGCGCGCGGCCTGGGCGTCCACGATGCCGACGGTCGACAGGGTGCCGGCCACCATGATCACCGCGACAACCGAGAGGACCCCCGGTACCTCATACGAGATGATCTGCGCCACCGCGCGCATCGCCCCGAGGATCGAGAACTTGCTGCGCGAGGCCCAACCGCCCATGAAGATTGCGTACGAGCCGAGGGAGGAGACCGCGAAGAAGTAGAGCAGCCCGATGTTCAGGTCGGCGGCGACGAGGTTGCGGCCGACGGGCAGCACGGCGAAGAGCAGGATCGCTGGCGCCACCGAGAGGATCGGCGCCAACACGTGCAGCAGCCGGTCGGCGCCTTGCGGCACGATGTCTTCCTTGATCAGCATCTTCAGCCCGTCGGCGAGCGGCTGCGCCAGGCCGTAGACCCCGACCCGCGTGGGGCCGAAGCGGTTCTGCATCCGGGCGATGATCTTCCGCTCCAGCCACGTCAGGTACATCATGATGAGGGGCGCCAGCGCCGCGATCGCCCCGATGGCCATGAGCAGGGACGCCGACGGCCGCAGCCGCGCCGGCAGAAGCCCCAGCAGCCAGGCGCTGAGATTGACGAAGAGCTGATCCAGCGATGCGAAGATCTGCGGCTGGCTCATGGCGAAAAAGGTGTCAGACACCTTTCATGCGGGCGGGCGGGGGGTGGTGGCCGCGGGGGCTTTCTTCGCGGCGAGCCGCTGATCGACGACCCGGGCTTCCTCGGGACGGATCTGATGGAAGTACCCGTCGCTCTTCAGCAGGCGCGCTTTCGTGAAGAGCATCTCCTGCACGCGATCGCCGCCCGATAGCTCGTACTCATTGTCCATCTCGATCGCCTCGAACGGGCAGACGTCCACGCAGATGCGGCAGGACATGCAGATCGAGACGTCGATGTCAAACTGCGCCGGGAACGTGCGGCCGTGCGCCTTCAGCGGCCGGCCCTGCGCGTCCTTGGCCATCGTGATGTGGATGCACGCCGGCGGGCATTCCTGCTCGCAGATCTTGCAGGCGACGCACCGCAGGTTGTCCGGGGTCTGATCGTAGACGAGGAATGGAAAGTAGCGGAACCGCTCGGCATGCTGCTGCTTCTCGTCCGGGTACTGGATCGTGACCAAGCCGTCCACCGGCGGGACACGCAGCGCCCGAAGCACCGCGCGGCCCCACAGGTAGGTCTCCGCAAACGTCCTGAGCGTCACCACCATCCCCCGCAGCACCCCACTTCCAATTACCGCCATGTCTTGCCGCCTTGGCTCGGGGCTCGGGGCTCGGGGCTCGGGGCACGTGCCCTCAGCCCACAGCCCAGAGCCCAGAGCGTCTTTGTCATTACCGGTCCACCTCGCCCAGCACGATGTCCACCGAACCGAGGATGATGATGACATCCCCGACCTTGTGGCCGAGGCACAGATCCTCCAGCACCGTCAGGTTGATGAAGCTCGGAGCCCGGATGTGATAGCGGTACGGCTGGGGGGAGCCGTCGCTCACCAGATAGAACCCGAGCTCCCCTTTCGGGGCTTCGATCCGGCCGTAGGCGTCGCCCTTCGGCGGACGGAACGTGCGCGGCGCCCTGCTGATCGCGGCGCCCTTCGAGCTGATAGCCGGCCCGCCGGGGACAGCCTTCAACGCCTGTTGGAGGATCTTCACGCTTTCGCGCATCTCGAGGATCCGGACGTAATAGCGATCGTAGACGTCGCCGACGGTGCCGAGCGGCACCTTGAAGGAGCACGTCGGGTAGATCGAGTAGCCGTCCACCTTCCGGATGTCGTAGTTGACCCCGGAGGCCCGCAGCATGGGGCCGGTGACGCTGGCGCTGATCGCCAGCTCCCGGGGGAGGATGCCGACGCGCTGGGCGCGCTGGCGGACGATCTCGTTCTGGGTGAGCAGCGCCTCGAACTCGTCCAGGAACCGCGGGTAGCCGTCCACGAGCTGCTTCGCCTGCGCCAGCCAACCCTCGGGCACATCCTCCCGGACGCCGCCGGGGCGGACGTAGTTGCACATCATCCGCGAGCCGGACGCCGCCTCGAACAGGTCGAGGATCTTCTCCCGCTCGCGAAAGGCGTACAACAGCGGCGTGCCGAATGCGCCCATGTCGTTCAGGAGAAAGCCGATGACCGCGGTGTGGTTCACCAGGCGCGTCAGTTCCGCCATGATGGCGCGGAGGTACTCCCCCCGCTCCGCGACCGGGATGCCCCCCAGCTTCTCGATCGCCAGCGCCAGGCCGAAGTTGTTCGACATCGCGTTGAAGTAGTCCAGCCGGTCGGTGAACGGGAAGCTGGCGATGTACGTGATCCCTTCCCCGATCTGCTCGTGGTTGCGATGGAGGTAGCCCATGACCGGCTTGAGCTTCACGATGGTCTCCCCATCGAGGGTCGCCTGCATCCGGAACACCCCATGGGTGGACGGATGCTGCGGCCCGAGGTTCACCTCGAGCAGCTCGCGCTCGACGTGCGGGGCGGTGTCGATCGTCGTGGGATCCATCAGCGGGGATGCGGAAGCGGCGCGTCCTGGTCTTCGACGACGTAGTCCTTGCGCATGGGGTGGCCCTCGAAACCCTCCCACATCAGGATGCGGCGCAGGTCCGGGTGGCCTTCGAACTGCACCCCGAAGAGATCGTACACTTCCCGCTCCTGGAACTCCGCGCCGCGCCACAGCGGCGTCACGGAGGCCACGACGGGGCGAGCCCGGTTGAGCTTCACGCGCAACGTCATCGGGCCATGCTTGTGGTGCATGGAATAGAGGTGGTAGACGAGGTCCATGCGCTGCTCGTTGGGATAGTCCACCGCGGTCACGTTGGCCACGTAATCCATGAAGAACGGCTCATGGTGTTTGAGGTGGCGGCAGACCGTGATGAGGTCCTTGGGCTCAACGACCAGGACCGCGCCCTCCGGCGTGATCGCCACCCCCGGCAGCGAATGCTCGATTGAGCTTTTGAGTTGCTCAGCGGACGGAAGCATCACGTGGGCGCGGCGGGCGGGGGCGCAGCCTGTCGGGCCTGTTGCTGGACGTGTTTGGTCAGCTGGGCAGAGGCGGCTGCAGCGGTCTGGCCGGGCTGCCAGACCTCGGCGTTGTAGCGCGGCACCAGGCCCGCCTCTCCAAATTCCGGCACGCGGTATTCCGCTTGCTTGCGGTCGACCTCGTGTCCCATCGGCCGCTGCGTGATCTTCTTCTGCAGCGTCATCAGGCCTTCGAGCAACGCCTGCGGTGTCGGGGGACAGCCGGGGATATACACGTCCACCGGGATGTACTTATCGATCCCCTTCAGAACGTTGTAGCCCTTGTGAAACGGCCCGCCGGAGGTCGCGCACGCGCCCATGGAGATGACGTACTTGGGCTCGGCCATCTGGTTGTAGAGCCGCACGACCTGCGGCGCCATCTTCTTCGTGACCGTGCCGGCGACGATCATCAGGTCCGCCTGCCGCGGCGAGGCGCGGAAGATCTCCGAGCCGAAGCGCGCGATGTCGTAGCGGGAAGCGGCGGTGGCGATCATCTCGATGGCGCAGCAGGCCAGCCCGAACTGGAGGGGCCAGATCGAGTTGCTCCGGCCCCAGTTGACCAGCTGGTCCCACGTCGTCAGAAAGACGCCCTGTTTTTGGAGCTCGCTTCGCAACCCTTCGTCCATCGCCCACCTGTGCGAATCGCGCATGATTCGGAAAGAGCGGGCCATTTCTCTTTTCCTACCTGCCTGCCGGCAGGCAGGTCGATCGACTGCAGGAAAAGAGAAGTGGTCCGGCTGTTCCGCTATGCGCTAGTCCCACTCGAGGACGCCGCGCTTCCACGCGTACACCAGCCCTACGGCCAGGATCGCCAGAAACAGCGTCATCTCAGCCAGCGCCACCGGCCCGAGCCCCTTCCAGACGAGGGCCCAGGGATAAATGAAGACGACCTCGACGTCAAAGATGACAAACAGCAGGGCGTAGACGTAGTACTGCACGCGGAACTGCCCCCAGGGATCGCCCTGCGATTCCAGTCCGCATTCGTAGGCCGCCTGCTTGGACAGCCCCGGCTTCTTCGGCGCGATCAGCCTCGCGAGCAGAAGCGGGACCACCCCCAAGACGACCGCGGCGGCGGTCAGCAACCCGATGAAGGCGTACTGGTGGAAGTAGTCCGACATCACCTCATTATACCACGACGGTGCCCGGCACCTTTTCATGATGGTGGAACAGCGCCGCGAGCAGCTCCACCCCATCGACCAGCCGCGGCCCTGGCCGGTTGAACAACGCCGGGCCGTCAACCAGGTACACGCGCCCCGAGCGCGCGGCGGGAAGCGCTCTCCACCATGGCGCGGCGGTCAGCCGGGCCGCCTCCCGCTGCGTTCGCTCAATGGAAAACCCGCACGGCATCAGGACGAGCACCTCGGGCTGCGCCGCCGCGATCTCCTCCGGCGTGACGTAGTGTGAGGGCTGCCGCGCCCGCCCGAGCACCTCGAAGCCGCCGGACCGCTCCACCTGCTCCGGCACCCAGTGGCCGCTGGCCATGGGCGGATCCAGCCATTCCAGGCAGAACGCGCGCGGCCGCGGCGCGCCCGCCACGGCCGCCTCCACGCGCGCGAGACGGCTGCGCAATGATCGCAGGATACGCTCGGCTTCGGCCGCCCGCTGCGTCGCCTCGCCGACCCTCCGGAGATCCTCCAGGGCGTCTTCCAACGTGTGGGGGTGCAACGCGAGCACCTGCGGCTGGTGCGGGAGCGCGCCAAGCGCCTGCGTCACCTGCGACGAGCCCACCGCGCAGACATCGCACAACTGCTGCGTCACGATCAGATCAGGGCGCAGCCGCTTCAGCGCCTCGACGTCGATGTCGTAGAGGCTCTCGCGCCGGCGCAGCGAGGCTCGCACCCGCTCGTCGATCGCGCGGCTGTCCAGCGCGTCCTGATCGATGCGCGTGCGGACCACGACGGGCTTCCCGCGGGCCTCGGGCGGGTAGTCGCACTCGTAGGAGACGCCGACGACGTCATCGCCCAGGCCCACGGCGTACAACAGCTCCGTGGCGCTTGGCAGGAAGGAGCAGATGCGCATCGGTGAGAGCCCCGCGTCTAGCGTCCTGAGCTACAAGTTCGTTGACGATCTCCTCGAGGCGACCCCGCTGCCTGGCCTGTGGGAGCTGGCCGCGTGGCTCAGCAGCGTTTGCCTCGCTGGAGGAGGTCCGGGCAAACGCTGGATTCGCCCCGCAGCCACTCCCTCCGGCCAGGGCCGATGACCCTCGGGGAGGCGGCTGGCCAGGCGCTCTAAGCGCCGGCGGCCTCCTCGAACGTCGCGGCCAACCGCTGCAGCGCAGCGTCGAGATCGCCGCGCAGATGCACGCGCACGATCCGCCGGTTGGCCTGCCGCATGGCTTGGAAATCGCCCAGCGCCTGGGCGCGCTTGAGCGTCCCAAAGGTGAATGGCTGGCCCGGAATGGCCAGATCCTCGTGTTCGTCGGCGGTCAGCAGCACAAACAGTCCGGTCTCCGGACCGCCCTTGTAGAGCTGTCCGATGCTGTGCAGGTACCGCGGCCCGATCGACAGCAGCACCGGCTGGGTCAGGCGGCCGGCGAGCCGCTCGCGCAGCGCGGCCAGGCCGCGATCCATCGAGGGGGTGCGAGGCAGAAACGACAGCACCGCCACATAATCGCCCAGGCGGCCCTGGCGGAAGAACGCCCGCAGGCAGCTCCCCAGCGATCCCGTGTTGCCGGCCGGCACGCTGCCGGACACGCTGAGATCGCCCTCGGCGCAGCAGGGCGCGTCAGGGTCGCGGAGCGCGCCATCGCGGGCGAAGGCGTCCAGGAGCGCGTTCGTGCGGTCCTTGCTGTCCTGGACGTTGGGCTCGTCGAACGGATCGATCCCGAGCAGATGGCCGGCCAGCGCCGTGGCCATGGCCCACTTGATCACCTCGCCGCCGACATCGTACCGGTCCTCCCAATGGATGCGGATGACCGGGACTCCCTTCGACGACAGTGCGCGGATGCGGCGATCCAGCGCCGCATCCCACTGGGAACTCAGCTGCAGCTCGACGAAGAGACGGTCCGGCCCATAGGCCTGCGGTTCACGCACCGGCTCGCCGTCAACCGGCACAATCCCCCGCCCGCGCTTGCCCAAACTTTCGGCGATGAGCTGCTCAAGCCAGGCGCCGAACGCGGCCAGCGGCGGGGCGCAGGCCAGCGTCAGCTTATCCTGGCCGGCTTGCGCCAGCGCCGCCAGCGCGGCCGCGAGCCCTGCGGCGGGGTTCTCCTCCAATGGGACCTGCGGCGCGCACCGGGCCAGCATCGCCTCGGCGCGCCGAATCAATTCCCCCGCATCGACCCCGATGACTGAAGCGGGCACCAAGCCGAAGGCGGTCAACGCGCCGTACCGCCCGCCCACCTCCGCCCCCCTGCCGGGCCCGTGCGTGAAGAGACGGCGGCACTGCCAGGCCCGCGCCTGGGCCTCGAGCGGCGTGCCGGCATCCGTGATGACGATCATCCGGTCGCCCGGACGATCAGTGACCGCGCTGAGGGCGTCACGCCAGGAGGCCGCCAGGCAGGCCACTTCGACGGTGGAACCGGACTTGCTGGCGACGATGGCGCCCGTGTGGCGCAGCGCCTCGGCCTGTTGGTGCGCGCGGATGGCGGCGGGATCAACGGTGTCGAAGACGAGGAGCTGCGGGTGGCCTGGGGAGACGCCGAACAACGCCGAGCAGACATCGGGAAACAGGGCGCTGCCACCCATCCCGAGCAACACCAGCCGCGAGAGGCCCGCCCGGCGCAGCTCCGGGCCGAGCGCGGCAAGAGCCGGCGCCTGAGAGGCCATGACCCGCGGGATCGTCAACCAGCCAAGGCGGCTGCGGATCGCCTGCTGGGCGCCCGGCTCATCCGCCCACAACGCGGGGTCCTGATCCCACAGCCGGGCCAGGCAGCGGCCTGCGGCAAGCTGCTCTCGCGCGGCCCGCACCCGGTCGGTGTCGCGCGACAGCCAGATGGTCTGAGCGGACGTGCGCGCGCCGCGCACGAGGTCACTCTTCCTTTGGCAGGCTGCGCACGAAGAGCCCCCGGTAGTCCTGGTACTTCGTAGCCATCCCGCTGACCGTCACCCGCTTGCCCAGCAGCTCCGCGAAGCGCTCGCGGAGGCTGACGGTGCCGTCGCGGCGCGGGTGGTGCTCTTCGGGCATGAGGAGGTAGAGCTTGCCCGAGTCCGTGACGATGCCGATGGGTTGTCCGTTGCGCACGCACTTCTGGCCGCACGGGATGTGCGCCTCGCCGCGCTTGCCCAACTGCAGGAAGCAGCTGACATCAACGACCTCGCCCGTGATGGTCTTCGGCCGCGCCCGTTGCAGGACGCGGCGATGCGCCGGCGTGGACACCGATTCCCACGTCGTGTCGGTCCAGCGGGCTTCGGTGGGCGCGCTGACCGTCGCCTCGACCTGATAGGTCGCCTCCTGGTGCGGCCACACCGACGCGCAGCCCGCGACCCCGAAGGCGAGCACGACCGGTGTCAGGCACCCCGCGATCCGCACCCACCACAGCGGGGAGCCAGACACCGGCAACAAAGTGGTACCGGGTCTCTTTTTCCTGCAAGGGAGGAAGAAAAAGAGACCCGGCACCAATTTCATGGCTGGCGGCTGACGCGCAGCTCGTCGAAGTACGCCAGCGCCTCGCTGCCGGTGTTGTCGGTGTCCGTCATCAGGCCGATTGCGATGACATCCGGCAGCGGGCCCTCGCCGAATGCGCGCTCGTAATCCTCTTCGAGGTTGCGGGCCACCCTCCGCCAGCGTCCTAGCGCGTGCTCGCCGCTCTCCGCCACGATGATCCTCGATTCGGCGGAGAAGGCGCTCGACAGGAGGGTGCCGACCGGCAAGGAGGCCGACCAGACATAATCCAGATTCCGCTTCTGCCAGGGCAGCCCCCGCGTCTCGAAATAGACGTAGACCCGCGCGGACGCGTCGGAGCCCTCCTTGCGCTCCAGCGCCTCGCCCCCCACGAGACGGTCGACGCGCCACTCCCACGAGAGCCACTCGTACGTCTCCGGATTGAACCGAACCTGGGTCAAGAGGATGGAGGCGCCATTTCGGCTGCGCGCCTGAAGGCAGGGCCGGCCGTCGAGGACGATCACCTGGTACTCGGTGCGGCGATGCACCTCCACGTCGTGCCAGCGGCCGGAATCCCAGTGGTCGAACGACTCGGCCCACAGGACCGGCGCGGCCGGCGCAGGAATCAAGGGAGGCATGAGGGGGACCGTGAGGCGATGCATCCCGCACCCTGCGGTGAGGGCCAGCACGCACCAGCCGATTGAGGGTCGACGGGTGAGCGCGCGCAGGGGGAGGGTTACTTCAAGGGTTCAGCCGCTGTCGCCTCTCCGCTGTCAGGCGAGAGGTTGACGTAGAGACTCAGCTTGGCCCATGTCTGCTTGCCCACGACGCCGTCGTCAGCCAACCCGTGGACCCGCTGGAACTCCTGGACCGCCCCCCGGGTCATCGGGCCCATCTTGCCGTCGATCGCCCCCTGGTAGAACCCGGCGTTCTTCAGCGCCTGCTGGATCTCGCGCGTCGAGGGCTTCAGGCCGGCCGCCGTCGTGGCGGATTTCAACGTCCCGGTCCCGGATTTGCTCGGCGCGCTCTCAAACGCCACCGACGAGCCCTCAGGCATCGGCGCCGCGGATTCCAGCGCGCCGGTCCCAGGCATGGCGAGGCCGGCGGAGGACTGCTCGAGCTGCGTGACCCGGTCCTCCAGCAAGCCAACCTGCGATTTCAACCGCGCCAGCTCCTGCCGACCGCCCAACCCCGCGCATCCGCTCGACGCCACCGCCAGCGTGCCCAGCATCACGAGATACCCCCACCGCATGCGTCTCCCTCCCTGGTTTGCTCAGATGGCCACACGTGCCGTGTCTTAGTCTAACAAAGTCCCCTGCGGAGGTCAAAAGGTGTCAGGCACTTTTCAAAGCGGGAAAAGTGCCTGACACCATCTCATTGGTGTTGACAGATATGGGCCTGCGGCTCCAACTGGAATGTCGTGTGCGTGATGCCGAATCGCTGCGAGAGCAGCGCGTTCAGCGCTGACAGGATCGCGGCACTTCGGCCGACGTCCTCGATGATGACATGCCCGCTCATCGCGTCCATGCCGGTGGTGATCGTCCAGAGGTGGAGGTCGTGCACCTCCGCCACGCCGGGGATCCCGCGCATCGCCGCCACGACATCCTGCATGCGCAGGTGGCCCGGGGTGCCTTCCAGCAGGATGTTGACCGACTGCCGGATCAGGTTCCACGAGTTGAGCGCGATGAGCACCCCGATGAGCATGCTGGCGATCGGATCCGCCGCCGCCCAGCCGAACCAGCGGATCGACAGCCCGGCGACGATCACCCCCACCGAACCGAGCGCGTCGCTCATGACGTTCAGCCACGCGCCCTGGATGTTCAAGTTGCTCGCGCGGTCCCGCCGCAACAGCCAACCGCTAAGGAGGTTCACGCCTAGCCCCACCGCGGCGACCACGATGAGCGGCAGGCCCGGCACCGGCGTCGGATGCTGCAGGCGATGCAGCGCCCGCGCGTAGATCCAGAAGACGATCAGCCACAGCGCCACCCCGTTCGCCAGCGCCGCCAGGATCTCAGTCCGGTAGTAGCCGTACGTCTTCTGCGAAGTGGCCGGCCGCGTCGAGAACCACGCGGCGAACAGACTCAGGCCAAGCGCCGAGGCATCGGTCAGCATGTGGCCCGCGTCCGCCAAGAGCGCAAGGCTGCCACTGATCCAGCCGGCGACAACCTCCACGACCATCATGACCAGCGTCAGCAGCAGCGCAATCCGCAGCTCCCGCCGGCCGCCCGCCGATGGCCGCTGATGGGTGTAGTTGCCCATCAGAGGAGCCGCCTCAGCCGCTGCAGGAAGTCGTCAGGCGGGGCGAAGCCGGTCAGCCGCAGGTCCCGCCGCTCCTGGCCGCTGCGGTCGAACAGCAACACGGTCGGCGCGCCATACACCTGGTGGCGTTCCAGCAGCGCCTCGGCCTCCGCCGAGAGCCCTCGCGTCGCATCCACCCGCAGCGTGGTCACCGAGCCGAGGACCGCCACCACGTCCGGATGACGGAAGGTCACGTGGTCCATCTCCACGCATGGCAGGCACCAGTCGGCGTACACGTCGATGAGAATCGGCCGCTGCGCGCGCGCGGCCTGCGCGAACGCCGCCTCGCTGTACGGCGCCCAGGCGACGGTCGGACCGGGAGCCGGTTTCGGCCACGTCAGGACGAACGCGGCCACCAGCAGCCCGGCGCCGACCAGGCGGCGCGTCCAGAGAAACCAGGCGCGGGGATGGCTGGCGCGATCCACCCATCCGAGATAGACGCCGGCGCCGAGGCACAACCCGACCGCCGCCCACTGCACCACGAACGGCGGCAGAAGCGACCGAAGGAAGTAGAGGGCCAAGCCGAGCAGGATGAGGCCGAGCGCGCGCTTGACCCACAGCAGCCACGGGCCGGCCTTCGCCAGGCTCATGAGGCGATTGGCGGCGATGCCGATGAGCAGGTACGGCAAGCCCATCCCTGCCCCGAGGGCGAAAAAGAGGAGAAACCCGGCGAGGGGGTCGGCCAGTTGGCCAACGAACAGCAACAGCCCCAGCACGAATGGCCCGATGCACGGCGCGGCGACCACCCCGACCACGACCCCCATGAGGAACGCGCCGCCGTAGCCCGCCGGGGCCTGCCCCACGCGGCTCGCCAGCGCCGTCGGCACGCGCAACTCGTACAGCCCGAACATGCTCAGGGCCAGCGCCACCAGCACGAGCCCGATCGTCGCCAGAACGGCGGGATGCTGCAGCCAGGAGCCGAGGAAGGCGCCGGTCTGCGCGGCCAACAGGCCCAGCAGCGCGTAGGTGAGCGAGATGCCCAGGACATACGACGCAGCCAGTGATGCCGCGCGGCCGGCCGACCCCGCGGCCTGGCCGCTGAAGAACGCCACCGTCACCGGCAGCATGGGGTAGACGCACGGGGTGAGGTTGAGCGCCACGCCGCCGGCGAAGACCGCCATGAGGCCGAGCCACAACCCGTGGGCGCTGACGATCTCAGTCAACCAGTCCATTCACCACGAGTACCGAAACTGCGCCTTGTTGGGATCCGTGCCGGGCGTCGGGTCGTCGGATGCGCGATCCGGCAACAGCAGGTCGGCGGTCCGCTCGATGGATTTGACCGAGCCTTCCAGCAGCCCGAACCAGAGCCCGCTGACCAGATCGAACCGCTGCGTGTCTTTCGCGACCTGCTTGAACGGCTCGGTCCACACCCACGCGAGGCTCCAGACGTCCCTGGGCAGCTCATCGAGCGGCTGTTCCTTGGCCGCCTCCCCGATCCCGGCCCCTCCGACCAGCCCCAGCACCAGCCCGATTGCGGCAAGCTGTCGCATCGAATCCCTCCGCGTCACGCTGCTCCTGTGAGGCCTTCGGTATATTGTAGCAGCATTAGCAGGGCCTCTGCTGAACGTCGTCCACCCGCAGCTCGCCAGCTGCGGGGCTGGCTCGCCTTCGGTTCGCGGCATCGCTCCGGCCGCCCAGCGTGCGGCCGTTCGCTCGACGGCATTCCTCGCTCGTCCCGCCTGCGGCGGGACACCGTGCCCGCTCGGAATGCCGACGTGCCGCTCACCGAACGCGTCGCCCCCCGCAGCTACTGAAGCAGGTAGCCATGTTCGCGGAACCAGGTCAGGGCGCGCCGGACGGCCTCCTCGATGGGCGTCTGCGGAAGCGCCAGCTCGCGTTGGGCCTTGCTCCTGTCCAGCCACTGGCCGGCGCGCGCGGAGTGGACGATCTGCCTCGCCAGCAGCGGCTCCGTGCGCGTCAGGCACGCCACCGCCTCGCTGGCGCAAGCGGCGGCCAGGACCACGCGATACGGCAGCCGGATCCGCGGCGGCGCGACGCCGGCGGCCTCAGCGACCAGCGCGGCCAACTCGCGCAACGCGAGGTTCCGGCTGGCGAGCAGGTACCGTTCGCCGACCGCGCCCCGCTCGGCGGCGCGCACATGGCCGACGCCGACATCGCCGGTATACACCGCATTGAGGGTGTGGTCCACGTAGAAGGGCATGCGCCCGCGGGCGAAGAGGAGCACCGCCCGTCCGGAAAATGGATGCGCATCGTACTCGCCGATGCAGACGCTGGGGTTGACGATGACAACCGGAAGGCCCTCCGCGGCCGCGCGCCGCACCTCATGCTCCATGGCGATCTTCACGGTCGCGTAGACCGGGCGCCACGTGATCAGCGGCCACGGCTCGGGGTCCTGCTCGGTCGCGAGCCGGCCAGGCACGCGTTGGATCGTCGCCGCGCTGCTGGTGAAGACCACCCGCTGCGGGCGGGCCTTGCGGAGGGCCGCGAGGATCCGCCGTGTCGTCATGATCCCGCGCGCAATCGCGCGATCCCGCCGCTCGCTGAAGCGCGGGTAGTAGCCGGCCGCGTGGAACACCCACGCGCAGCCATCGAGCGCCTGCGCAAGCCCCTCGAGCGTATCGAGGTCCATGCGCACGCGCTCGACCGACAGGCCGTCGAGCAGGAACAGAACCCCCTCGCTGCGGTAGGCGGCCCGCACCTGGTGGCCCGCCGCCAACAGCGCCCTGACCACGTGCGCCCCGATATGCCCCGTCGCTCCCAGTACCAACGCCCTCATGAAAAGTGCCAGGCACTTCCCTGCTTAGATTTCTTGCTCATCTGTGGAAAACTCGAGTTTTCCACAGATCCCCGAAAATTTGAACCGGGGAAGTGCCTGGCACTTTTTTCATAGCGGGACGTGGTTGCTGCGGCAGATCTCGGCGTAGCGGCGGGCGCTGTCGCGAACGGTGCGGCGCTGCGTGCCGTAGTCCATCTCAACGAGCCCGAAGCGCGGGCCGAACCCCTCCGCCCACTCGAAGTTGTCGAGAAGCGACCAGTAGAGGTAGCCGATTACCGGCACCCCGGAGCGCATCGCGCGCGCCATCGCCTGGATGTGCCGCAGGATGAACCGCCAGCGCCGCGCGTCATCGGTCATGTACGTGCCGTTCTCCGTAACGAAGATCGGCAGGCCCAGCTGCGACCACTCGGTCAGCACCTGCTCGAACGCCTCCGGCGAGACGTCCCAGCCGAGCGCGGTGCGTTCGCTCACTTGCCGTGGATGATCGCCGGGGTTGCAGGTCTGGCCGGGCCACTGCTCGAGGGGCGCCCAGTGGATGAACTGCCGGCCGTAGAAATTCACGCCGAGGACATCGAGAGTCCGACGCGCCTCGGGGATCCGCCAGCGCCCGACGCCGGGTACCGTCCATCGGCCTTCCGTGAGCGCTTCCAGCAACGCGGCGTTGAAGATCCGATCGGTGATCCGCGTCGCCCACCGGTCCCACGGCGCCCACCGGCGGCATGGGCGGAAGGCCGGGATGTGGTGCGCGATGCTCACGAGCGGCGCCGGATGCCCCTCGCGGCGCGCGGCATGGATGATGTGGTAGGCGGCGGCATGGGCCCGGATCAGATGCTCCGTCACGCGCAACGCCGGCCGGACATCCCGCGCGCCCGGCGGGCCCAGGCCCTGCACGTAGTGCATCCGCACGTACACCATCGGCTCGTTGATCGGGATCCAGTACCGGACGAGAGAACCGAGGGCGTCCACGATCCGTCGGACGTAACGCGCGAACCGGTCCACCGCGGCGGGATGGGTCCACCCGCCCTGGTCGAGCAGCCACTGGGGGTTGGTGAAGTGATGGAGGGTGACGAGGGGCTCGAGGCGGCGCTGGCGCAGCGCCTGCACCACCTCGACGTAATGGGCCAGGACCGCCTCGTCCCACCGGCCCTCGGCCGGCTCAACCTTGGCCCACTCGATCGAGAAGCGGTGCGCGTTGTGCCCGAGCGAGACGGCGAGATCGAAGTCGTCGGCAAAGCGGCGGTAGTGGTCACAGGCCGTTCCGGAAGGCTCTTTCACGCGACCCGCCTGCTCCCACGCCCACCAGTCGCTGTGGAGGTTGTGGCCTTCGACCTGGTGCGCCGACGTCGCGCTGCCCCAGAGAAATCCCCGTGGGAACTCAAAGACGGCCATGCAGCGCGTTGACCAGCAGGCGCGCGAGGTGGGGCGAGGCAAAGATGGAGTCGGGCCCGGTCCACGACGGCCGGCCGCGGAAATCAGTCATCACGCGCCCGGTGGCCCGCGCCAGGGCGGCCAGCGGGACCAGGTCCCACAGCTTCACGCCGTAGTCCAGCACGGCGTCCGCGCGGCCGCGCAGCGCCCAGAGGTAGCCGTAACAGTCGCCGTACGCGCGCTCCAAGTCAGTCTGACGCAGCAGCCGCGTGAAGCGCGTCAGGTACGGCCCGGGCTTCCACCAGCGCAACCCGCCGTGGAAGATCACCGCCTCGCGCAGGGTCGGCACCCGGCGCGGCCGCGAAAGCCGGCGCGCCGTGGTGCCGTGGCGCTCATAGGCCGGCACGCCGGGTGCGACGCCGATCGTGACGCCGATCGCGGGAAAATCGCACAGGCCCAGCGTCGGCCGTCCCCGTTCCACTCGGCCGACCAGGATGCCCCAAGACGGCAGGCCGTGCGAGAAGGCGCGCGTGCCGTCGATCGGATCGATCGTCCAATAGGCGGTCTTAGCCAAGCCGGAGCGGCCGAACTCCTCCCCCACGATCGCCTCGCCCGGGAACGCCCGCCCGATCGCCGCGCGCAGCTGTTCCTCGATTGCACGGTCGGCCGCGGTGACCGGCGAGGCGTCCGCCTTGCGCTCCACCCGCAGCGCGGCCGAACGGAAGTACCGCAGGGCGATCGGCCGGCACGCGAGCACCTGCCGCTCCACCCATCGCAGCAACGAGCGTTGGGACGTGGCCATGCGTGTATTCTACCACTTTTGGCCCTTGACGGTATTAATTTCTATATGCTAATATTTAGCATAAGCAAATGAAAACGACCGCGGCCCCAGTCACCCGAAAAGACGCCAGCCTGGCCATCGCCCGCCTCGTTCCCAACATCATGCGGGGCATCCAGCTTGACTTCTTCGTCAGGCGCGGCGTGACCCAGACGCAGTTCCTCGTGCTGGTCGCCGTCCGCGCGTTCGGGCGATGCACGATGGGGACGCTGTCACGCAGCCTGCACGTTTCGATGCCGACGGTCAGCGGCATCGTCAGCCGCCTGGTCGGCTCCGGCCACGTCCGCCGCGTGCCGCAGGCCGAAGACCGCCGGCAGGTCGTGGTGGAGCTGACCGCCAAGGGCCAGGCATTCTTCCAGGCGTTTGAGCAGATCATGCGCCGGCGGTGGGAGGAAGTTCTGCTGACGCTGGAACCGGAGGAGCTCACCGCGTTCTACCACGTCGTCACCAAGCTGCGCGAGCGCCTGCAATGAAAAGTGCCAGGCACTTCGCCGGTTCAAATTTTCAGAAACCTGTGGATAACTCAAGTTTTCCACAGGTTCGAGGAAATTCGAAGCGGGAAAGTGCCTGGCACTTTTTGCTGGCGCTGCTGATCGCAGCGCCGTTGGCCGCGGCTCAGGAACCTCTCACCCCTGAGCACCCGACCTCCGCGCTCCCTGCCGAAGCCCAGTCCCAGCCGCTCCCTGCCGCCCCGGCGCCTGAGCCCGATCGCCCGCTCACCCTGGCCGAATGCTATGCCTTGGCGCTTAAGCGCAGCGAGGACATCGCCATCCAGACCGAGCTCATCAAGCAAACTGAAGCCCAGTTCCTCCAGGCGCTGAGCGGCGTGCTACCCCGGGCCTCTTATGAGGTCTCCAAAAAGCGGCAGGACGGCACCGGAAGCTCCGCCTTCACGCTCCGAGACACCCCGGAGCGCAGGTTCGCCTTCAGCCAGCCGCTCTTCGGCGGGTTCAAGGAGTTCGCGGCCATGGCCGGCTCGCGCGCCGAGCGCCGGCAGCGGCTGCACGAGCGCCGGCGGGCGGAGGACCTGCTCTTCGTGGACGTCGCCAACGCCTTCTACCTCATCCTGGAGCAGCAGGAAGACCTGCGGGCGCTCGCGGCGATCCGAGGCACGCTGGTGGAGCGCATCGATGAGCTCAAGCAGCGCGAGCAGCTCGGGCGGAGCCGCACGACCGACGCCGTCAGCGCCGAGGCGCAGCTGCGCCGCGTGGAAGCCGAGATGGAGCAGGCCCGCACCCAGGAGGTCACCGCGCGCAAGCTGCTCGAATTCCTCACGGGGCTCTCACGGGTGCAGGCCGTGACCGACCCGGATCCTTCCCTGCTCCCGGCCGACGCGGAATCCGCCTATGTGGCCCGGGCGGCGGCCCGGCCTGACGTGCAGGCGGCCGAGGACGCCTGGCGGGTGGCGCAGAAGGAGGTCACGATCGCGCGGGCTGGGTTTTTCCCCGACGTGGACCTCGAAGGCAACTACTACACGCGCCGCGTCGGCAACGCCGCGAGCGTGGAGTGGGACGTGACGCTGCTGATGTCGGTGCCGATCTTCCAAGGCGGCCAGAACCTCGGCGCCGTGCGCGAGGCCCGCTCGAGCGAGCGGCAGGCCAAGCTCACCTTCGAGCGAAGGCAGCGGCAGGCGGCGCTCGACGTCCAGGACGCGTATGCGGCATACACCGGGGCGCTGGCGCGCCACGCGGCCCTCGCCCGCGCGCTCGAAGCGACCGAGCAGAGCTACCGCCTGCAGGTCGACGATTACCGCCTCGCCCTCGTCAACAACCTCGACGTCCTGCAGACCCTGCAGACGCTGGAGGACAGCCGGCGCGAGACGCTGCACGCCGGCTACGAAGCCAAGCGGCTCTCCTGGCAGCTTGAGGCCGCAGCCGGGAACATCGCCCCACCATGGTGAGCGAGCGAAAGCGAGTCGAACCATGACCCTCTCCGATTTCTCCATCAAGAACCCGGTCTTCGCCTGGATGCTGATGGCCGCCCTCATCCTCTTCGGCGGCATCGGCTACCGGCGCATGGGGGTCAGCCAGATGCCGGACGTCGAGTTCCCGGTCCTCAACGTCAGCCTGGACTGGGAGGGCGCGGCCCCCGAGGTCATGGAGACCGACGTCGTGGATGTGGTCGAGGACGTTGTCATGAGCATCCAGGGCATCCGGGACATCTCCTCGACCACGCGCCAGGGCAGCGCCAACGTCACCATCGAGTTCGACCTGGACCGCGACATCGACGTCGCGCTCCAGGAGGTGCA
>CAZKXY010000022.1:0-19707 GCA_964556925.1 uncultured Planctomycetales bacterium | reverse complement strand
GTGATCATCGCGAAGACCGACCCGGAGCAGGCGGCCGAGAGGTCGAAGCAGACGGCGGATGTGGCGCCCAGGCGCTGCTGGACCAGGCAGGAAGTGGCGGGAAAGAGCATGTCCGGGGTCGTCGTGGCGACGATGAGCAGCTCCAGCTCCTTGGGGTTGAGCTTCGCCCGCTGGAGGGCTTCGGTGGCGGCGTGGGTGGCGAGGTCGCTCGTCGTCGTGCCCGGCTCGGCGATGCGCCGCTCGCGGATGCCGGTGCGGGTTTGGATCCACGCGTCGGTTGTCTCGACCACCTTCTCGAGGTCGAAGTTGGTCATGACCTTCGCCGGGACGTGCATCCCCAGGCCGGTGATGCCGATGCGGGACGACGCGCTCGCGCGGGCGGCACTCATGACGTCTTCGGGGCGTGCTGGGCGTGGAGCTGGATGGTCTCGATCATGTGGCGGTTGAGCTCGTGGCGGACGGACTCGTACGCGACGCGGATCGCATTCTTGATGGCTTTGCCGCTGGAGGCGCCGTGGGCGATGATGGAGATGCCGTCCACCCCGAGGAGGGGTGCCCCGCCGTGCTCGGCGTAGTCCACCTCCTTGCGCAACTGGCGGAAGGCGTCGCGGGCCAGCCACGCGCCCAAGCGCGTGATCGGACTCATCATGACGGAGCGCTTCAGCAGCACGTTGATCGCGTGGGCGAGGCTCTCGGCCGTCTTGATGGCGACGTTGCCGGCAAAGCCGTCGCAGACGATCACGTTGAGCTCGCCGGAGAAGATGTCCCGGCCCTCCACGTTGCCGACGAAGTTCAGGCCGGAGGCCTCCAGCATCCCGTACGTTTCCTTGGTGAAGTCGGTGCCTTTGCCCTCCTCCTCCCCGACGTTCAGCAACCCCACCGTCGGCCGCGCCTGGCCGAGGACGCAGCGGCAATAGGCCTCGCCCATCAGCGCATACTGCAACAGGTGCAGCGGCTTGGGGTCGATGTTGGCGCCCACGTCGATGAGCAGGGTGTCGCCCTTGACGCCGGGCAGCAGGAGCGCGATGCCCGGGCGCTCGATGCCGGGCAACAGGCCCACGAGCAAGGTGCTGGCGGAGACCACCGCGCCGGTGTTGCCGGCGGAGACGAACGCGTCCACCTTCCGGTCCTTGAGCAGCTCGACGCCGACGTTGATGGAGGACTCGCGCTTCTTGCGGATGCTGGCCACCGGGGATTCTTCCATCCCGATGACCTCGGGCGCGTGGACGATGGAGAGGTTGGCGGGGCGCTTGGGGTAGCGGGCGAGCTGCTGCTCGAGCGCCTCGCGCGGGCCGAGCAGCACGATCTCGACCGGCAGCTCCCTGGCCGCGCGGATCGCGCCCGCAACGGTGGGCTCCGGCGCGGTGTCGCCTCCCATGGCATCAAGGGCGATCTTCATGGGCATGCGCCCCTCACGACGACGGGGACTGGCCGGACTTCTCTTTGGCCTTGGCCGCCACCGTCACGACCTGCCGCCCGCGGTAGAACCCGCAGAAGGGGCAGGCCCGGTGTGGCGGGATCGGCTTCGCGCACTGGGCGCAGGTCGTCAATGTCGGCATCCGCAGCCGCCAGTGCGTGCGGCTTTTATCCCGCCTGGCCTTGCCGTGTTTCCGTTTCGGAAGCGCCATAGAATCCTATCCGGTGGCCTGGTGCGCGCAGCCGCCGTGGTTCAGGTTTTGGCCGCAGACGCTGCACAGCCCTTTGCAGTCCGGCCGGCAGATCGGGACCATCGGGTAGCCCAGGATGATCTCCTGCCGGACGTCGTCGGTGATGTCCACCACGTCCGTCGGCTGCACATGGTAGCTGAACACCGCGTGCGCGGTGAGCGTCTGGTCGAACGCCTCCAGGCAGCGGGCGCAGGTCAGATGGAGCGGGCAGCGGATCGCCGCCTGGACGACCAGCTCGCGCTCCGCCCGCGTGACGAACGCGTCCACGTGGAACGGCTCACGGAGCTGGACATCGGACCGCCCCATGTCCAGGCCAGAGGGGTCGTAGCTCGCCTGGTCGTTCAGGCCTTGCTCAGGCACGCGGTTGACGTGGATTTTCATGAGCGCCTCCTGAGGAACGAGTCCCGTCATCGGCACAGCCTGCGGCGCAACGCCTGGGCGACGAACGGCGGGACGAACGCGGAGAGGTCCGCCCCCAGCAGGGCGGCTTCCTTGATGAGCCGGGCCGAGAGGTAGGCGTAGGCTTCGGAGGGCATCATGAAGATCGTCTCCACGTCCCCGGAGAGCTTGCGGTTCGTGAGCGCCATCTGGAACTCGTACTCGAAGTCCGAGAGCATCCGCAGGCCCCGCAGCACCACCCGGGCCCCCTTGCGCCGGACGTAGTCGACGACCAGCGAGTCAAACGCGTCCACCGTCACCCCGGGGATCGACCGGGTGGCCTGCGTGAGCAGCGCCACCCGCTCCGCCACCGTGAACAGCGGCCCCTTGCCGGGGTTGTCCGCCACGGCCACGATGACCTGGTCGAAGATCTTGCGGGCGCGCTTGATCAGGTCGATGTGGCCATAGGTCACGGGGTCAAAGGTGCCGGGGTAGACGGCTCTCCTCGTCATCATCGCCACTGATAAAAAGAGAGCACCGTGTCGCCGTACCGGTGCCGTGTGTGCTGTTCCAGGGGACCACTCGTGGCTGGCACCGCGGTCCGTTGATCATGCTCGAGGACGAGAAGGCCAGCGGGGGCGAGCATAGCATACTCCCCGACGGCGTTCAAGGCTTTTTTTCCCTCATCGCTGCGGTAGGGCGGATCGAGCAGGATGAGGTCGAAGGGCGGCTCAGCCTGAGCGAGCTGCCGCAGGGCCCGCTCGAAGTCCAGATGGAGGACCCGCCACGCGCTGCGGGGCACCTCGGCGTCCAGCCGCTGGAGGGTGTCCCGGATGCTCAGGACGGCCTCCGTGTCCGATTCGATGAACGCCACGAAGGCCGCCCCGCGGGAGAGCGCCTCCACGCCCAGGGCGCCGCTGCCGGCGAAGCCGTCGAGGACCCTCGCCCCCTCCACGAAAGCGCCGAGGATGTTGAACAGCGCCTGCCGCACCTTTGCCTCGGTGGCGCGGATCGTCTTGGGTGCAGCGAGCGCCAGCCCTTTGAACTGGCCTCCTGTAATCCGCAGCATCAGAAGTGCCAGGCACTTTCCCGGTTCGAATAACTGCGAAGCTGTGGAAAACTTGAGTTTTCCACAGCCCGTCCACCAAACCAACCGGCGAAGTGCCTGGCACTTTTCCTTTTCATCGGGTCAGACGCGCGCGCAGGCCGGCGAGGGCCGAGCCGCGCAGCGCTGGATCGCGCCGGATCAGCGCGATCGCCTCCTCGCGGGCGGATTCAAGCAGCCCGCGGTCGCGGATGAGGTTGGCGATCCGCCACCGCATCCAGCCGTGCTGGCGCCGGCCCAACAACTCCCCCGGCCCGCGCTGCTCCAGATCCTGCTCGGCCAGCGCAAACCCATCGGCCGTCTCCACGAACGCCGCCAGCCGCTGCCGAACCGCCTCTTCGGCGCTGTCGCTGACGACGATGCAGATCGCCGGATGCTCGCCGCGCCCGATGCGCCCACGGAGCTGATGGAGCTGCGCCAGCCCGAACCGCTCCGGATGCTCGATGACCATGATGGTGGCGTTGGGCACATCCAGCCCCACCTCCACGATGACTGTGGACACCAGCAACTGGAGCTCGCCGCGGGCAAAGGCGAGCATCGTCTGCTCCTTGGCCTTCGGCCGCATCTGCCCGTGAAGCAGCCCAACGCGAAACCCCTGGAAGACCTCGGCCTGGAGATGCTTCGCCATCTGGGTGACCGCTTTCAGGTGCCTGGCACCTGCCAAGGCGCCTGGCACCTGACCCTGGCGCTCCTCCACAAGCGGGTAGACGACATAGCCCTGCCGGCCCTGGGCCAGCTCCCGCCGGATCAGTTCGTACAGCGCCTGCCGGTCGGCCTCGCCCAGCCAGCGCGTGGTCACCGGGCGCCGGCCTGCCGGAAGCTCGCTGATGGTGGACAGCTCCAGGTCGCCGTAGATCGACAGGGCCAGGGTGCGCGGGATCGGCGTGGCGGTGACGACGAGCACATCCGGCATCGCCGCCTTCTTCGCCAGGTGGGCCCGCTGCACCACGCCGAACTTGTGCTGTTCGTCGATGAGGACGAGCGTCAGGTTGCGGAAGACCACGCGGGTCTGCAGGAGCGCGTGCGTGCCGACGACGACGGGCAACGCCCCCTCGGCAATGGCGCGCTCGCGTCTGGCCCGATCCGCAGCGGGCACCCCCTGGGTCAGCAGCCCCACCGACACCCCCAACGGCGACAGCCACCCGCCCATGACCCGCGCGTGCTGCTCGGCCAACAGCTCCGTCGGCGCCATCACCGCCGCCTGGCAGCCGCTTTGGACCGCCACCGCGATGAGGGCGGCCATCACGACCGTCTTGCCGCAGCCGACATCGCCCTGCAAGAGCCGGTGCATGGGAGCGCTCCGGCATAGGTCTTCGAGCAATTCCTCCAAGACTCGCTGCTGGCCTGCGGTCAGCGTGAAGGGCAGATGCGCCAGCAACCCCTGCAGCAGGGGGCCGTCCCGCCGGTAGCGCTGGGGTTTGGCCTGGCGCTCGAACCTCGCCCGACGCTGGGCCAGCGCCAGCTGAAACAGGAACAGCTCTTCGAACGCCAGCCGCTCGCGGGCGCGCTCCAGCGCGTCCCAGGAATCCGGAAAGTGGAGCTGCCGCACCGCGTCGGTGAGCGCCGGGAACCCTCTCGCCGCCCGCAGCGCCTCCGGCAGCGGGTCGTCCAGGTCCGCGCGGTGCCGCTCCAGGGTCGAGGCGATCATCTGCCGGAACCAGCGCTGGGTCAGGCCGCCGGCGAGCGGGTAGATGGGCACGATCCGGCCCATGTGGAGCGAGCCGGTCGAGCCGGCGGGGTCGTCGTCGCGGCCGACCCGCTCCAGCTCCGGGTGGATCATCGACAGCCGCGGGCGCGGCTCGACCTGGCCGTAGAGGATGAGCTCCTCATCCACCTTGAGCTGCTCGGCCAGGTACGGCTGGTTGAACCAGAGCGCGTACAGCACGCCGGTGGCGTCGCCCACCGCCGCCTCCACCAGCGTCTGGCCCCTGCGGATCCGCCGCAGGCTCCTGGCGAGGACCCGCGCGCGCACCGTCACGATCTCGCCCGGGCGCAGATCCTTGATGGCCGCCAGGTGGGTCCGGTCCTCATACCGGCGCGGCGCGTAGTAGCAGGCGTCCTCCACCGTCTCGATGCCGAGCGGCTGAAGCTGGGTGAGCCGGTTCGGGCCGACCCCTTTGACGTAGCGAATGGACCGTGTTGCAGGGGGAACTTGTGCGACGGTCATCGCCTCTGTATAATAGCGCCTACCCCAAAAAGGTGTCAGACACCTTTCCCGCTTTGAAAGGTGTCTGACACCGATGATGGAGTGTCGCCCCGATGAGAGAGTGCGCCCTTTGTGGAAAACGCCCGGTGGTTGGCAGCCAGGTGACCCATCGCGGGATGTTGAAGGTCAAAGGGGGGGTCGGACGGCGGACCGTCCGGGTCAATCTCCGGCGCTTTCTGCCGAACCTTCAGCGCGCCAAGGTGATCATCAACGGCACGGTCAAGCGGATCCGCGTGTGCGCGGCCTGCCTGAAGTCGGGCCGGGTTCCGAAGGCGCCGTTTCTGCCCTCACGTCGCTCACCGTAAGCGTCAGCGCTCCCCCCGCCAGCACAGGCTGGGCGACGACATCGTAGCGCTCGCCTGTCCCCAGTGTCGCAAACCGGCCCCTCGCCTCGAGCCGACGCGTGCCGTCCGAGATGACCCCCAGCCTCGGGGAGACCGCCTCCAGCGCAATGCCGTGGATCGCCACCGTCGGCCGAGGGTTGCCGTAGCCGAACGGCGAAAGGCGCATGGTTTCCCCCACCCAGTCCGGCGTGATCGCCGCCAGCGGCAGCTCCAAATCGACCAGGCGGCTCGGTGCCAGGCCCTCGCGGCCGAGCAGCCGCTGCACCTGCTGATTGACCATGGCGCGGAAGGGCTCCAGGTGCTTTCGGTTGACGGTCAGCCCGCACGCCTGGGCATGGCCGCCGAACCGCAGCAGCATATCCTCGCAGGCCTGCAGCGCCTCCAGCAGGTTGAAGCGCGGGATCGACCGGCCTGAGCCCACCCCCTGCTCCTCCTCCATGGCGATCGCGATCGCGGGCCGCCCGTACTGCTGAGCTAATTGGGAAGCCACCGGCCCCATCAAACCCGGGTGCCATCCGGCCCGGCTCACCACGACGACGAACTGGTCTTTGAAGTGCAGGCGAGCCACCTGCGCGTGCGCCTCGGCGATGATCTGCCGGTGGAGCTGCTTCGCGGCCGCGTGCGCGGCTTCGGCCTCCTCGAGCCACCGGTCCCACCGGCGATCCGGCTCGCTCGCCAGCAGGTGCCACACCGCGCGCGCGTCGCCCATCCGGCCGCTGGCGTTCAGCCGCGGGATCAGCCGCTTGATCACCTGCTCGGGCTCAGCGGACATCGTCCCCGTAGCCTCACACAGGTGCCGCAACCCGCCGCGATGGCTGTCCACGATCCGCGCCACGCCCAGAGCGACCAGGATGCGGCTGTCCCCAACGAGCTGCGAGCAGTCCGCCAGCGTGCCGAGCGCCGCCAGGTCCAGATAGGCCAGCAGCCGCTCGCTGCCTGCGCCGAGCAGCGCCTGGGCGACCTTAAACGCCAATCCCGCGCTGCACAATTCCCTGCCTGCGCCCGCCCCCGCACCCCGATGGGGGTTGACCAGCGCGTACGGCTTCGCCCATTCCCGCAGCGGCACGTGGTGGTCCACGACAATCGTCTCGATGCCCGCCTCGGCCAGCCGCCGAATGGCGTCGGGCTGGTTGGTGCCGCAATCCACCAGGATCAGCAGCTTCGCGCCGATGCGGATAAGCTGCCGCACGAACAATTCCGGAAGGCCGTAGCCGTGCGCGATGCGATTGGCCGGCTTGGCGCGGACCGACGCGCCCAGATCGCGCAGCAGCTCATAGAGGATCACGCTGGCGGTCAGCCCATCGACGTCCGAATCGCCGAAGAGGATGATCGGCTCCTGGCGGATGACCGCCCGTTTCAGCCGGGCCGCCGCCCGCTCCATGTCGGGCAACGCTGAGGGGTCGCCGAGCGCGGCGAGCGAGGGGCGCAAAAACCGCCTCGCCTGCGCCGCATCCGCCACGCCGCGGTTGAGCAGAAGCTGCGCGGTCAGGGGGTGGACGCCCACCGAGGCGGCGAGGGCGCGGGCCCGCAGCGGGTTGGCGGGCGGCACGTGCCAGCGGAACGGCATCACGCGTTCAGGCGCGTTTCGGCTCGAACAGGCGGCGCCAGGTGGTGACCAGCGCCGAGGCGATGTACACCGTTGAGTAGACACCGGAGATGAAGCCCACGAGCAGGCAGAGCGAGAAGTCGCGCAGCACCTGCCCCCCGAAGCCGTAGAGGGCCAGCACGGTGCAGATCACCGTCAGCGAGGTCAGCAGCGTCCGGGCCAGCGTCTCGTTGACGCTGAGGTTGATCGCCTCGGCCAGCCCGAGCTTGCGGTGCAGCCGCAGGTTCTCCCGCACCCGGTCGTAGATGACGATCGTGTCGTTGATCGAAAAGCCGGCGATCGTCATGAGCGCCGCGACGATGATGAAATCGATCTGGTAGCCCAGCAGGCACAGCGCCCCGGTCGCCACGACGACGTCGTGGATTAAGGCGATGACGCCGGCGGCGCCGAAGTCGACATGCTTGAAGCGCAGCGCCACGTAGAGCAGGATGCCGATCAGCGACCAGCCGATCGCGAGCCACGCCTTCTTCTGGAGAATCACCCCGACCGTGGGCCCGACCCGCTCCAGCCGGGCCAGCTCAGGGCTGGCCGCGTCATAGTCGGAACGGAGCGCCTCGCGGGTGCGGGAGACGGTCTCTTGGATCTCCGCGTCGGTGTCATCCGGCGTGCGGATCAGCCACTCGGTGTCGCTGCCGAACTGCTGGATGATGGCATCGCCCAGCCCGACCTTGGCGAGCGTGGCCCGGAGCCCGTCGGCGCCGGCCGGCTGGCCGAGCCGGTACTCCTGCAAGAGCCCGCCGGTGAAGTCGAGGCCGTAGCGCGCCGGGCCGCGCATCACAAACGCGCCCACCCCCACGGCCAGCACCACGGCGGACAGCCCGTAGCAGAGCTTGCGCTTGCCGATGAAGTCGATGTGCGTCTCGCGGATCCATCGCTGCATCGTCAGCCGCGACAGACGGCCGGTGGCGAGCAGGAAGTCGAAGATGATGCGGGTGATGAAGATCGCGGTGAACATGCTGGCCAGGATCCCGATGCCCAGGGTGGTGGCGAAACCCCGGATCGGGCCGGTGCCGAACCAATACAGGAACAGCGCCGCGATCAAGGTCGTGACGTTGGAATCCAAGATGGCGGAGAGGGCTTTCTCGTAGCCGCCTGCGATCGCCAGGCTCAGCGGCCGGCCAGCGGCCAGCTCCTCCCGGATGCGCTCGTAGATGAGGACGTTGGCGTCCACCGCCATGCCGAGGGTAAGGATCATCCCGGCGATGCCTGGCAGCGTTAAGGTCGCCTGAAAATACCCCAGCCCGCCCAGGATCAACAAGAGGTTGAGCACGAGCGCGATCACGGCGATCAGGCCGGAGAGCAGATAGTAGCCCAGCATGAAGGTGATGATCAACACCGCCCCCACCACGGTGGCGAGGACCCCTGAGCGGATGGAATCTCGCCCCAGCGTCGGCCCCACCGTGCGCTCCTCCTCCACCATGATCGGCGCGGGCAAGGCGCCGGCGCGCAGGATGATCGCCAGATCGTGCGCCTCCTCACGGGTGAAGCGCCCGGTGATGCGGCCGGCGTCCGTGATCCGGCTCTGGATGACCGGCGCGGACTGGACCACGCCGTCCAGCACGATCGCGAGCCGGCGGTTGATGTTGGCGCCGGTCAGCCGGCCGAACGCCCGGGCGCCCTCCTTATTCAGCCGGAAGCTCACCTCCGGCAGCCCGAGCTCGCCCGCTTCGACATACGCGTCGGACAGGATCGTGCCGGTCAGGGCGCTGTCGATCTCCGCCAGGTAGGGGGTGCCCTGCTCGTCCTCCAGCAGCTCGAAGCCCGCCGGCGCGGTGCCGTCCAGCGCCTGCTGGATCAGCCGCTGGCTCTCCGACACCAGCTGGAACTTCAGCAGGGCGGTCTTGCCGATCAAGTTCAGCGCCCGCTCCCGGTCGGTGATGCCAGGCAATTGCACAAGGATGTGGTCCACCCCCTGCCGCTGGATGAGCGGCTCGCGCACGCCGAACTGGTCGACGCGGTTGCGGATGATCTCCACCGCGATGCCGGTCACGTCCTGGTCGCGCGACTCCGACGGCGCCTGGGTGGTGTCCACCTTCAGGACGAGGTGCATCCCACCCTGCAGGTCCAGCCCTAGGTTGATGCGCCGCTCGAGCGGGAACGCAAACCACGCCGCGAGCGCCACGACGGCCGCCGCGAGCGGGACCCGCCACCGGAAGCTGGCCGGCATCACCCCGCCCCTCCCTTCGATTTCACCAGCCGGACGATCGCCGCAGGCTCCACCTCGACGCGCACGTTCTCGTCGATCTTCAGCGTGATGGACTCCGGCTTGACGTTGACCACCTGGCCGAACAGCCCGCCGGTGGTCACGACCTCATCGTGCTTCTTGAGGTTCTTCACCATCTGCTCGTGCTCCTTGCGGGATTTGGCCTGCGGCCGGAACACGAGGACGTAAAAGATGACAAACATCATCCCGAACATGAAGAGCAGGTGGATCATCGGGTTGTTCGGCGCTGCCGCGGCCTGCTCAGGCATCATGGCCCTCCTGCCGATTGGATGCGTTCGTTCAGCGTGATCAACTCTGCGCCCGGATAGTACCACGCCAGAATCTCCCGGGCGGACAACCCTCTCCGGGCCAGCCCGGCCGCGCCCCACTGGCACATGCCGACGCCGTGGCCCCACCCGCGCCCCATGATGAGGAACCCATCGCCGAGCGGCGCGACGGTCACCAGGGGGCTTCTGATCACGTCAAACCCCAACAGCGCCCGGAAATCGTAGCCGGTCAGCCGCAACGTGCGGCGAGCGCCCACCAGCGTCACCTCGGCGGCCCGGCCGGACGCGGTGCGCTTGGTCACCTGCAGGTCCTGGATCGCGCCGATGGTCCCGTGCGGGCTTTTGCGCAGCGCCCAGTTCAGATCGGCCTTGGTGATTCGGCGGCGCCACTGGGCAAACGGCGAAGCGGTGCAGAACGCGCAGGCCACCCCGCCCCGCAACGGCGCGAGATCGAAATCGCCCATGACCCGCGCGTGCTCGGTCATGCCGCCGCACGTCGAATGATAGAACGCCGGGAAGATCGTCCCCTCGGAGGCCAGCACGAGGCCCGCGGTCGCTTTCACGGCGCGCGTCGTGGCGGTCTTCTCCGCCGTCTTGCCGCCGTAGTCCTGGGACATCACATCGCCGGTGACGTCGAACTCGCCGGCCGACTTCGTGAACCGCTGGTAGACCGCGTACGTCCGCGCGGCGATCGCGATCGCCTTGAGCGCCTCGGCCGGCCAGTAGTCCGGCGCCTCCTTGCTAAGCACGCCGCGGAGGTAATCTTCGAGCCCGATGTGGTTCACGATCAACAGCGTGAGATCTTTCTGGCGGACGATCTCCAGCGTGCCGCGCAGCCGCCGGCCGTTGAGGCTGATGGCCGCGTCGCTCTCCGGCTGGATGCGCACGCCGAACACCGGCAGCACCGCGTCGCCCAGCGCGATCCCCTCCTGCACCGCCCGCACGGCCAGCAGCGGCAGGCGCCGGCCCTGCTGGATCGTATCGCCGGTGTGCAGCGCCAAGATGGTGAACCGCCCGTAGATTTGCAAATCCACCTGCTTGTCCTCGCGCACGATCGCCACGCGGATCCACTCCGGGTTCGGCTGCGCGCTGGCCCACGACGGCACCAGGACCATCACCAGAAAAGGTGTCAGACACCTTTTGAAGCGGGAAAGGTGTCTGACACCTTTTTTCAGGATCGGGGCGCGAGCGAGAGGGGACAGCTCTGCGCCCATCACGAGGCAAACAGCTCCAGCTCCTGCTCCTTCAGGTTGGCCACATGCTGATAGGCCAGGCGGGTGGCCTTCCGTCCGCGGGCGGTGCGCTTGAGCAGCCCGGCCGACAAGAGATACGGCTCCACGACGTCCACGATCGTATCGCGCTCCTCGTTCAGCGCAGCGGCCAGGGCTTCGATGCCCACCGGCCCCCCGCCGTAGAACTCAATGATCGTCTTCAGCACCTTCCGGTCGAGCCCGTCCAGCCCGAAGTCGTCCACCCCCTGCGCCCGCAGCGCCGCGTGCGCCACCTCGGCGGAGATCTCGCCGCTCGTCTTGACCTGGGCGTAGTCGCGCACCCGCCGCAGCAGGCGGTTGGCGATGCGCGGCGTGCCCCGGGAGCGTCCGGCGACGGTGCGGGCCGCCTCCGGCTGCAGGGTAATGCTCAGGATCCTGGCGGACCGCTGCAAGACCTGCACGAGCTCCTCGGGCTTGTAGAACTCCAGGTGGTAGACCATGCCGAACCGGCTGCGCAACGGGTTCGACAGCAGCCCCGCGCGCGTCGTCGCGCCGATCAGGGTGAAGCGCTTGAGGCGGAACTTGATCGTCTTGGCATACGGCCCCTTATCGATGATGAAGTCGATCTCGAAGTTCTCCATCGCCGGGTAGAGGAACTCCTCGACGACTTTGGAGAGGCGGTGGATCTCATCGATGAAGAGGATGTCGCCTTCCGCAAGGTTGGTCAGGACGCCGATGAGGTCGCCCGCGCGCCCGATCGCCGGGCCGCTGGTCCCGGTGATCTTGGCCCCCATCTCATGCGCCAGGATATGGGCCAGGCTGGTCTTGCCCAGCCCTGGCGGGCCGGCCAGCAGCAGGTGCTCCAGCGGCTCCCCGCGCCGCGTGGTGGCCTGGATCGCGACGCGCAGGTTCTCCACGACCTGCGCCTGGCCGATGAACTCCTCAAACCGCTTCGGCCGCAGGCTCAGGTTCAGAATCTGGTCGTCGTCGGTGTCGGCGACGAAGGGCTCCGCGCGCGTCCCCCCACCCTGCTCGGCTCCGGGCTGGGGGTTGCGGGCCCTGGGCAACTGCCCTGAGCCCGGAGCCCTGAGCCCTGAGCCAACAGCGGGGTTGGGAGGACTGCTAGACTTGGGCCAAGCGCTGTTGGCGGTAGACTTCATTCAGCAGCTCTTCGGATGACTTCACCTTCGGATTGCGAGAGAGCGCCGCGCGCACCATCTCCTTCGCTTCGCTCTTTTTGTATTCGAGCTGCACGAGGATGGCGACGGCCTCGTCCTCGACCGCCACCTGCTCGGCGTCGGCCGGCGTCGGGAGCGCCTCTTTCGCCTGGATCAGGGCGTACTTGCCCACCTTCCCCTGCAGTTTGGCCACGATCTCCTTGGCGCGCTGCTCGCCGATGCCGGGCAGCGACCGCAGCAGCGCCAGGTCGCCCTCGTCAATCGCCTGGGCGATGACCGCGATCGGCTGCGCCAGCGCCTTCAGCGCGGCCCGCGGGCCGATGCCGGCGACGGAGATGAACCGCACGAAAAACTCCCGCTCCACGTCATTGAAGAACCCGATCAGCACGGGGATGCCCCGCCCGACCTCGAGCTGATGGTAGTGGAAGGTCACCAGCTCCAGCTCCCCGCTGGGCCCGAGCCGGTCCGGCACCAGGCGCAGCAACGACGAGGGCATGAAGACTTCGTACGAGACGCCGCCCACCTCCATCAAGAGCTGCAGCTCGCCGACTTCGCGCACGACGCCGCGCACCCGTGAGATCATCCCCCCACCTCAGCGGGCAGACGTTCGCGCTGGCGCGACAGGTGCGCGTGCACGATGGCCAGCGCCAGGGCGTCCGTGGCATCAGACGACCACGACGGATCCAACCCGCCCAGCCAGTGCGCCACCATGCGCGCGACCTGCTCCTTTGAGGCGGCGCCCGATCCGGTCAGGGATTTCTTCACCTGCGCCGGAGGGTATTCGGCCAGCGTCAGGCCGCGCTGCTGCACGGCGAGGCATGCCACGCCGCGCGCGTGGCCCATCAGGGAAGCGGTGGTGAGATAGGCCTGGTGGGTGAAGAGCTGCTCAAGGACGGCAATCTGGGGACGATGCCGATCGATGAGCGTCACGAGGGTCTCGTGAATCTGCGCAAGCCTGGCTTCGAGCGGACGGGTTCTGGGGGGACGGATGGCGCCGGCGGCGATGCACCGCAAGCGGGCGCGCTGCGCCTCAAGGAGGCCGTAGCCGGTCGCGTTCAGCCCAGGGTCAATGCCCAGAATGACCATCCAAGAGAAGAGACACGCCCCCTCAGTGGCAAGGTGGCTCAGTAGCACAGTGACTGGACACCGTGCCACTCAGCCACTTCGCCACTTGCCATGTTCCTGCTCGCACACTACGCTCCCGCCGCTTGGGCAAACAGCGCGTCCGGGATGTCGAAGTTCGCGTACACGTGCTGGGTGTCGTCGTGGTCCTCCAGCGCGTCCAGCAGCGCGAGCAGCGCTTTGGCCTGCGCGGGGTCCTCCACGCGCGCCGTCGACGTCGGCACCAGCGAGAGTTCGGCCGAGTCCCACGCCCATCCCGCCTTCTGCACGGCCTGCTTCACCGTTTCGAACGCCGGCGGGGCGCAGACAAGGGTCGCCTGGTCCCCCTCGACCTTGAGGTCCTCGGCGCCGGCCTCCAGCGCAACGTCCAACACCGCCTCTTCCTTGAGCCCCTTGGCATTGAGCGTGATGACGCCCTTTTTCTGAAAGAGCCACGAGACGCTGCCGGCGCCGGCGAGGTTCCCGCCCATCCGGGAAAAGAGGCTGCGCAGCTCGGCGCTGGTGCGGTTCTTGTTGTCCGTCAACAGCTCGATCAGGATCGCCACCCCGCCCGGGCCGTAGCCCTCCATCACCATCTCCTCGTACGACGCGCCGGGCAGATCCCCGGTGCCGCGCTTGATCGCTTTCTCGATGGTGTCTTTCGGCAGGTTGGCCTCGCGGGCCTTCGTCACCGCCAGACGCAGGCGGGGGTTCGCCTCCGGGTCGCCTCCGCCCAGGCGGGCGGCGGCGGTCAGCTCCCGGATGACTTTCGAGAAGACCTTGCCTCGCTGGGCATCAACCACGGCTTTCTTGTGCTTGATGCCCGCCCATTTGGAATGTCCGGCCATGGCGCCTTCGCCGCAACAGCGTGGCGGTAGTATAACACCGCCTCACGGAAATTCCAACTGGGGTCCGACGACCGGCGGTCGGCGAAAGGTCGAGGGCTTCTCCGGTTCCTCCGAGCGATCAAAGCCGAGCCGGCGAGACCAGACGTCCCACACCTGCTCGATGGACTCCCAGTACACCCCTTCCCCGTGATGCCGATGACCGAAGCGGCTGTCGGAGAGCTTGCCGTCGCGGGTCTCGCGGATGCGATGCTCGATCTTCGCGGCCTTGAGCGGCAGCGACGCCTTCAGCCGGTGAATGAACACCGCCTTGACGCTGCCGGGCAGCCGCAGCAGCGTCTTGAACGCAAACGAGGCCCCGCGCTGTTTCGCCTCGGCGAGCAGCGCCGGGATGTCCGCATCGTTCAATCCGGGAATGATGGGCGCGACACCGATCCCCACCGGCACGCCCGCCTTGGCCAACAGCTCCATCGTCTCAAATCGGCGGCGGATCGTCGGCGCGCCGGGCTCGATGATCCGCGCGATCGCCTCATCCCAAAAGGGGATGCTCATCGACACGCTGGCGTCCGCCTCTTGGGCGAGCGCCGCCAACAGCGGCGCGTCCCGACGCACGAGCAGCGACTTGGTGACGACCCCGACGGGGTTGCGGAACGCCAGGCACACCGACAGGCAGCCGCGCGTCAGCTTCCAGGCGGCCTCGAGCGGCTGGTAGCAGTCGGTCACGCCGGAGAACATGATGCGCTCGCCGCGCCACGACGGGCGGCGGAACGCCTGCTCGAGGAGGGTCGGGGCGTCGCGCTTGACGAGAAGCTTGCGCTCGAAATCGGTGCCTGCCCCGAACCCGAAGTACTCATGCGTCGGCCGCGCGTAGCAGTAACCACACGCATGCCAGCATCCTCGGTACGGATTTACACTCCAGCGAAAGCTGAGGTCTGGGCTGTCGTTGCGGGAGAGGATTGAGTGCGAGCGGTCCTCGTAGAGCTCCAGCTCGGCGGCGAATGGCTCGCCGAGCAGCTCGCGCTGCTCGCTGAGGTACGGATTGGGGGGGTTCCAAATGCGGACCGGCTCAGGCATCACTCACCGCCTAAGCCCTACTATACTAGACAAACGTCTGCTGTCAAGCGCTGCCGGCGGTCGCCGTTTCCCCGAGCATCCGCTCGATCGTCCGGAGCAGCTGGTGAAGCTCGCACGGTTTGGTCAGGTAGGCGTCGGCCCCGCAGGCAAAACCCCGCAGCTGGTCCACCGGGCTGTCCAGGCCGGTGAGCATCACGATCGGCACGCTCCACGGCAGGAAGACCTTGCGCATCGTCTTGCAGACCTCGAAGCCGTCCATGTCCGGCAGGCGCAGGTCCAGGATGATCAGGTCGGGCTGCTCCTCGGCGGCGTAGCGGATGGCGCCGATTCCATCGAGCTCCGCATGGACCTGGTAGCCGGCCGATTCAAAGAGCGACCGCAGCAGCCGGGTGACGCCGGGATCATCGTCGACGATCAGGATCCGCTCCGGGCGCGTGGCAGCCATCTGGCCTCCCTTCGACGGGGGAAAAAACGCAATGCGCCCCCGCGTGCGTTGAGGGCGCTTACCTTGACTATGGCTGATCCCGGCCCGACTTGTCAAGAGGCCGGTTACCACTTGCGGTTACCACTTGCGGGGCGAGACGATCCAGATCTGCTCTTCAATGGCGTCAAACAGGGCGTCATACGGCTGGCGCCCCTGCCGGCCGAAGATCGCCTGGTCCACCTTGTTGCCCTGTTGCACGATTGCAGCCTGCTCCTGCAGGGTGAACAGGGCATCCACGCGCAGCATCACGTCCTCCTCCTGCAGGACAATGTGCCGGTTCACCAGGCGGTGCAAGGTCTCCAGCGGCTCCACCAGGATCTCCCCCTTCCCTCCGCGCTCGACCTGCTCCCACGTCTGCGCCACGCGGAGCAACGCGCGCTGCTCTTGGGTGATCGCCTGGATGATGGTGTCGAGCGACTGCTGCTGCGTCTCGTTCATGCGCTTCCCGCGCCACGGGGTAGAGCACGCGCCCTTCAAGCTCATGGAGGCGCATGATGTAGCCGGTAAACAGAGCCATCGCGATCGGCAGCATCAAGGTCGGCATCCGGTAGTCGTAGGCCAGATCATGCGAGGCCTGCCGCAGCACGTTCAGATACCGCTGCATAAGTTGATGCTGCTGGCTCACCCAGTCAAACACCGTGGCAGACGGGGGCGCGG
The DNA here is from genome assembly GCA_964556925.1 of uncultured Planctomycetales bacterium. Taxonomy (GTDB): domain Bacteria; phylum Omnitrophota; class Gorgyraeia; order Aquiviventales; family Aquiviventaceae; genus CAZKXY01. Next base: position 3,361 of record CAZKXY010000022.1, on the reverse strand, counting down.
CGTCCGCGGACGACGCCAGGACCATCAGCAGGAGCGCCGCCGCGATGGGCGCGCGGCCTCGACGGCTCATCGCGCGACCCACCACCAGCCAACCGCCACCAGCGTCGCGACGCTTCCACCGACCATCGCCAGATCCGGCATGACGCGCCTGGTGCGCCGCCACGTCCCCAGGAACCGGCCGCCCAACGCGAGGGCGATGAGGAAGCCGCCGATTGCAGCCGCGCGATGGCCCCGGTTCAGCCCATAGGCGCACACCCACAGGAGCAGTCCCGACGAGGTTCCGGCGATCAGGGAAGCGCGACTGCGGGCTTTCACATACCCGAGGAAGCCGCCCACCATGCTGAACAGGCCATACAGGCTGATCACACCGGCCGCCAGAGACATCGACACCTCGGGTGAGTATAGCTGGTTGAGCGCCAACACGGAAGGTAGCCCTCCGGCAGTCAGCCACGTCCGCCACCGTCGCGGAGGGAGTCCCCTTGAAGATCACCCTTGCCCTCGGGATGGGCGATGGGGTAGAGTAAAACTGTCCCTCAACCGAAGGCTGACCGGAGGAGTGTCATGCCCACGGCACCGCGGTGGGATTTACTCGTCATGGGGGCCGGTGCGCTGCTGAGTGCCCCCGCGTTGGCCTCTGCGGATGATCTCGAACCGTTTCACACCGTGCGGCAGGTAGTCTATTATGCCGACCCCACCACGACGCAGTGGGCTTTCCTCACGACTGACTACACGAATGGGACACTCACCCGGACGTTCGACCAACTGGCTTTCTGGTCCAACGACAGCGCGCCCCAACAGCATCATGAGGCGACCGAACAGCGGCAGTCGAGGCAGCCGGAGCCTCGCGCCCTGCCGTTCCCGACCGTGGTGGTAACCTACCTGCTGATCGCCATCCCCCTGCTCGTCTCTGGCGAAATCCTCTTCTCGCTCACGCGCTAACCCACGCGAGCTGCGACTCACTGGTCTTCGGCCAGCGGCTGGTCGTTGGCATAGACGACGCCGTCCCGAAGCGACAACGTCGCCCGCTCGTCGGCTCGCCTGGTGTCGGCGACGTACTCAAACACGAAGGGGCGCTTCTGAAATCCCTTCGTCGGCCCCGTCACCTTCAGGAACGCGATGTTCTGCTGGACGGTGTAGGCTGTGGCCGGAAAGACGGTGGTGTGCCACGACACCTTCACCGTCTCCGGCCGCGGGACCCGCGAGAGCTGGAAGTACACCACCGATTCCAATCCGCCCTGCGGCCGCACGATGACTCGCTCGCGGTCGTTCAGCCTGAGCTCGTCGGTGGTGGTCCCGCCGACGACGTCCTGCACGAGCCCCTGCGCCTGGACCAGCTGTTGCCGCTGATCCTCCAGCTCCTCGCGCAGGACCTGCAGCTCGCCGCTGAGCTGTTGCCAGGCCTCTTGCTGGGTCTTCAGCGCATCCTCCTGCACGATCAGCCGCGCCTCGTGCGCCTGGACGGACGCCTCATGGGCCAAGACGCGGCCGGAGAGTTCGTCCATTCCCTGCTTGGCGCTGGCCGCCTGCTGCCCGACGCGCCCAAGCTGGGCGTGCGCCGCGGCTTGGGTCTTGAGCACCTCTTGCACCCCGGGCTGGGACAGCACGGCGTACGCCAGCCCCAGGCAGAGGGCCACCAGTCCCGACGCATGCCAGCCCTTGCGCCACGCGACCAGCGCTAAAAACAACGCCAGCAACGTCACAACGGCGACCATGTCAGCGAACCCGGAAGTCGCCGTAGGCCCAGCCGATCACCAGGATCCCGACCACCAATGCGCCGCACGCCACCAAGATCGCGAACACCTCCGCCATCCCTCACCCTCCCCTTCCAATGGTGTCAGACACCTTTCAAAGCGGGAAAGGTGTCTGACACCTGTGAGTGCTGCGCACCCATTGTACTCCGCGCGCGGATGTAGTCCAGACTGAAGGCGCGAACCTGCGCATTCACCTCCCGCCAGCTCAGCCCGGTCGCGTGCTCGATCAGCCTGCGGGGGGAGCGTCCGTGGACCACATCCTGAATCACGCGCTGGACGCACGGCGCTCCGCACCGCTGCTCAAGGTACTGAAACAGCAGCGCGTCTTCAAGCAAATCATCAAGCGTGTGGGGGAGCGTGTCCAGGCCGTTGAGCAGCATGAGGGGGTCCTGGCCGGCGGCCAGCCTGGCAGGGATCAGGAGGGCGGCTTTATCCTCGATTTGCTCGGCGGTCCAGACGGCGATGCCCTCGCGCAGCCAGACGGGCACATAGCCATACCGGAACCCCATCCGCTGCCGCATGACCGCGTGCGCCAGCTCATGCCGCAGCGTCGGCTCCACCGGAAGCTGCTCCCGGAGCAGCGGCGGAAGGTAGAACGTCACGACCTGGCAGCGCCTGCCATTGACCGACCGCGTCTCGGTGACGGCCAGCGTCTGCTCCGGCCCGGCGTCCTCGGTGAACCGGATGAGGATGCGCTCCCTGTCCGTTGCGACAAGGCGAAGGCCGGTGCGTCGCTCGACGAATGCCAGCGCGCGCCGGCGCTGTTCCGGCATCTGCGCGAGGACGGTTTGAAACGCCAGCTCACCGGCGAACCGGCCGCGGTAGGATCGATCGACCCCCTCAACGACCTGCAGCGCCAGCGCGGGTTTGGCGGGGCGCAGGACGATGACGGCCCATTCCACGACGGCCACGAGCGTCCCCAGCGCGAGGATGCCGATCGTCCGCCGGATGCTCCTGCCAGCCATGCCTGGCTCACCGGACCTCGCTCGCAGCGGCCGGCGGCTCCATCAGCCACCAGGGCTTCTCGAAGGGATGGGACAGCCTGCTGCTCTTGAGGAACTCCTCATCGGCCTGGAGCTCCGCCTCGAGCTGCCGGCTGAGCCGCTGGTATTCCTCAGGCGGGACGGCCGGGTCCGGCTGCCGGGAAGGGGGGTACACGGCGCGGAGGCGACGACGGCCGTGTTCAAAAGCGGCGTAGTCGGCCTCGGTTGGCTCGCAGTCGTGCGTGGCGCAGAACGCCCCCGACAGCGCTTCCCAGATCTTCTGCCTGATCTGGTCCAACTGCCGGGTTCGCGTCGAGGTCTGGGCGTCGAGGGCCGCTGGATCCGAGGGCTGCGCGTGGAGCGGCGCCTGGCTATCGTCAAGGTGGAGCGGCTGGCCGAAGAGGGTGGCGACCGGCTGCTCCGATCTTCCCGCGCCGTCCTCGTCCGCGACGACCCCAGCGCTGAGCAGGAGACTCAGCCACACCCCTCCCACACCGGCGGCGAGCAAACGGCTGGGGCGAGGGAAAGAAAACGCCCGGTGACGACCTACTCTCACGATCCCTTGCGGGATCACTACCATCGGCCCTGAGGGGCTTAACGGCCGAATTCGGAATGGGATCGGGTGTG
>CAZKXY010000021.1:0-20232 GCA_964556925.1 uncultured Planctomycetales bacterium | reverse complement strand
GGCGCAGGCTCTCGAGCACATCCCGGTGAAACTCCGGCAGCTCATCGAGGAAGAGCACGCCGTGATGCGCCAGCGAGAGTTCCCCTGGCCTGACCTTGTCTCCGCCGCCGATGAGGGATGCGGCGGAGCTGGTGTGGTGGGGCGCGCGGAACGGCCGGCGCCACCGCAGCGGCTTGCCATCCAGCAGCCCCGTGACGCTGTAGATCGCGCTGGTCTCCAGGGCCTCCGCCAAGGACAGCTTCGGCAGGATGGTGGGGAGGCGCTCGGCCAGCATGGTTTTCCCTGAGCCCGGCGGCCCGATCAAGAGGACATGGTGGCCTCCGGCCACCGCCACCTCCAGGGCGCGCTTGACGTGCGCCTGGCCTTTGACGTCGGCGAAATCCACGTCGTAGGCCTCCTGCACCCTGAGCCGGCCGCGGACCGGCCGTGCGATCGCGGCCGGGTCGCGCTCCTGCGAGAGGGCCTCGGCGGCGTCGCGCAGCGAGGTCACCGGCACGACCTCTACGCCCTCAACGGCCGCCGCTTCCCGCGCATTGGCCGATGGCACGAGCAGGCGGCTGCGGGTGCCGCGCAAGGCGATGGCAATGGGGAGCAGGCCCCGGATCGGCCGGACGCTGCCGTCGAGCGCCAGCTCTCCCAGGACGACGGTGGAGGCCAGGCGGGCCGGATCGAGCTGGTGGGAGGCGGCCAGGACGCCCAAGGCGATGGCCAGGTCAAAGGCGCCGCCTTCCTTCTTCAGATGGGCCGGGGCGAGGTTGACCGTCAACCGGAGCGAGGGCAGGTCGTACTGGCTGTTGATCAGGGCGGAGCGGACCCGCTCGCGGGCCTCCCTCACCGCCTGATCCGGCAGGCCCACGATCGAGAGCGTGGGCAGGCCCCGAGCGGCATCGACTTCCACGTCAATCGGCAGGGCCTCGAGGCCGAGGAGGGTGTAGGCGCGCGTCCGGGCAAGCACGGAGAAAAACCTCTTGTCTTGCCAGGCGCTGAGGAGTATACTGATCATACTTTGTCGCCCTGCAAACGTCAAGGAGATTCCCCCAGATGCCAACACGCCGGAGGCGGATCGTCATGGCCGCGCTGGCTATTGTGGCCGTCGCGAGCTTGGCGCGAGCCGTATGGGTTGAACGGGAGAAACAGCGGCTGGCGCGGGCGTACACCGAAGCCCAGCAGCTGGTCTCGCAGCTTGCCGATGAGCGGGCCCACCTGAGCGAGGAGCTGGGCCAGGCGCAGGACACGCTTGAAGGCCAGGCCGGCAGCCTCTCCAACCTCGAGCAGGAGCTGCAAGAGGTCCAGCGGCGGCTCGATGAGAAGTTCACCGAGCTGGCCGCCCTGCAGCAGGAGCAACAGCAGCTCCGGCAGGAGAACGTCTCGCTGGCGCAGCGGCTCCAGTCGGCGCAGACGGAGAAGCAGCAGCTCGAAGCCAAGCTCTCCTCCATCAAGGAGCTCAGGCTCGCGATCCGCGACGTGCGGCGCAAGCTCTGGCAGCAGCGCCTCGCCTCCTGGCAGGCCTACTGGGGCGAGCGCGCCGAGGCCAGGAAGCGCGCGGATCAGGACCGTCTCGCCTCAGGCAACCGCGGCTACGTCGTCCGGCACGGCACCTCCACCTTGGGCGCGGGTCCGCGGCTGCACATCCACGTCCTGGAGCCGCAGACCGAGTAAGAGCGGCTCGGCATGACGCCGGTCTTGCCCGCCTGGGTCGCCAACCAGGCGTTCGTGTCCTGGCTGGCCGCCAGCGTCATCTCGCAGGCCATCAAGATCCTCCTGGGAGTCATCCGCCTGAAGCGGTTTGATTTTCGGTGGCTGATCGGCACCGGCGGCATGCCGAGCACCCACGCCGCCGGCGTGACCGCCCTCAGCACCGCCGTCGGGTTAGAGTCCGGCTTCGAGTCCCCCCTGTTCGCCATCGCCATCGCCCTCACCGTGGTCACCGTCTTCGATGCCCAAGGCGTGCGCCGGTGGAGCGGACGCCAGGCGCAGGTGTTGAACAAGATGATGGAGGATATGTACTTCAAGCGCCGGATTCAGGAGCAGCGGCTGAAGGAGCTGTTGGGGCATACGCCGATGGAGGTCCTCGCCGGCATGGGGGTGGGGCTGGCCACGGCGTTGGCGTTACAGTAGGTCAGGCACCTAGAGGAGAGAGCAGGATGCGTCGGCAAGTGGCGGTCGGGCTCGCGGCAGCGGGCGGGGTCATGGCGGGGATTGCGATCCTGGTGCTGCTCAGCCAGCGGGGAGGGTTCGGGGGGGCGGCCCAGCGGCTGCTCGCGCGCGCGGCGCACGCGGAGCGCGCCGGCAACCTGGCGGAGGCGCAGGCGGATCTCGAAGAGCTCGTCGCCACCTTCCCGGATTCGCCCTGGGCCGACGACGCCCTGCTGAAGCTGGGCCAGGTCTATGAAGCCCAGCAGCAGCTCGTGGAGGCGCGGGCGATGTACCGGATGCTGCTCGATCGCTTCCCCGGCTCGCCGCTCGTCCCGCAGACCCAGACGCGGCTGGGCAACGTCAACATCGCGCTGTTGTTCTCGCCGCTCGTGACGGAGTTGGACGGGGTCCACGTCGTGAAGTCGGGCGATACGCTGGGCAAGATCGCCTCCCGCAGCGGCACGACGGTGGAGTTCCTCAGGCGGGCCAACGGCTTGAAGGGCGATCTCATCCGCCTCGAGCAGAAGCTCAAGATCCCCAAGGGGCGCTTCGGCATCGTCGTGGACAAGTCGCAGAACCAGCTCTTGCTGACGGAGGACAACCAGTTCATCAAGAGCTACCCGGTGGCGACCGGCAAGGAGAACTCGACCCCGGTGGGCACGTTCACGATCGTCACGCGGATCCCGAACCCCGTCTGGTACAAGCAGGGCGCGGTCGTGCCGCCCGACAGCCCGGAGAACATCCTGGGCACGCGGTGGCTGGGCATCGACAGGCAGGGCTACGGCATCCACGGGTCGGTGGATCCGGCCGCCGTCGGCCAGCAGATCACCGCGGGCTGCGTCCGGATGACGAACGGCGACGTGGAGGAGCTCTTCGACATCGTGCCGGTCGGCACCGAGGTCACGATTGTGGACTGATGGAGGGGATGACCCCACCACCTGGGCGACCCCGCCCTTGGCGGGGCGGGTCGCCCACAAGATGTCGGGGCAGGCGCAGCGACCCTGGGCCGGTTCGGTCGCTGCGTCCGCATCTGTGCGAACCGGCCCACGCCCAGGTGGGGGGATGAACGGCTACCGCTACGACTTTGAGAAGCCGATCGCGGAGCTTGCGCACCGCCTGCAGGAGGCGCGCAAGGCGCCGGACCGCGAGCGGCATCCCGAGGCGCTGAAGGCGCTCGAGGCGCAGCTGGAGCAGCTCAAGCGGAAGGTCTACGGCACCCTGACCTCGTGGCAGCGCGTGCAACTGGCGCGCCATCCTCAGCGGCCGTACACGCTCGACTATCTCGGCCTGCTGCTGAGCGACGTGATCCGCCTGCACGGCGACCGGTGCTTCAGCGACGATCGGGCGCTCGTCGGAGGCCTCGGCAAGCTGGAAGGCCGCTCCTGCGTGGTCCTCGGCCACCAGAAGGGGCGCGACACCAAAGAAAACCTGATGCGCAACTTCGGCTCGGCGCACCCGGAAGGCTACCGCAAGGCGCTGCGGCTGATGCGCCTCGGAGAAAAATTCCGGCTGCCGGTGGTGATCTTCGTCGACACGCCGGGCGCCTACCCGGGCATCGGCGCGGAGGAGCGCGGCCAGGCGCACTCCATCGCGTATAACCTGCGGGAGATGGCCCGGTTGAAGGCCCCGATCTACATCTGCGTCATCGGCGAGGGGGGCTCCGGGGGGGCCTTGGGGGTCGGCGTCGGGGATTGGACGGCGATGTTGCAGAACGCCTACTACTCGGTCATCTCGCCGGAGGGCTGCGCCGCCATCCTGTGGCGCGATCGGGCCCGCGCCCCGGACGCGGCCGAGGCGCTGAGGCTCACCTCGGACGATCTGCTGAAGGCGGGGATCATCGACGAGATCATCGAGGAGCCGCTGGGCGGCGCGCACCACGATCCGGAATTCGTCACGCAGCGCATCCGGGCCTCGATCCTGCGGTTCTTCAAGCTGACCGAGCCGCTGTCGGCCGAGGAGCTGCTGGCGCGCCGCTACGAGCGCGTCCGGAAAATCGGCGTCTTCTCCTCCGGCGTCACGCCCGTCCTCTAACAGGAGGTGTCAGACACTTTTCAAAGCGGGAAAGGTGTCTGACACCTGTTGGATGTGCCGAGGGAGAGAATCGAACTCTCATGGCCTTGCGGCCACGGGTTTTTGAGACCCGCGCGTCTGCCGGTTCCGCCACCTCGGCGTACCATGCCGGGGTCTGGCTCCCCGCTCGCGGTGACCCTGAGCGGGATGCCTGACACCGGAAGGATCACCGCTTGTCCAGGAAGGGCTTGATGAGCTCGATGGGGATCGGGAAGATGATCGTCGAGTTCTTCTCGGTGGCGATCTCCGCCAGCGTCTGCAGATAGCGCATCTGCAGCGCCATGGGCTGCTGGCTCATAGCCTGCGCCGCCTCGACGAGCTTCTGCGCGGCTTGGGACTCGGCCTCCGCGCCGATGATCTTGGCCCGCCGGACCCGCTCCGCCTCCGCCTGGCGCGCCATCGCGCGCCGGATCTCCTCCGGCAAGTCCACCTGCTTGATCTCCACCGCCGAGACCTTCACCCCCCAGGGGTCGGTCTGCTTGTCGATGAGCGTCTGGAGCTGCTGGTTGAGCTTCTCGCGATGGATCAGCAGCTCGTCGAGCTCCACCTGGCCCAGCACGCTGCGCAGGGTGGTCTGCGCCATCTGCGAGCTGGCGAAGAGGTAGTCTTCGACCTCGACGATGGCCTTGTTCGGCTCGATCACGCGGAAGTAGACCACCGCGTTCACCTTGATCGAGACGTTGTCCTTGGTGATGACGTCCTGCGGCGGCACGTCCAGCGTGATGGTCCGCAGGCTGATCCGGATGAGCCGGTCGATCGGGAAGAGGATCAGCTTCAGCCCCGGCCCCAGCGGCTGCGGCTGCATCCGCCCCAGCCGGAACACGACCCCCCGCTCGTATTCGTTGAGGATCTTGATGCAGTTGACGAGCCAGAAGACCCCGATGAGCAGCGGAAACGACACCCAGCCGAACAGCAGCACGTCCATGTCCCCTCCTTCAAAAGGTGTCAGACACCTTTCCCGCTTTGAAAGGTGTCTGACACCATCTTGTCGACCAGCAGGTGCAACCCGTCCACCCGGATGACCCGGACCTTCTCGCCTTGGGGGATGGCGCGGGAGCCGGTGGCGTCCCACAGCTCGCCGTGCACGAAGACCTTGCCGTCGGGGTTCAGGTCCGTGGCGGCGACGCCGATGGCGCCGATGAGCCCCTGGGCGCCGGTCGCCACCGGCGCGGCCTGCGCCCGCAGCGCCCGCTGGAGGACGAACAGGATGATCGCCGCCAGCGTCGCCACCGTTGGGACAATCACCTGGAGCGAGACCTGGATGTTCGGATCCGGCGACTCGAACAGCATCAGGCTGCCCAGCGTCAGCGCGATCACGCCACCGACCGCCAACAGCCCATGGCTGACGATCTTGATCTCCGCGACCAGCAGCCCGATGCCGAGTGCGATCAGCGCGACCGCCGCGTAGCTGACCGGCAGCGTCTGGAAGGCGTAGAGCGCCAAGAGCAGGCAGATCAGCCCCGCGATGCCGGGGAAGCCGATGCCCGGGTGCGTGAACTCGAAGATGAGCCCGAGGGTGCCCAGCAGCATCAGCAGATAGGCGATGTTGGGGTTGGTGATGATGGCGAGAAACTCCTGGCGCCGGTTCATCGGCAGGAGAACGACTGTCGCGTCCTGGGTCACCAGCTCCACGGCCGTCCCCGCCAGCTCCACCCGGCGGCCGTGGATGCGGACCAGCAGGTCGTGGACGTCGACCGCGACGAGATCCACGATGCGCTCGTTCACCGCGTCGGTCTCCGTGACCGAGAAGCTTTCGGTGACGGCCTTCTTGGCCCACTCCTCGTTGCGCCCACGGGCCTTGGCGATGGTGGTGACCCAGGCGACCGTGTCGTTGATGACCTTCTGCGACATGGGGTCGACCTGCTCTTCCTCGATGATTTCCTCCTCCACCTCGCCGGCCTTGCTGCCGCGCCCCGCCGGCTTCTTCGACCGCGGGTCCGCCTCGCCGAGGTCCCGCGTGATGCGCCGGATCAGTTTTTTCACCGGCCCGCCGCCTTCGCCGACGACGACCGGGTGCGCCGCGCCGATGTTGGTGGAGGGCGCCATGGCCGCCACGTGGGCCGCGAGCGTGATGAAGACCCCGGCCGAGCCGGCACGGGAGCCCGAGGGGGCGACGTACACCGCGACGGGCACCTTGGCGTTCATGAGGCGCTTGACGATGGTGCGGGTCGATTCCAACAGGCCGCCCGGTGTGTCAAGCTGGATGACGAGCAAGACTGCGCCGTCCGTCTCGGAGCGGTCGACCGCCTCCAGGATGTACTGCTGGGTCACCGGGCTGATGACCTGGTTGTCCAGCTCGATCACGTTGACGTGCGCCGCTTCAACCGGAGCCAGAGCACCCAGGGTCAACACGGCCAGGAGCATGGAGTGCAGGGTGGGCTGTCGCATGGGCGTAAAGTGTATCGTACCGTCAGTGCGCAGCAAGGTCAAGCGTCTCCTTGACTTAGAGGAATCGCTTCCATACGATAATGGGGATGCGCGGCGGGGGGCGGCAACGTGCCACGCACTTTTCCACAGGACAGGCCCAATTCGAAGCGGCGAAGTGCCTGGCACTTTTTAATGGTGGAGCAGACGGGGATCGAACCCGTGGCCTCGAGACTGCCAGCCTCGCGCTCTCCCAACTGAGCTACTGCCCCACGACGAGGCAACTATAACATCGTTCCGTCGAGCGTGTCAATGAACCTCGGGGTCCATGCGCCCATCGCGGGCGGGTTGCTGGAGGCGGTGGCGCGGGCCAGGCGGCTTGGCTGCACGACGATGCAGATCTTCAGCCGCAGCCCGCGCGGCGGACCGGCCCCGGCGCTCGTCGAGGAGACCGTCAGCCGGTTTGACGCGCAGCGCCGCGCGGCCGGGATCGAGCCGCTGGCGGTCCATGCGCCCTACATCATGAACCTGGCCTCGCCGGTGCCGGCCATGTGGACGCAGTCGGCGGCGCTCTATGGCGAGGAGGTCCAGCGGGCGGCGCGGCTTGGCGCGCAGTATCTGGTCACGCACGTCGGCAGCCATCGAGGCGAGGGGGAGGACGCGGGCCTGGCGCGTGTCGCGAAGGCGGTGACGGGGGCGCTCGAGCGCGCGGCCGCGACGATGATCCTCCTCGAAAACACGGCGGGCGCGGGGCAGGGGCTGGGGTGTCAGTTCGAGCACCTGGCCGAGATCCGCGCGCGGGTGGGGGCCCCGGCGCGGGTGGGGGTCTGCTTGGATACGGCGCATCTGTTCGCCGCCGGCTACCCCATTCACACGGCCGAGGGGTTGGACGAGACGATCGCGCAATTTGACCGGCTCGTCGGGCTTCCGCACCTGAGGCTCATCCACCTCAACGATTCGAACGCGCCGTTTGCCTCGCGGGTGGATCGGCACTGGCACATCGGCCAGGGCCACATGGGGCTGGACGCCTTTCGCCGAATCGTCACCCATCCACGCTTGCGGGAGGTCCCGTTCATCCTGGAGACGCCGAAGGACACCGAAGCGGACGATCGACGCAACCTCTCGACGGTGAGGAGGCTGGTCCGTGGCGCGCGGCAACGAAGTGTTTGCGCCGTCTGACGTCGCCGAGGGATTCGCGGCGCTGGCGGATCAGGTGGACCGGCGCGCGCCCGACGCGACGCTGCTCGCCGCGATGCAAGCGGTGGCGCGCTCCTGCGCCCGCCGCGCCGCGCAGGAGCGTTCACCCGAGCGCAAACGGCTGTTGACGGACGTGCAGACGGCGCTGCAGACCTGGCAGGAGGTGTGGCCCCGGCTGGGCAGGCAGCCGGAGTTCCGTCTGGCCGTGGCGCGGGAAGCGCGTGGATGGGCCACCCGCTTCTCCTGACAGGTGTCAGGCACTTTTCCCGCTTTGAAAGGTGTCTGACACCAGATGGTTGAGCTGGGTGGGCCCGCCCATCTCGGAGCCGTGGGCCTGACGGGCGCAGCGGCGCTGAGCCTGGTGCTGAGCGCCAGGCGGCTGCGCCGGGCGGGTGACGATTGGGCGGTGCGCGCCGTCACGGCGGGCGCGCTTGCGGGGGTCGAGATCGCGTCGTGGCTGCACGCCGTCCGTCAAGGGGCGGTGGTGGGGTTGCCCCTGCATCTGTGCGACCTGGCCCTCATCCTGATGGTGTGGGCGCTGCTCGGCAAAAACCGCACGGCGGCGGAGCTGGCGTACTGCTGGGGATTAGGCGGCAGCTCCCAAGCGGTGCTCACCCCGGATCTGGTCGAGGGCTATCCGAGCCTCTCGTGGTGGCAATTTTTTCTGGGGCACGGGCTGATCGTCCTCAGCGCCGTGTACCTGGCGGTCAGGGGGCGCGCGCGCCTCAGCGCCCGATCGATCTGGAAGGTCTGGCTGATCAGCAACGCCTACGTGGGGCTGGCGGGGCTGGTGAACTGGCGGTGGGGGACGAACTTCGGGTATCTGGCCCGCAAGCCCGCGCATCCGAGCCTGCTGGACTTCCTCGGCCCATGGCCCTACTATATTCTGGCCATGGACCTCATCGCGCTGGGGGTCTTTGGGCTGTGCCTGTGGATGGATCGGGCGATTGATCGGTGGGCGCAAGCTCCGGAGATCCATGAGCGAGCCGCTTGACCTCATCATGGAAGGCACGCCGAACCCGAATGCGGCCAAGTTCACCCTCAACCGGATCGTGGCGCGGCAGGGTGCGACCTATCGCCTGCCTGCCCCGCCTGTCGGCGGGGCGCAGGCAGGCGAGGCGGCGAGGGCCGACCTGCCGTGGATCAAGCGGCTGTTGGCCATCGGGGGCGTGACGCAGGTGTTTTGCCTGAACAACTTCGTGTCGATCACCAAGACGCCGGAGGCGGACTGGGGCGTCATCGGCCCTGAGGCCGAGCGGATCTTGCGGGACGCCTTCGCCAACCCACAAGGAGGGTGAATGGAACCGGGGATCAAGCAATCGATTGGCCAGGGGTTTCAGGCGGCCAATCGCAGTTGGTTGGGGATCGTGTTCTTCGCCGGCGCGTGGCTGCTGGTGGCCCTCGTGGCGTTCCTGGGCCTGGCGGTGACGAACCCGCCGCCGGCGGTGTTTGAGGAGCGCCCGCCGCTCGTCCAGCCGGCGCCGCCTCCCGCGGCGACCACGCCGCCCGCGCCCCCTGCGGCCGAGAGCCCAGCGACGCCGACGGACGCGACGCTGTTTGATCAGTTGGAAGCTCCGGAATCAGCTGAGACGGCTGCTGATGTGCAGCCGGTGGCAGCGGACGTCGCGCCCCAGGTCCCTGACGCGGCGGCGCCGGCCGAGCCGGCTGTGGACGCGTCGCAGGCCCAAGCCCAACAAGCGATCACCGCCTGGTTCGGCCGCGCCTGGCCGATGCTCCTCATCGTGGTGCTCCTGCTGGTGGCCAGCAGCCTCTGGTTGAGCGGGGGGCAGGTCGGCTACCTCGCCAAGCAGGTGGTCGCCGGCCAGGCCAAGGTGTCGGAGTTCTGGGTCACCGGCACGCGCGCCTTCGTGCCGTTGCTGGCCCTGTCGGCGCTGTTGATGCTGGCCGGCGCGGGCCTGCTGGGCATCTTCCTGGTGATTGCGGCGGTCTTTGCGGCGCTGCAGGCGGTGCCCGAGGCGTTGCGGGCGATCCTGGCCGTCCTCGTGTTCATCGCCGCGCTCGTCGGATTGATCTGGCTGGCGGTGCGGTTCGCGTTTCTCGTCATCGCGATCGTGGTGGATCGCGCCGGGCCGGTGGCCTCGTTTACCGCCAGCCTGCGCGTCACGCGGGGCCGGTGGTGGCGCGTGTTCTGGCTGGGGGCCCTGATGGGGCTGCTGTCGTATGCGGTCTGGCTCACCGTCGCGCTCGTCGAATGGCTGGGGGGCTTGGCCGGTGGGCCCATCGCCGTGGCGCTCAGCGTGGTGAGCAATCTCGCCGGCATGGTTGCCAGCCTCTACGTCAGCTTCGCCGCGCTGGCGGCGTACCTCCGGTTCTACGAGGACGCGAAGACGGCACCGCCTCGCAGCGCGTGACGCATGCGTTCGTCCCGCCGGTTCCTCGAGGGCCTGGTGATCGCCGTGGCGGCGGGGGGGCTGGCTGGCTGCGGCGGCCCCAAGGGCTATGTCCGGCCGGGATTTCTGGACCATCCGCCCGCCCGCGTGGCGGTCCTGCCGTTTGCGATCACCTACCCCTATGACCTGGCGGCCGGGCAGCCGTTGCCGCCGTCGCACACCATCGGGCGGGACGTGTTCCGCAAGACCTTCTACTACGCCCTGACCCCGTACGGATACGACGACGTGAAGCTTGCGGAGGTGGATGACAAGCTGGCGGCCGCCTGGGGGCCGATCGAGCAGGGCGCGTGGCAACAGGCCTCGCCCCAGGCGCTGGGCGAGCGGCTCGGCGCGGACGCGCTCATCTATGGCGACATCAGCCGCCTCATGCACTTCGCCACGCCGCTGTATACGGAGACCAGCCTGGACGCCTCGCTGCGGATGGTGGACGCGGCGTCTGGGGAGGTGCTCTGGCGCACGCGGGTGAAAGCGGCCGAGCGGGGCGGGGCGCTCATGAAGAAGAGCCAGGTGGTGGACTTCTTGAAAGACCAGGCGCGCAGCTTCAACCCGTCGGTCAAGTTCCTGCGCGTATCCGACTCCGCCGTCAGGCAGGCGCTGAAGGACTTGCCGAACCCGCCCATGCGGGTGGACGCGGAGGTGGCCACGGAGCGCGCCGCCGAGGGCGCGCCGCGGCTGGCCGTGCTGCCGCTCGAGGCGAGGCCCGCATGGCGCAAGGCCGCCATCGCCCTGCGGGGCTATCTGGCCGCCAACCTGCAGGAGAGCCCGTTTGAGATCGTGGAGATCAACCGCATCGATGCGGCGCTGGTGGGCTACGGCTGGCACGAGGGCGAGCCGCTCCCATCGGCCCTGCCGCTGCCCGAGCTGGCGGATGCGGTGGGCGCGGACGCGCTGCTGCGCGGATTGGTGACGACGTGGGGGCGGACCTATTGGGTGGTGGAGTCCTCGGTGAGCGCGGGCCTGGCGCTTGAGCTGATGGATGCCGACAGCGGCGAGGTGATCTGGGCGGACCGGCATCGGAACAGCCGCCAGGCCGGCGTGCTGAAAGGCCCCACCGGCTACAAGGCGTTGGCCACCGCGCCGATCATGGGGTTGAAGCGCAGCCATCTGGAGCGCGTGGCCAACCATCTCACGCGGGCGATGGTCGAGCGGCTCACGCGCTCCCCCGCGGTGCAGACCTACCTCAGCGACCGTCCGTGATGACGGAAGAACGGCGGCAATCCGTCCGGATCGCGTCCAAGCTGACCACGTTCATCAAGTTCCCGCAGACCGGCAAGGTTGTGCGGGGGCTGACGAACGACTTGAGCGGCGTCGGCATCGGGTTCACGGCGCAGGGCGCGTTCGAGCCAGGGGATCCGCTGGAGATCGAGCTGACCCTGCCGGACCGCACGGTGCCGATCCGGTTCATGGCCGAGGTCGTCTGGAGCATCGTGGAGCATGCCGGCCAACATGCCCAGGAGCCTTCCCTGGGGGTTGGCGTGAAGTTTGTCAGCATCGACCCCAAGGATCGCACCGCCATCATGCAGTACGCGAGGCTGAACGCCACACCCCCGGGGCCATAACCTGCGAACAGCCGGACCGCTAGCGCAACAGCCGGACCGCTCGCGTACGGGTGCTCGGAACAGCCGGACCACTTCTATTTTCCTTCAGTTGATCGACAGGAAAATAGAAATGGTCCGAGAGAGAGAAGTAACGCAGGGATTCACGCCAGTCTGGAATGGATAAATACCCGTTCCAAGAGATAGAGCCGAAGTGGCAGCAATACTGGGACGAGCACAAGACGTTCCGGGCGACCGAAGACGCGCGCGGCCGGAAGTGCTACGTCCTCGACATGTTCCCGTACCCGTCTGGCGCGGGGCTGCATGTGGGCCATCCGGAAGGGTACACCGCGACGGACATCGTCTGCCGCTACCAGCGCATGCGGGGGTTCAACGTCCTGCACCCTATGGGCTGGGATGCCTTCGGGCTGCCCGCCGAGCAGTACGCCATCGAGACCGGCACCCACCCGGCCGTCACGACCGCGCGCAACATCGAGACCTTCAAGCGGCAGATCAAGCGCCTGGGCTTCTCCTACGACTGGGACCGCGAGATCAATACGACCGACCCCGGCTACGTGAAGTGGACCCAGTGGATCTTCCTCACGCTCTATGCGCGCGGCCTGGCCTACATGGCCGAGGCGCCGGTGTGGTGGTGCGGCGACTGCGGCACGGTGCTCGCGAATGAGGAGGTGGTCGACGGCCGGTGCGAGCGCAAGGGCCATGCCGTCGAGCGCCGCCCGATGCGCCAATGGATGCTCAAGATCACGGCGTACGCCGAGCGGCTGCTGGCCGACCTCGACGCGCTGGACTGGCCGGCCCACATCAAGGACATGCAGCGCCACTGGATCGGCAAGAGCGAAGGGGCTGACGTGTGGTTCGCCGTCGAGCCGAAGGCCGGGCCGGTCCCGGACGCGGTCGTTGACGGCGCGCGGGTGCGCCGGCGCGGAGCGGCGGTCGAATTGAAGATCTACACCACGCGGCCGGACACGCTCTTCGGCGCGACGTACCTGGTCCTGGCGCCGGAGCATCCGCTCGTGCCGTCGCTTCCCAGCCGCGACCGCCGCGAGCTCGTGGAGCAGTACCGCGCCACAGCTGCGCGCAAGAGCGAGCTCGAACGCGCTGGCCTGGCCAAGGAGAAGACCGGCGTCTTCACCGGCGCCTACGCGATCAACCCGGTCAACCAGGAGCGGATCCCCATCTGGATCGCCGATTACGTGCTGGCCAGCTATGGGACCGGCGCGATCATGGCGGTGCCGGCGCACGATCAGCGCGATCTCGAGTTCGCCCTGGCGTTCGGCCTGGATGTGCGCCTCGTCATCCTGCCGGAGGAGAGGCCGCTCGAGTTGGCCGGGTTGACCCACGCCTACACCGAGCCGGGCCGGATGCACGACTCCGGGCCGTTCACCGGGCTTGGCAGCGAGGACGCGAGCGGGAAGATCATCGCATGGCTGCACAGCCGCGGGCTGGGCGAGCCGGCCGTCAACTACAAGCTGCGCGATTGGCTCTTCTCCCGGCAGCGGTACTGGGGCGAGCCGATTCCGATCGTGCACTGCGCCGCGTGCGGCACCGTGCCGCTGCCGGCGTCTGCCTTGCCGCTCACCCTGCCGCCGATGGAAGACTTCCGCCCGACAGGGACGGCAGAGCCGCCGCTGGCCAAGGCCGCGGCGTGGGTGCAGACACGCTGCCCCCGCTGTCAGGGTCCGGCGCGGCGCGAAACCAACACGATGCCGCAGTGGGCCGGCTCGTGCTGGTACTACCTGCGGTACCTCGATCCCCGCAACGACGCGCGCGCCTGGGACCCGGCGAAGGAGCGGTCCTGGATGCCGGTGGACCTGTACGTCGGCGGGGCGGAGCATGCGGTGTTGCACCTGTTGTACGCGCGCTTCTGGCACAAGGTCCTGTACGACGCGGGGCTGGTCTCGACGTCGGAGCCGTTCCAGCGACTGGTCAACCAAGGGTTGATCCTCGGCGAGGACAACGAGAAGATGTCCAAGTCGCGCGGCAACGTCGTCAATCCTGACGACGTGATCGCCGCCCACGGCGCCGATGCCTTTCGGGTCTATGAGATGTTCCTGGGCCCGCTCGAGGCGGTCAAGCCGTGGAGCGCGCGCAGCATCGAGGGGGTGGACCGGTTTTTGAACCGCGTCTGGCGCCTCGGCGAACTCGTAGCTCGTGGCTCGGGGCTCGGGGCTCTGGGCCAAGCCAATGTGCCTATCGGATCGTCGCTAGAGCGAAAACTGCATGAGACGATCCGACGGGTGACCGAGGATATCGAAACGCTTCGCCTCAATACGGCCATTTCCGCAATGATGGAGCTGGTCAACGCCATGTACGAAGAGCGGGATTCAGCGACGGTTCAGCCCTCAGCCCAGAGCCCCCAGCCCAGAGCGACTTTCCGGGACGCGTTTGAGACGCTGGTGTTGTTGCTGTCGCCGTTTGCGCCGCATCTGGGCGAGGAGCTCTGGCAGCGGCTGGGCCACCGCGAGAGCCTGGCGTTGGCGCCGTGGCCCCAGGCGGACCTCGCGGCGCTGCGGCAGGAGGCGATCCAACTCGTCGTGCAGGTGAACGGCAAGGTGCGGGCGCGGATCACGGTGCCTGCCGACGCGAGCGAGGATGAGCTCAAATCGGTCATCCTGGCGGACGCGCAGGTGCGCAAGCACGTGGATGGCAAACCCCTGAAGCAGTTCATCGTCGTGCCCAAGCGGCTGGTGAACATTGTCGTGGGCCTCGCGTGCTGCCTGCTGTGGTGGGCCGTCCCAGGATGGACGGAGACCATTTACTTGAAGAGCGGCCAGAAGATCCAGGCTCCCATCACGAAGCGGACGGAAGACGGTGTCGTCGTCGATTGGTATGGGGTGCCGATCACGTACTGGCATGAGGAGATTGAGCGGATTGATGAGGGCGCCGGCGCCTTCCCGCCGTCGGTGTCGCGCGCGGTGGACGCTCCTGCCGCACTCCAAGCCGTGGTGCAGGAGGTCTTGCAGGCCTCCGGCTTCTCGGACCAGCTCAAGGCGATCCCCCTCCAGGTTCAGCAGCAGGTGGAGCAGCGTCGCCACCAGCTGTCCCCGGAGCGGGCGGCGCGGGTCAGCCAGGCGCTGACCGAGGCGTATCAACCTGAGGCGCTGGAGGAGGCGGTCGCCACCCGGTTCCTCCAGGAGGCGGACGTCGAGCGACTGCAGGGGCTGCTGGCCTGGCTGCGCTCGCCGCTGGCGCGCACCATGACGCAGCTGGAGACCCACGCCCTCACCCCTGAGGCGACGGCGGAGATCGCGCAGTTCTTGGCCAGCCTCCAAGGGCATCCGCCCTCGGCGGAGCGCCTCGCGCTCATCGAACGGTTGAGCGACACCGTCGGCGCGGCCCGGGCGTCGTGGCAGGTGTCGGTGGCCGTGGCCGAGGGGGTGGTCCGGGCGGTTGGCGCGGCTGACGCCCAGGCGATCTCGCAGGCCGCGGCGGCCTTGCGGCAGGAGCTCGATCAGATGCGGGCCGAATCGCTGGAGCTCTATGAGAGCCAGGCGATGATGCACTTCTTGTATGTCTACCATCCCGTGTCAGACCAGGACCTGCGCGACTACATCGCCTTCTGGGCGTCGGAACCCGGCCAGTGGTTTAACCGCCTCTCGACTCAGGCGCTGGTGGATGCCCTCGCGCAGGCCGCGGAGCTGGCCGCGCGGCAGGTGAACGACGTCATGGCGCCTCCGACCGTTGCGGGTGGGGGATGACCCTGACGCCAGGCGAGCGACGCGTCTTGGCGCTGGCGGGGCTGGTGACGCTCGGGGGGTTTTCGCTCTGCCTGTGGCAGCATCGTCCACGTGCTCCGTTGCGCCTGACGGGCGCCGTGGAGCCGAGGCAGGCTGGCGCGTGGGACCGGGCGATGCAGCGGGCCAGGTCCGTTGACGTGAACACGGCTGGTGTCGCAGAATTAGCGCGGTTGCCCCAGATCGGCCCTGCGCTGGCCCGGCGGATCATCGCGCATCGCCAGGCCCACGGGCCATTCCGCGACGCCGAGGGGCTGCTGCAGGTGAAGGGCATCGGGCCGGAGACGTACGCGGCGCTCGAGGGGCACGTCACGACGGGGGAGAAGGAGGAGCGGCGCTAGCAGGCGAGAATCGCGCGTTGCTTCTCTGCCTCGGACCGTTTCTATTTTCCTCTCGATCGACTGAGGGAAAATAGAAGCGGTCCGGCTGTTCCGCGCATGGGGAATCTTGGGCTTTCGGAAATCGCTGTGATCCTCATCATCGCCCTCCTGGTCATCGGGCCAAGACGGTTGCCGGAAGTCGCGCGCGGGCTCGGCGAGGCGATTCGATCCTTCCAGGACGCGATGAAAGGCGCCGGAGGCCGGAAGGAATAAGCGGGCATGATCCCACCCCCTGGGCGGCCCCGCCGGTGGCGGGGCGGGTCGCCCCCACGAGTTTCTGACAGGTGCCGCGACCCCGGGCCGGTTCGGGCGCTGCGTCCGTGCCTGTTCGAACCGGCCCACGCCCAGGGGGTGGGATGAACGCCGCCATCCGTCAACGCCTGGTGGACGCGGCGCAGGAGGTGCAGATCCGGGAGATCCTCACCTTCCTCTACCGGGACCATCCCCAGGGCGCGTCGTGTGAGGGGCTGAAGGAGAGGCTGTTTCTGCCCGAGGCGTTCGAGGAATCGCGCCTGACCGAGTTAGTCGACGAGGGGATCCTCACCTTCGACGGCAAGCGCTACAAGGTCGCCGCCGATGCCCGCGTCGTGCTGGACCGCGACCCGGTCATCCTCATGGACGAATTTCTCCGGGAGTAAGTCATGCCCCGCGTATTTGCGATCCCCACCAGTCGGTCGGGTCCTCGCCTGGATTTGGCCCACGAGCTCAACGACGCGCAGCGCGCAGCCGTCACCTGCGGCGATGGGCCCAAGCTGGTCATCGCCGGCGCCGGTTCCGGCAAGACCCGGACGATCACCTACCGCGTCGCCTATCTCCTGACGAAAGGCGTGCATCCGTCGCAGATCCTCCTCGCGACGTTCACCAACAAGGCGGCCCGAGCAATGCTCAGCCGCGTCGAGGCGCTCACCGGCGGCGACGCCGGCGGCATCTGGGGCGGCACGTTCCACGCCATCGGCAACCGGCTCCTGCGCCAGCACGGCCCGCTGGTCGGCTTGCAGGCGAACTACTCGATCCTGGACGAAGAAGACCAGCGCGACCTCATCAAGATGTGCGTCACCGACGCGAAGGTCAAGGTGGAGGAGAAGCGGTTCCCCGCGCCGGCCCTCATCGGTGACTTGATCAGCATGGCGTTCAATACCCAGCGGCCGCTCGGGACGGTCGTGGCGGAGCGCGCGCCGCAGTTCGGCCTGTGGGTCGAGGAGCTCGGGCGCATCCGCGAGCGGTACGAAGCGAAGAAGCGCGCGGCCAATGCGGTGGACTACGATGACCTCTTGAAATGCTGGCTGACGCTGCTGGACGAGCGCCCGGAGATCTCCGAGCGGCTCGGCCGTCAGTTCCGCCACCTGCTGGTCGATGAGTACCAGGACACGAACCTCGTGCAGGCCCAGATCATCGAGCGGATGGCCGCGCACAACGGCCGCAACCTCATGGTGGTGGGTGACGATGCCCAGTCGATCTTTGCGTTCCGCGGCGCCCACTACGACAACATCCTGAAGTTCCCGGAGCGCAACCCCGGCACCGAAGTCTTCAAGCTGGAGGTGAACTACCGCTCCACGCCCGAGATCCTCGACTTCACCAACGCCAGCATCCTCCACAACCAGCGCCAGCACCGCAAGACGCTGATGGCCCGGCGGGAGCGCGGCAGCCTGCCGGTCGTGCTGCCGGTCAACGACGCTTACCAGGAGGCCGCCTTCGTCGCGGAGCGGATCCTCCAGCTGCGAGACGACGGGATCCCGCTGGCGGAGATGGCGGTGCTCTACCGCGCGCACGCGCACTCTTCGATCCTGCAGGCCGAGCTGATCAGGCGCGGCATCCCCTATGAAGTGCGCTCCGGCGTGCGGTTCTTCGAGCAGGCGCACATCAAGGACGTGGTGGCGTACCTCAAGGTGCTCGACAATCCCTTCGACGAAATCGCCTGGCGACGGCTGCTCTTGACGCTGCCGCGCATCGGCAACGTCACCGCGGCGAGGCTCTGGGACGCCATCGCCCGCGCGGCCAACCCGCTGGATGCGGCGCTCGCCCCATCGCTGGCCGCGCAGGCGCCGTCCGGCGCTGCGCCCCACCTGAAGCGGCTCCAGCAGGAGCTGCGGATGCTGCGCGCGGCAGCCGACGACCACGCGCCCGCCGAGCTGATCCGCGCCGTGCTGGAGACGAGCTACCTTGACTACCTGAAGGCCCGGTACGACAGTTTTCCCTCCCGGCTGGAGGACCTCCAGCAGCTCGCCGTCTTCGCGCGCTCCTACCGGTCGCTGCGAAGCCTGGTCTCGGAGCTGGTGCTGCTGGGGGAGCTCTACGGGCAGGACGTCGGCGGCGGCTCGCGCGAGACCGAGCAGCTCGTCCTCAGCTCCGTGCACCAGGCCAAGGGGCTGGAGTGGAAGGTGGTCTTCGTCATCCGGATGTGCGAGGGGGCCTTCCCGTCGGAGCTGGCGCTGGCGGAGGCGGGCGGGGAAGAGGAGGAGCGCCGGATCTTCTACGTCGCGACGACGCGGGCCAAGGACGAGCTGTACCTCACCCACCCGCTGATGGACCTCTCTCCGCGGGGCAACGCGCAGCTGCTCGTGCAGCCCTCGCGGTTCCTGCGCGAGATCCGCTTCACCCTCTACGAGCAAGGCGAAATCGAGCAACGTCCCGGTACCGGTTCGCTTTTTCTGGAGGGGCAGCCGTAACAGAAAAAGAGAACCGGCGCCTCAATTGAAGACGCAGGGGAGAGACGCTCTCTTCTGCGTTTTTTGTTTGACCGATGCGCGCACCCCTGGTTCCCATCACGATCGCGTTGCTGCTTGGCATCCTGGCCGGCCGGGACGGCGGCCCGGTAGTTGTGGTCGCCGCGGCGACGATCAGCGCGATCGCGGCCCTTGTCACACGCCGCGACGGGCGCATGGGGATCACCGCCCTGCTGGTCCTCTGGCTGTGCCTCGGGATGCTGCGGGTGCAGCTGCGGCACGCCCATCCCGAGAACCGCTTGAGCCTGGTGCTTCCCGACGCGCCGCAACCCGTTTGCGTGCACGGCGTCGTGATCACGGACCCGGCCGGGCCGCTCGATCCGGACGAGGAGACGCGCGCCGTCGGCGTGATCCGCCTCTTGCACTGGCGAGGGGCCGGGGGATGGCAGCCGCTGGCCGGGCGCCTCCGCGCGCACGTCCAGCAGCCGCGTGTCGCACTGACCTACGGCGATGAGCTGTTGCTGGAAGGCGAGTGGTCGCACGTGCCCTCCCCTGGTAACCCCGGCCAGTACGACTGGCGCGCGGCGCTGGTCCGCAGACGCATCCACGGGCTGCTCCGGGTGCGGCCGTACGATGGGCTTGTCGTGCTGCGACAGGGACAGGGCAATCCTGTGCTCGCTGCGGTCTTCCGCTTGCGCGCGCGGTGGGTGCGGTTGATCCAAGAACACTTCAAGCCACGCGATGCGGGGCTCTTGCTCGCATTACTCCTCGGTGAACGGACCGAGATCGATGAGGAGTTGAAAGAAGCCTTCACCACGACAGGCACCATCCATAGCTTGGCGACACAATGCACGAAACTGCCTTGAGATTCACTTGCACGCCACGTTACCTATTGCAAAGCAGTTGGTTAAGAGAGATTCGGCAAGACAGAGGAACTTCACAACCGTCTACTTCTCGCTGACTGCCGAACAGGCCGGCACGCTCACGCAAGCCGCCAGGCGGGCGGCGACCAGTGAATCTGAAGCCCTCAGGAGGATGCTGAACGCCTATCTCGCCGAGGTGGAAAAGAGGGCCTTCCCATCGAGCCCTACGGCAAGATGCAGTTCCAGGGCTACGAGGAGCGCGTCGTCCCGAGGACGATTGGGCGGGAGCAGGATGCCCGGCTACGGGAGCTCGCCGAAAGGACCGGCAGGAGCATTGCAAAGCTGGTGAGGGAGGCGGTTGAGCGGGATTCGAAACGCTCCCCGCTTGACACGCTCGTGTTCCAGTTGACCGATGAGTGAAGAGGCAGCTACAATGCTTCTGACACCAACGCTCAAACGTCATGTTATACTTGTAGATGACCAAAGAGGGAGCGGGGTTCCCGCGGTACATCCGCGACCACGAGGGGCATCTCTGGGAGTTGCACCGCGATGTCTGGTGGCATGTGCAGCGCAGGCATCCAGAGGCGATCCCGTACCTGGATGAAATCGAGGCGACGCTTCGCAATCCCGATGAGGTCCGCCGCAGCCGCAAGCGGCATGACACGCTGTTGTACTACCGGCAGTTCGAGCGCCTGCGCATCTTCAGGCGGCTGGTCAGCCACTGGTATCTCTGTGTCGTCGTGGATCAACAAGACCGAGTCGTGAAGACCGCGTATCTGACGGCCAAGATCAAGCAGGGGGAGCCGCTATGGAAAAAGGCTTGACGTTTGAATACGATGAGCACGCCGATGTCCTCTA
>CAZKXY010000020.1:4283-20879 GCA_964556925.1 uncultured Planctomycetales bacterium | reverse complement strand
TGCGCAAGCGGGTGGGGTTGGCGCGGGCGTTGGCGATGAGCCCGGAGATCGTCCTGTACGACGAGCCGACGACCGGCATCGACCCCATCATGGGCGACATCATCAACGACCTCATCATCGCGCTGCGGGACCGGCTGAAGGTGACCTCTGTGGTGGTCACGCACGACATGCGCAGCGCCTACAAGGTGGCGGATCGCATTGCGATGCTCTACAATGGCACCATCGTAGAGGTGGGGACGGCGGAGCAGATCCGCACGTCGGCCAACCCCCTCGTCCAGCAGTTCATCAAGGGCGAGGCGGTGGGGCCGATCCAGGAGGGGCTGCCGGACCGGCGCGTGCTGTCGCGCTGGGCGCCGCGCAGCCGGATCGTCTTCCGCTAACCAAAGTGGCAAAGTGGAGTGTCGGATGTCGCATCCCGGCCACTGAGCCACTCACGCAGCGGGTGAGAGCCGAGCATTATGGCGCAACGCTGGTCGCTGGAAATCAAAGTCGGAGCGTTCATCCTCTCCGGCCTAGCGCTGTTGGTCGTCTTCATCTTCGCGATCGGAGACCTGACCACCGCGTTCCAGCCCGGCTACCGGCTGCGGGTGCTGTTCGATTCCGCCAATGGGATCACCGACGGCGCCCCGGTCCAGTACGCCGGTGTGGAGGTGGGCAAGGTCCAGGACGTGCAGATCATCTACCCCAAGGACGAGACGGTGCCGAAGGTCGCGCTCATTGTGCGCCTGCCGTCTTCCGTGACGGTCCGCGACGACGACGAGGCCTCCATCAGCACCTTCGGGCTGTTGGGGGAGAAGTTCCTCGAGATCAGCCCGGGGCTCGGCCAAGGCCCCATCCTCGAGCCGGACGGACAGCTCATCGGCAAGCCGCCGGTCTCGACGGAGCGGATCATTGAACGCTCCAACGAGGTGCTGACCGAGTTCAAGCAGACGCTCCAGGGGCTCAACAGCCTCGTCGGCAACCCGGAGGCCCGCATCTACCTGAAGGAGGCGCTGCTGGAGGCCCGCGACGCGACCCGGCACTGGAAAGCGGTCGGGGAGCGGCTCAACCTCGCCCTGTCCTACGCCGAGGCCGGGCAGGGCAGCCTGGGCAAGTTCCTGTACGACGACGAGCTCTACCGGCGGGCCATGCTGTTCGTCGACGACCTCCGCGCCCACCCCTGGAAACTCCTGGTCCGCCCGAAGAAAGAACCGCCAAAGCCAGAACAGGCGGTTCAGTGAACAGCGCTCTGGGTTGAGGGCTGTGGGCTCTGGCAGGTGCCCAGAGCCCTGAGCCCAGAACCCAGAGCGAAGTTGTCATGTCTAAAGTTAAAACCCTCTTCATCTGCCAGCAATGCGGCCACCAGGCCGTCAAGTGGATGGGCCGCTGCCCGGGCTGCGGCCAGTGGAACACGCTGGTCGAGGAGCTCATCGAGCCGTCGCCGACCTCGGCCGCGCCGGGGCGGGTCGTGGCCCCGGTGTCGCTGGGCGAGGTGACGCTGGAAGACGCGATCCGCGTGCGCACCGGCCTGGGGGAGTTCGACCGGGTGCTGGGCGGCGGCATCGTCCCGGGCTCCGTCACGCTCGTCGGCGGCGAGCCGGGCATCGGCAAATCGACGTTGCTGCTGAGCGCGGCCGGGGCGCTGGCCGCGTCCGGCCAGACGGTGCTGTACGTCAGCGGGGAGGAATCGCTGCGGCAGACAAAGCTGCGCGCGATGCGTTTGGGCCTGAGCTCCTCTGCCGTGCAGCTGCTGGCCGAGATCGGCCTGGAGGCGATCAGCGAGGCGATCCGCTCGACGGCCCCGCACGTCGTCATCATCGATTCCATCCAGGTGATCGAGACGGACGCGTTGCAGTCCGCGCCGGGCTCCATCGGGCAGGTACGCGCCTGCGCCCACGCGCTGGTGCGGCTCACCAAAGAGCGCCTGCCTGCGCCGCGCCATGACGCCAAGTCCGACTTGGCATCGGCGCGGCAGGCAGGGCAGGGGGCGCTCTTCCTCGTTGGGCATGTGACGAAGGAAGGCTTCCTGGCCGGCCCCAAGGTCCTGGAGCATCTTGTCGATACCGTGCTCTACTTCGAAGGGGAGCCGACGAGCGGGTTCCGGCTGTTGCGCTCGACCAAGAACCGCTTCGGCGCGACGTACGAGCTGGGCGTCTTCCACATGACGGCGGAGGGCCTGGTGGAAGTCACGAATCCCTCTGAGCTGTTTCTGGGCCAGCGGACCGAGGCGGTGCCCGGCTGCATGGTGACGGTGAGCTTGGAAGGCAGCCGCCCGCTGCTCGTCGAGGTGCAGGCCCTCACGAGCCCGTGCGGCCTGGGCCTGCCCAGGCGCCGGACGGCCGGCGTGGACTTCAACCGGCTGTCGATGCTACTGGCGGTGCTGGAGCGGCGGGTCGGGCTGCATCACGTGGCGCAGCAGGACGTGTTCGTCTCTTCGCTGGGCGGGGTGCGGCTGCTGGAGCCGGCCGCGGATCTGGGGATCGCCATCGCGATCGCCTCCAGCCTGAAGGAGCGGCCCACGCGCCAGAAGGACCTGGCCATCGGCGAGGTCGGCTTGACGGGCGAGATCCGCCCGGTGACTAACGTCTCCCAGCGCATCCATGAGGCCAGGCGGGTGGGCTTTCAGCGCTGCTTTGTGGCGGCGGCGCGCGGGGGAGGGCTGCCGGGGGAGGAGATTGAGGTCGTCCCGGTCCATCATCTCCGGGACGCTGTCAATCGTGCGTTGGAGTAAGAGCCCAGCGTCATCATCCGATTATTTGGGAGGTGAGCGATGAATCTTCGCTTCGTGCGGATCAGCTTCATCGTGATCAGCGCGCTGTTGGGTTCGCAAATGCTGGGGCAGGCCATCGGCTGGCCGATGTGGCTGCGGGTGCTGGTGGGCGCGGCATCGGGCGCTGTGCTCGTGCTGATCGAGGCGGCCATCCATCGCGTGGGGCGGGTCTCGGTGCGGGGGTTCTCCGCGGCGGTCTTCGGGCTGCTCTTTGGGTTGATCATGGCGAAGATGGTCTCGGATGCCATCAGCCTCATCCCGTTCGATGTGGGCACGATGGCGACGATCCGCGTGTCGCTGACGTGGGCGTTCTGCTACCTCGGGATGGCGATGGCGCTGCGCGGCCGCGATGAGTTCAACGTCATCATTCCCTACGTGCGGCTCTCCCGCACGGACCGCGGCGAGGAGGCGTACCTCGTGGACACGAGCGCGATCATCGATGGTCGCCTGCTCGATCTGTGCAAGACGCGGTTTCTGGAAGGCCGCCTCGTCATCCCCCGCTTCGTGCTGAAGGAGCTGCAAGCCGTGGCGGACAGCTCCGACCCGGTCAAGCGCAGCCGCGGCCGCCGGGGGCTGGAGGTGCTCAACCAGCTCAAGCAGCTGAGCGGCGTCGACGTCCGGATCCATGAGGAAGACCTGCCCAGCATCGCGGAGACCGATGAGAAGCTGGTCAAGCTGGCCCAGATTGTCGGCGCCCGCGTCATCACCAACGACTACAACTTGAACAAGATCGCCGGGCTGCAGGGCGTCGGGGTGCTGAACGTCAACGAGCTGGCGCAGGCGCTGCGGCCGGTCGTGCTGCCGGGCGAGATGCTGGACATCAAGCCGATCAAGGAAGGGAAGGAGCACCACCAGGCCGTGGCCTACCTGGACGACGGCACGATGGTCGTCGTGGAAAACGGCCGCCCCTTGATCGGGCAGAACATCCGCGGCCTGGTGACGAGCGTGCTGCAGACGGCGGCCGGCCGCATGGTGTTCGTGCGTCCCGAAGGCGCGCCTCCGAAGCGATGATGAAAAAAGTGCCAGGCACTTCGCCCCTTCAACATTCCCAGAAGCTGTGGAAAACTCAAGTTTTCCACAAGTCGGCCGGAATTCCAACCGGCGAAGTGCCTGGCACTTTTTCTGTGGCGGCGATTGTGCCGGCCGCGGGCGATGGCACGCGGATCGGCGCGCCGGTGAGCAAGCTGTTTCTGCCGCTGGGCGGCCAGCCGCTGTTGGCGCACGCGTTGCGCGTGCTGCAGGCGCATCCCGCCATCCGCTGGATCGTCCTCGTGGTGCGCGAGGCGGATCGCGCCGCCGCCCGCGCGCTCCTGGCTCGGCATCGCGTCACCAAGGCATTGCCGCCGTGCCTGGGGGGCGCCTCGCGCGCCGAGTCGGTCGCCAAGGGGTTCGCGGCGGTGCCGCCGCAGGCCGCGTGGGTGCTGGTGCACGACGGCGCACGGCCGTGCGTGAGCCGCCGCCTCATCGATGACGCGCTGCGGGCGGCGCGCCGGCAGGGGGCGGTGGCGTGCGGCCTGCCGGCCTCCCTGACGGT
The DNA here is from genome assembly GCA_964556925.1 of uncultured Planctomycetales bacterium. Lineage (GTDB taxonomy): Bacteria > Omnitrophota > Gorgyraeia > Aquiviventales > Aquiviventaceae > CAZKXY01. The sequence continues at coordinate 16,596 of CAZKXY010000020.1, read as the reverse complement.
GAAGGCGGTGGATGAGCGGCGCCAGGTGCGGTTGACACTGGACCGGTCGTCCCTGTGGATGGCGCAGACCCCGCAGGTCTTCCGGCGGGACTGGTTCGCGCAGGCGCTGGCCAGGGCCTGCCTGTCGCCGTCCGGCGACGGCAGACAGGCCGACCATCAGCTCAGCCACTTCCCGGACGATGTGGCCATCCTCGAGGCGGCGGGCTTTCCGGTCGCGATGGTTTCCGGCGATCGCCTCAACCTCAAGGTGACGACCAAAGACGACCTCTTGTTAGCCGAGGCGATTCTCAGGAGCAGGGCTAGTGGCAAAATGGCGAAGTGGCAACGTGCTCGCGGAATGCACGTAGCCACTTAGCCACTGCTCACTCAAAAATCGCCGGATGCCGCCCCCCTTGGGGGGGCGGAGGAAGGCGCCCACGCGGTCGGGTCAGCACACGAAGGCGGCCTCCGGCGCTTTTTGGATCCGACGACACCTCAAGGATGGGCAACGAGAAGATGCCGCCCCCTTTAGGGGGCGGAGTATCACTCATGCGCGTTGGCATCGGCTACGACGTCCATCGGTTCAACGGCCCGCCTGCGCGGGCAGGCAGGCGCCCGCTCAAGCTGGGCGGCGTGACGATTCCCTTTGCGAGGGGGCTCGCCGGCCACTCGGACGCCGATGTGCTGCTGCACGCGGTGGCGGATGCGCTGTTGGGCGCGATCGGCGCGCCGGATTTAGGGGAGCAGTTCCCTCCGGGCGATGCCCGCTATCGCAACGCGGACAGCCGGCTGTTCGTCCGCGCGGCGCGCGCGGCGGCACGCCGGCGCGGCTGGGCGGTCTGCAACGTGGACGCGACCATCGTGGCGGACGCGCCGAAGCTGATCGGCTACAAACCGCGGATGGCCGAGGCGATCGGCGCGCTGTTAGGCATTTCGGCGCGGCGGGTGTCAGTGAAGGCCAAGACGACCGAGGGCTTCTCGCCGGGCCAGGGCGGCATCGCGGCGCACGCCGTCGTCCTGATCACGCGCGCTCGGGCGGGGCTCGGGGCTCAGGGCAAGTGTGCCCACAGCCCCCAGCCCAGAGCCCGGAGCCAGGGATGATGTGGTTTCTCATCACGCTCGTCGTGCTCTTCCTGGTCATCCGGGTGGCGTTCGACCGGGAGATCAAGGCGTGCTTTGAGCGCGACCCGGCTGCCCGCAACACGCTTGAGGTCTTGCTGGCGTATCCCGGCCTGCACGCGGTCATCTGCCACCGCCTCGCGCACGCGCTGACGCGGATCCGGGTGCCGGTGCTGCCCCGCGTGATCATGGGCGCGGCGCGGTGGGCGACCGGCATCGAGATCCATCCGGCCGCCCGGATCGGCCGGGGCCTGTTCATCGATCACGGGATGGGGGTCGTGATCGGGGAGACCGCCGTCCTCGGGGATGACGTGACGCTGTTCCAGGGGGTGACCCTGGGCGGCACCGGGAAGGAGCGGGGCAAGCGGCATCCGACGCTCGGCCACCGCGTCGTCATCGGCGCCGGCGCCAAGGTCCTGGGCAACATCACGATCGGCGACGACGCCATGGTGGGCGCCAACGCCGTCGTCGTGCGGGACGTGCCCGAGCACTCCACGGTCGTCGGCGTGCCGGGGCGCATCACCCGGACGAAGGACCGCCACTTCCCCGGGATCAACCTGGACCACACGCATCTGCCGGATCCGCTCGCCGAGCGGCTGGAAACGCTCCAGCATGAGATTGACGCGCTCGAACGACACCTGAAGGAACATCGCGGCAAGGCCGCCTGAGAGCCACCCCCTTCCTGTGAACCTCTACAATACCCTCACCCGTTCGATTGAGCCGCTGACCCCCCTCGCGCCCCCGGCGGTGACGATCTACGTCTGCGGGCCGACGGTCTACGATGACCCGCACATCGGCCACGCCCGCAGCGCCTTCATCTTCGACGTGCTCCGGCGCGCCCTGGCCTCCCGGCAGTTCCAGGTGCGCTTCGTGCGCAACGTCACCGACGTGGACGACAAGATCATTGAACGGGCGAGACAAGAGACAGGCGACAAGAGACGCGAGACAGGGGACCTGCGGGCGGCGTGCCGGCAGGTGGCGGAGCGGTACCTGGCGAGCTACCACGCGGCGATGGACCGGCTGGGGATCCAGCGCCCCGACGTCGAGCCGCGCGCGACCGAGCGCGTCGTGCCGGACATGACCGACTGCATCGCGACGCTGCTGATCGCCGGCGCGGCGTACGAAGCGCAGGGCGATGTGTACTTCTCAGTGCGCAAGTTCGAGCGGTACGGCCGGCTGTCGAACCGCAGCCTCGATGAGTTGCAGGCCGGCGCGCGGGTCGAGCCGGGCGAGCACAAGCAGGATCCGCTCGATTTCGCGCTCTGGAAGGCCGCCAAGCCCGGCGAGCCGTCCTGGCCGAGCCCGTGGGGCGACGGGCGTCCGGGCTGGCACATCGAATGCTCGACGATGAGCACGAAGGAGCTGGGGGATGCCTTCGACATCCACGGCGGCGGGGTGGACCTGGTCTTCCCGCACCATGAGAACGAGATCGCGCAGGCGCAGGCCGTCGGCAAGCCCTTCGCGCGCCTGTGGGTGCACAACGGCCTGCTCACCGTTCAGGGCCAGAAGATGTCAAAGTCGCTGGGCAACTACCTGACGCTGGAGCAGGTGCTCGAAGCCTACCCGCATCCCGACTACCTCAAGCTGTTCTTCCTCAAGACCCACTACCGCTCGCCGATCGACTACTCGCCGGAGCGGATGGCGGAGGCGAAGAAGAATTATGAAGAGTTTAGCTGGTTTTTACAGCACTGCGATCAATTAACTGTTCGGGCGAACCCAGGGGCTGAATTAGCGATGCGCAGCCTAGACTATCCACGAATGTTCCAGAACGCCATGGAGGAGGATCTCAACACTCCGAAGGCTCTCGCTGTTCTCTTTGAGCTTGTCAGACGTGGACGGGAAGGCTTGGAGCAGGGCACCGTAGAGGGCTCGGCTATTGCAACGTCCTGTTTTCTCGATTTACTGGAATTGGGTATGCGGCTCGGTCTTTTCACGCAAGGGGTTGGTATCCAGGTTCCTCCGGATGTGAAAGCCCTGATCGATGAACGTGAAGCGGCAAGGAGGGCGAAGGATTTTGCTAAAGCGGACGCGGTTCGCCAGAAAGTCAATGCAATGGGTTATCTGTTAACCGATACGCCTCACGGGACGCTCTGTCGACGTGCGTGAAAAATGGGACCGCTTCTATATTTTCCTTGCGGTAGACTCTAGAAAAATAGAAGCGGTCCCATTTTCCCATGGTCTATGTCTCACAATGGGTTTTTCATCACCCTAGAAGGCCCGGAGGGCTCGGGGAAGTCAAGCCAGGGGCGGTGGCTGGTGCGGGCGCTGCGGCGGGCGGGCTGCCAGGCGGTCTTCATCAGGGATCCCGGATCCACCGCGCTGGGGCGCGCGCTGCGGCGGCTGCTGTTGCAGAGCGATGCGGCGCTGTCGCCGATGGCCGAGGCGCTGGTATTCATCGGCGGGCGCGTGGCGCTGGTCGAGGAGCGGATCCGGCCCGCCCTGCGCAGGCGGCAGGTCGTGGTGTGCGACCGGTTCCATGACTCGACGGTGGCCTACCAGGGGTTCGGCGGCGGGCTGGACGTGCGCTGGCTGGACCGCGTCGGGCGGCGGGCGATCGGCGGCTGCCTGCCGTCGCTGACGATCCTGCTGGACGTCCCCACGGCGCAGGGCTTTGCGCGCCTGCACCGGGGCCGCGACCGGATGGAGCGGAAGGCCCTGGCGTTTCACCGGCGCGTGCGGGCCGGCTACCTGCGCCTGGCGCGCCGAGAGCCCACGCGCGTTGTGGTGATCGACGCCTCGCAACCCGCGGACGCGGTCCGCGCGCAGCTCCTGAAACGGTGTCAGACAGCTCTGTCGAACAGTCGCTGGGACGACCGCAAAAAGTGTCAGACACCTTTCGACCAGTCGTCTCGCATCGGGAAAGGTGTCTGACACCTTTTGCCCTGGAGCCGTCGTGTTTCCACAGAGCTGTCTGACACCAGCAGAGATGATGTGGGACGAGATCATCGGACACGAGGCGGCGAAACGCTTGTTGCGAGCGCACCTCGCCTCCGGGCGCGTGGCGCAGGCGTACCTGTTGGCGGGCGTCGATGGGGTCGGCAAACGCCTGCTGGCGCTGGTGATGGCGAGGGCGCTGGTGTGCGAGCAGGCAGACGATCCACCCTGCAACCGCTGCCCGGTCTGCGCGAAGGTGGAGCAGGGAGCCCACCCAGATGTGCACGTCCTGTCGCCAGGCGGCGCCTCGGAGCAGATCAAGATCGACGACATCCGCCAGGTGCTTGGCCGCATCGCGCTGCGGCCGTTTTCCGCGCGGTGGCAAGTCGTGGTGCTGCCCGGGGCCGAGCGGTTGACCGAAGAAGCCGCCAACAGCCTCCTCAAGGCGCTGGAGGAGCCGGCGTCCTGCACGCGGTTTCTCCTGACGACCTCGAGGCTGTCCCAGTGCCTGCCCACGATCGTCTCCCGCTGCCAGCTGATTCGGTGCGAGCCGCTGGCGCCCGAGGTGCTCGCGGAACTCTTGGCGCGCCAAAAGCGGTGCGCGCCCGACATGGCCCGGGCGGTGGCCAGGCTCTCCGGCGGCAGCGTGGTGTCCGCGATCGAGTTGCTGGACCGATGGGCGAGCCACCAGCAGCTGCTCGCCCGGCTGGCCGACGAGCAGCCGGTGGCGTGGCTGACGCAGCCGATGCCGGAGACCCGTCAGGAGGTCGCCCATCTACTGGACGGGCTGATGGCCTGGCTGCGGGATGTGGCCGTGGCGGCCCTGGCCGATCCCTCGGCCGTCGCGCATGGATCGCACGCGGCGGCCCTCCGCCGCCAGGCGCAGCGCCTCGACGCCGGCCGCTGCATCGAGGCCGCCTTCGAGCTGGTCGCGCTGCGCGACTCGCTCGAGCAGTTCGTCAGCCCCCGGCTCGTGGCGTCGCTCGCGCGCGAGAAGTGGCTGAGCCTGCATGTATAGTGGGCGGGACACTTCTAGTTTCCCAAGCCAACCGCCAGGAAAATAGACATGTCCCGTACGTTGTGATGTCTACAATCTATTTGACAACCCCCCTCTATTACGTGAATGCGGCGCCGCACATCGGCCACTCGTACACCGAGATCGCGGCCGACTGCCTCGCCCGGTACCATCGGTTGCGCGGGGATGACGTCTTTTTCCTGACCGGCACCGACGAGCATGGGGAGAAGATCGCGCAGGCGGCCTCCGCCAAGGGCCTGTCCCCGAAGGCGTTCGCCGACCAGGCCTCGGAGACGTTCCGCGCGCTCTGGCGGACCTTGGACATCCGCTACGATCACTTCATCCGCACGACCGACCCGGCACACGAGGCCATCGTGCAGGAGGCACTCACGCGCCTGAAGCCGCAACTGACGCTCGGCGCCTACCGGTTTTGGTACTGCGTGCCGTGCGAGACGAGCTTTGGGCTGAGCGAGATCGATCCGGCACGCCCGCTGTGCCTCACCTGCCAGCGCCCGGTCAACCAGGTGGAAGAGGAGGATTACTTCCTGCGCCTGGACGAGCACCGGGAGTGGCTGCGGAGCGCACTTCGCGATCGCGACGGGTTCATCCTCCCGGCGGAGCGGCGCAATGAAGTGCTCGCGCTGCTCGAGCAGCCGCTGCCCGATCTGTGCCTCACGCGCCCCAAGGATCGCGTGCCGTGGGGCATCGAGGTGCCGTTCAGCCCCGGGCACGTCACCTACGTGTGGTTCGATGCGCTCATGAATTACATCAGCGCGCTGGGCTGGCCCAGCGGCGAGCGGTTCCGCCACTACTGGGAGGGCTCGGGCGGCGCCATCCATCTGATCGGGAAAGACATCCTGCGGCACCATGCGCTCTACTGGCCGATCATCCTGCGGGCGCTCGGCGTCAGCCCGCCTCGGCTCATCTTCGCGCACGGCTGGTGGAAGATCGGCGAGCAGAAGATGTCGAAGTCGCTCGGGAACATTGTGGACCCGACCGTGGTCGTCTCGCAGCTCTTCAAAGGCCAGCCGCACGCGGCGGACATCTACCGCTACTTTTTGCTGCGCGAGGTGCCGTTCGGGCAGGACGGCAGCTTCTCGGAGGACGCGCTCCTCAAGCGGTTCGAGGCGGATCTGGCGAACGATCTTGGCAACCTCGTCAACCGGACCTGTTCGATGCTTGAGCGGTACGGCCAAGGCGCCATCCCGTCGCTGGCGCCGGTGGGCTGCGCCGTGGAGGATGAGCCGTTGCGCCAGGCCGCCCTCGCCCTGGCGCCGGCGCTCGATGAGGCCATGAGCCGGCTGGAGTTCTCCGCGGCGCTGGAGGCGATCATGCGCGTGGTCTCGCAGGCCAACCGGTATGTCGAGACCGCCGCCCCCTGGCGGTTGGCGAAGCACGCCGATCAGGCCGCGCGCCTGCACAGCGTGCTGGCGATCCTCGCCGAGGTGATCCGGATGGTGGCGATCGTGTTGGAGCCGTTCATGCCGTCGGTGGCGGAGGCGATGTGGCAACAGTTGGGCTGCGGGGCACGGCCCCGCCGGCTGGAGGACGCGCGGACGTGGCCGGGTTGTTCGCCCGCCCAGCGCCTCGGGCCGCATCCGGTCCTCTTTCCGCGCGCATCTGCCTCTTCCGGGGACACGGCGAGGCTGCCGAGGTCACCCTAATGGACACGCGAAGCGTCCCCTCCTTGGTCCAACGGCTGTTACGCGGCCGAGCGCTCTACGGCATGTTTAGCCTGGCCGTCTTCGTCCTGTATTCCCGCGCGATCACGATTCGATGGGTGGATCCGTTCACGGGCCACGAGGTACCCCAGCGCGCCCTCGACGCGGAGTGGTGGCCGAAGGCGCTGGATTGGGGCGCCATGGAACGGCTCCTCACCCAGCAGCCGCGCTTGATGCTGGCGTTTTCGGTCGTGAGCCTGCTGCTGCTCGGCCTGGCGGTCTTCGGCATCGCCTTGACGTTTTGGACGCTGTGGAGCGGGCAGGTGCGCGCGTTCTGGTCGGCCGCCTCGCGGCGCATCCCGGCGTGGTCGTGGGGCGAGCTCTGGCGCACCGCCCTCCTCGCGGTGCTGGTGGCCGGCGTGCTGCCGTTCACGCGTGCGGCGCTGCCGCCGGGGCTGGCCGCCGACCCGCACCTGTGGGCGACGCTCTCGATGCTCTGGCTGGATGGCTTCGTCATCCTCATGATTGTCAGCTTCGCGGCCGGCAAGGGGACCTCGCCCTGGTGGAGGGCGTTCGGGCTGCCGGCTCGACGACCCTGGGCTTCGGTTGGCACCAGCGTGCGGGCCTACGTGATGCTATTCCCGTGGGTCGTTCTCCTCCTCACGCTGATCACCGAGGCGTTCCGGCGGCTGGGATGGCGTCCGCCGATTGAGCCGATCCAAGAGCTGCTCTTTCGCTCCCAGCGGCCGTCGGTGCTCTGGTTGACGATCCTGCTGGCGTGCGTCGTGGGGCCCATCGCCGAGGAGCTGTTCTTCCGCGGGGTGCTCTACGCGGCGGTCCGCCGGAAGGCCTCCCGGGCGGCGGCGACGCTCGTCAGCGGCGCGGCCTTCGCGCTGCTGCACACCAACGCGGTCGGCTTCGTGCCGATCCTCATCCTGGGCTGCCTCTTCGCCAACCTGTATGAGCGCACCGGCTCGATCCTCGCGCCGCTGTCGGTGCACGTCCTGCACAACACCATCTTGATGAGCGTGGCGCTCGTCTTCAGGCAGCTGCTGCTGGCGGCCTGACATGCCGAAAAAGTGCCAGGCACTTCGCCGGTTCGAATTTTTGCCAGCCTGTGGAAAAGTGCCTGGCACTTTTCCACGAGGGGTGGGGGGATGAGCTCCACGGTTCGCACGATCGGCGAGCGGGGGATCATCGACCGCGTGAGGCGGCGCGTCGGCCGGGGGACGTCCTCGGTCCTCGTCGGCATTGGGGATGATGCGGCGGTCCTTCGATCCCCCGCCAGGGGGGCAGGTGGCCGGGGCGAGCGGCTGCTGTTCGCCAGCGATATGCTGGTGGAGGGGATCCATTTCCGGCGCAGGCTCGTGCCGGCCGAGTGGATCGGCTGGAAGGCGCTGGCCTGCAACGTGAGCGACATCGCGGCGATGGGCGGCATCCCGCGCTGGGCGGTCGCGTCGGTGGGCCTGCCGCGCGCAACACCGGTGCGGTTCGTGGACGGGCTTGCGAGCGGGCTGTCGCGTTGCGCGCGACGGTTCGGCGTGTCGCTCGTTGGAGGCGACACGGTGCGCGCGCCGCAGGTCGTGGTTGACGTCGCGATCCTGGGCACGGTGCGGCCGCAGCAGCTGACCCTGCGCAGCGGCGCGCGGGTCGGCGATCAGCTGTTCGTCACCGGCCGGCTCGGCGGCTCGTACGCAAGCGGCCGCCACGCGCGGTTTACGCCCCGGCTGGCCGAGGCCCAGCGCCTGATCAGGCGCGTCCGCGTGCGCGCGATGATCGATCTGTCGGACGGCCTCGCGTCCGACCTCTGGCAGATGAGCCGCGCCAGCCGCGTCGTCCTCCGCCTCGAGGCCCAAACCGTCCCCCAAAAGGTGTCAGACACCTTTCCCGCTTTGAAAGGTGTCAGACACCTTTCGTCGGGGCTGTGGCACGCCCTCATGGACGGGGAAGATTTCGAGCTGCTGTTTGCCGTCGGCCCTCGCGATGCCGCGCGGGTGCCGGTGCGGCTGGGCGATGTGCCGGTGACGCAGATCGGGGCAGCGGCCCGGCGCGGCGTGGGGGTGGAACTTGTGCAGCCGGATGGCCGCGTGACGCCGCTGATCCCGCGCGGCTTCCGCCACTTCTGAAAACTGTTTCCGCAGATGATCAGCAGGTCAGTCGAGGAGACGCAGGCGTTCGGCGAGCGCCTGGGCCGGCGGCTGCGCCCGGGCGATGTCGTGGCGCTGCGCGGCGAGCTGGGCACCGGCAAGACCACACTCATCCAAGGGATCGCGAAAGGTCTGGGGCTGGATCCGGCCGTCGTCAAGAGCCCGACGTTCGTCCTGGTGCGCGAGTATCCTGTCCCGTCCGCCGTTGGGGCCGGGCCAAGCGGCGACGCGACGGTGGCGCATGTCGACGGCTACCGGCTCTCCGGCGCGCCGGCCGCAGCCTGGCTCGACATGGAGCTGATCGTTTCCCCCGCCAAGATCACGCTGATCGAGTGGGCCGAGCGCTTCGAGGGGCTGCTGCCTGATGACCACCTGGAGGTGCGCCTGGAGCACGTCAGCACGAACCGCCGACGGCTCACCCTCATCCCGCACGGCGCGCGGGCCGACGCGCTGACCGTCAACCTGGGCGACGCTCACCATGAAGCTGCTGGCGATTGAAACCTCCGCGCGGCAACTGGGCGTGGCGCTGCTCGAGGAGGAACGGCTGCTCGCCTCCTACGAGCTGCTCGCCGACTACCCGCACGCGGTGGAGTTGCCCGAGGCGGTCCGCCGCACCCTGCGGGCGGGCGGGGCGACCTTGCCGCAGCTTGACGCGATCGTGGTGGATATCGGCCCGGGCTCGTTCACCGGGCTGCGCATCGGTCTGGCGTTCGCGAAGGCGCTGGCGTTTCCATCGAAGAAACCCCTGATTGGCGTCGCCTCACTGGATGCGCTGGCCGCCAACCTCCCGTTCGCCTCCGGGTTGGTCTGCCCGCTGCTGGACGCCAAGCAGCGCAACGTCTACCTCGCAAGCTATCGCGTGGACGGCGCGGCGGCCGTCAGGCAGACCGACTACCTCCTCGGACCAGCCGAGGAGCTGCTCGCGCGCGTCACAGAGCCGGCGGTCTTTCTCGGCGACGGCGCCGGCCTGTATCGCGACCGCATCCTGGCGCACTGTCCTCACGCGCGGTTCGCTGAGCCCGAGCTGTGGCTGCCGCGCGCCGCCACGCTCGCCCGGCTCGGGCGGCAACGGGTCCTCAAGGGCGAGCAGGATGACCCGGCGAGGCTTGTGCCGATGTATCTGTACCCGCTGGATTGCTCCGTCCGCGGCCCGGATCGTCCCACCAGCGTCCTCCCCAGCGGTTCAGCCCCCGCCGGATTTCCCCAAAATAAGTAAATTACTTGACAAAGTAATTCTGGACGTGTTAGCCTTGTAGCACAGGAGGCCCCATGGCGATTCCGGTCAAACTAACTCGAGCCCATCAGGTCACGCTCCCGAAGCGTTTCCTGGAACAGGCCGGCTGGGTCGACCAGGAGTATTTCCTGGCTGACTTGCGGGGCGGTGCCCTTGTGCTGACGCCGATTCGGCTCTCGGGTCACGCCCCGATCACGAGCTTTGCTGAGCTCAGACGACACTTCGCGCGCATCGGGATCACCCGCCGGGAGATCACCGAGGCGGTCAGCTGGGCACGCCAGCACGTCGGCTCCGCGCCTAAGCCACGGCGGGCCAAGCGGTGATTCGGGTGGTGCTGGACACCAACGTCTTGGTGTCCATCGCGCTGCCGGGAAGTCGCTTGCAGCCTCTTGTGGACGCCTGGCAGCAAGGGCGCTGTCGGCTGCTGATCTCTTCAGACATTTTCGACGAGTACCTGCGGGTGCTGACCTACCCCAAATTCCAATTGACCGCGGAAGACATCAAGCAGCTTCTTGAGCGAGACCTCCGGCCCTACGCTGAGCTCGTCAGAGTCACCAGTCGCGTCGATGCGGTCGTCATCGATCCTGCGGACAACAAATTCCTTGCCTGCGCGCTTGACGGACGAGCCGATGTCGTGGTGAGCGGCGATCGCCATCTGCTTACCTTGAAGCAGTTCCGCTCGATCCCCATCCTCACCGCACGGCAATTGTTGGATCGACTCCAGCCTTCTCGGTCATCGTAACCCTCAGGTATACTTTGGGTAAGATGTCGCATCATATCCATTTTCTGGCCTCATGAGCGGACCCGGCAAGGGGAGACGTTCTCTCTCGGTGGTACTGGCGGCTACGTTGGCCGTGAGCAGCCTGCCGGCGCCGGCGGTCTTCGCGCGCCCCGCGCTTCCGGCGTCGCAGGCCGGCGAGGGGATGGCGGACCTCGCCGCGCTCGATCTCTCCACCCTGACGGTGCCGGCCTCGCTGGGTCGCGTCGTCGACACCTGGCAGCCGGACGGGAAGACGCCCCGCGCGCTCGTCATCCATCTGCAGGACCTGCACACGCACCCCGCAGCCCAGCGCCATCTCGGCGAGCTCGTCGGCCATGTCCGCGATCGGCTCGGCATCGGCCTCGTGGCGCTCGAAGGCGCCTCCGGCCTCTGCGACACCACGCTCTACTCGGACTTTCCGGATCCTCCCACCACCGCGCGCATCGCGCGGCTGTTCCTGGAGGAGGGCCTGTTCACCGGCGCTGAGCTCTACGCGATCACCCATCCCGGCGCCGTGACCTTGTGGGGCGTGGAGGACGAAGCCGCCTACCTCGAGCACCTCAAGACGTATCAGCAGGGCGCGACACGGCAGGCCGAGGCGGAGGCGACGATCGCGCGCCTTCGCGAGGCGCTGCTGCCGCTGCGAAAGGCGATCTGGCCTCGGCCGCTGTTTCGGCTCATCGACCTTAAGGATGCCTACGCGAATGACGCTGAGGCGTTCAAACCGTACTTCCAGGAGCTCATGCGCGTGGCCAGGCTGCCGAGAATCCGGCTGGAGGCCTTTCCGCACCTGTTGGCGCTCGAGCGGATGTATGCGCTCTACCCGACGCTGGACATGCGCGAGGTTGAAGCCGACCGCGACCGGTTGCTGGAGGCGCTCCGCCCCATGCTGTCTCCGGATGAGCAGCAGCGCCTCGCCGCGCTCGCCAAGACCGCCAAGGACGACGAGGCCGCGACCGAGCGCTTCACCCTCGAGCTGGCGCGCCTCGCCAAGGGGCACGAGGTCCAACCCCTGGCCGATCCGCCCTGGCTCGCGGATGCCAAAGATACACTGCGGCTGCTCGCCGCGTTCTCAGTCGGCGCCCCGCTGCGCCGCCCGCCTTACCAGGCGCTGCGCCGCTACCTCGCGTACCTGCGCGCCTTCCAGCAGGTCCGCGCGCCCGCCTTGACCGACGAGCTCGACGCGCTGGAGCAGCTGCTCGAAGAGGCGGCCTGGCGCACCAAGCAGCAGCGGATCTTGGCGAAGCTGCTCAGGCAGCTCCAACGGCTCGATGAGCTGATCCATATCCACCTCTCGCCCAGCGGCTGGCATCAGTACCAGGCCAGTCGCTCAGGGTTGACGGCGGATCAGCTCGCCGCGGAGCTGCGGCTGCTTCTGCGCCAATCGCCTGTGACGCCGGGACAATTGGCCGCGCTCATCGACGCGCTGCCCACCCACGAGCGGTTCTATGAGCTCGCGCACCGGCGCGACGAAGCGCTCGTCCGCAACACCCTCGCGCTCCTCGACCGACGAGCCCCGAGCCC
>CAZKXY010000020.1:0-4183 GCA_964556925.1 uncultured Planctomycetales bacterium | reverse complement strand
AGCCCCGAGCCCGCAGCCCCGAGCCACCATGCTCATCGCCGGCGGGTTCCACACCCCAGCCATCACCGCGCGCCTCAAAGCGCAGGACGTCGCCTATGCCGTCATCAGCCCGGCCGCCGACGGCGCCTTCGACGAGACCCGCTACCGCGAGCGCCTCCAGGTCACGCTGCCCCCGATTGAGGAGCTGCTGCGTAAGCTGGATGCGATGGCGCTGCAGACGGTCATCAGCAGCGACCCTGACACGCCGGTCTTCATCGGCGAAGCCGGCGAGCCTCCCGTCATCGGCGCGCCGGATCAGCCCGAGGACACACGCCGCCCCACCGTCCACGACGCCACCCTCGCCAAGTACGTGGCGTCGTATCTCCATGATCTTGCCAAGAGGGGCCACGACCGGCTCGAACCCTTCATCGCCTGGGCGCAGCGCAACCCGCACCTGGTCCAGGCCGGCATCGCGCTCGCCTACGTGGGCGGCAAGATCATCCTCACGGCGGCCACCGGCGCCGCGCTGCAGTTCGACGCGTCCGACGGCACCCTCCTCGCGATGGGTCCGATTATAAGCGGAATGAGTGGCAGGACGGATGGAGAAGCGGGCTCGGTGAGGCAGCCGACGGAGGAACTCGGCAGGTCAGCGTTGGCGAAAGAGGGCTTTTGGCAGGCCGGACTGGTGGATCATCGAGTTCAGCAGCCAGCCGTTGTACTCAGTGTACTTGACGTCCACCGTCACCTTGAAGCCGGGCCGCTCCCAGAACTGGTGGGACCCGCGTTGGGAGGTGGGGCTGAATCCGTGGGCTCGCAAGATGCGGACGAACTCTCGCTGGCTAAGAACGAACTGCCCCATGCGCCAAGCGGGGCGTCAGCACGAGGGGCTCGACAAACACCGCCCAGCGTTGGGCAAGCTGATGGAAGCGATGCGACCACACCACCAGGCACCGGACGCGGTAGTAGTCAAGATAGACCTCCCACGAGGCCGGCCGGGGAAAGAGCCCAGCCAAATTCTCCGGCGTCAGCGACTCCAAGTACCCCGCAATATCTTCCTCCAGCGACGCCTTCGCAGCCTCTAACGTCTCCCCGCGATCACAGAGGCCCAGCTCGAGGCAGAACGCCAGGTAGGAGTCGCCTTCCGGACGAACGTAGCAGTGCAGGACGGTCGGGTACGTATGGGACATCGGATTCACCGTCGACAAGTGTAGCATTGAAGCAAGAGCCCGTCAAGCCACAGCAGCGTCAAGCCGCGTCCGGTATCACCCCGCTCAGGGTCGGCTCCTCAGGCAGAACCTCCGGCCAGTATAAGGAGCTGATTCTGCCGCTGGTCGGCTTCGGCGCGGTCGTCCATGGGGTGGCGTTGCTCAACCCATGGCTCGGATGGGCGGTCCTGGGCGCTGGGACGCTCCTGAGCGGGGTGCTGATCTACCGCTGGATGTTTGGCACCCCGCACTGGCTGCAGGAGTTATGGGGGCGATTCCGCCGGCCGGCGCCGCCATGGCGCGGGCGCCTCGCAGGCTTCCTCAAGCCGCTCCTCGAACCCGTCCCGTCCTCCCGCGTCTTCCAGGTCGTCACCCTGACGGTGTTGCTGGCCCTGCAGCCGCTCGGCGCGCCCTTCCTCATCCTGGCCGGGCTGAAGCGGGTTGACGCCCCCACCGCTGAGCGGCTGGAGCGGGTGGCAAGGCTCCACGGCCAGGTTCGAGCGAAGCAAGCTGAGTTCACCGCGGCGGCCAAGGCCGCTGGTCCTCGCTCCGGGGCATTCAAGGACCGCCGGCGCGCCATGAAAGGGTTCCGTCGGATCTCTGCAATCGCCAGGGGTCTGGCCACCTCCCCGAAGCTGTTTGATCAGTACATGACGGGGCTGGCTGAGCCCCTCCTCCGGTATAACGGCCAGGAGACGAATGCCATCCTCTCCACCGAGCTGGAGGAGGCGTTTGAGCGGATGTCGCATCTGGCGAGGCGACCGGGGCGCCACAAGGTCGAGCGGTTGGGGCGGCACCTGGAGGAGGCGCTGGCATCCGTCCCGCGGTGGAAAGGCGCCTCCACCTGCACCTATCTGGCGGAATTTCCCATCCTGGTGCAGGCGGAAGGAATCACGGAACCGGAGCGGGCCAAGCTCGATGAGGCCGCCAGGCTCATCCGCGCAAGCGGCTGGAAGCGGCCGCTCCAGCATATCCGGCTCATCATCGCGCGGCCCGGCATCTGGAAGGCGGCCGGGTTGTCGCATGTACATCAGCCCGGACATCGCATCGAGGTTGAAGTGGGGATGCGGCTGACGCAGCGAAGCGCTGCAGGGCTGGCGGCGACGCTGATCCATGAGGACACCCACCATGCGCTTGCCGATGATCCGCATTGGTCCCCCTTCAGGGATCCGATGTGGACCCAGCCACTTCGCCACCCGTGGCTTGCCAGAGGAGGTGAGCCGCCATCGGGGCTGCTCGCGGAGCACCGATGCTACCTGCGGGAGAGCCAGTTCATCGCGCAGCTCTTCTCAAAGGAACTGGGCGATCCGGTCCGAGACCACGACCTGACGTGGCAGCTCTTTGCAATCCAGCGGAAGGGCTGGCGCGCCGTCCATGCCCTGGCGGGGTCGATCAACGCCGGGGAGCTCTCGCTGAGCGGGCGGCGGCGCCTTCGATACACCGAACGCCTCCAGCGGCGCCGGGATCCTCAGATTACCGCCGCCTGGGGGGCCATGCTGCGGGCGTTGCTGCAGTCTCCGGATCCGGGCTTGCGGACGCAGGGGCTGTGGTACGCGGCCGCCGCCTGGAACGAAGATCGCCAGGTGCCCGGCCTTCGCCCCAAGTCCACCTACCGGCGGCGGTTTCGCGATGCCCTCCAGCAGGAAACCCAGCCGGAGGTTTTGCAGACCGTCGTCAGCCGACTCTATAACTTGCCTGTGGAGTTGACCAGGGAAGTTGAAGCCCGCCTGGAGGCCCTGGAGAACACGCGCCGCGACCCGCACGGCCGCCGGAAACCCCGCGTGGGCTGGACCGGCAGCCGGCAGATCGAAGGCCGGATGGAGGAAGCGGATCAGCTGATGCACGCGCAGCGCTACGCGGAGGCGCTCCCGATCTGGCAGGAGCTCCTCGGCATCTTGGAGGAGTTCCACCCGCTCAAAGGCGAGCTGGATCGCCTGCCACCTGAAGCCCCTCTCCCGGCCGCGCTGGCCGTTCGCGTGCAGGACTTTCATGAGCGCTATGGAGATCAGACGAACCTGGACGCCGACAGCTACGACGGCTACCGCCTCCACGTCGAGACCCAACTCGCCCAGGCCCGCGCCGCCGCGCCGCCCGCCGCCGGCGCCGCATTCGAGATGGCCGCCCCAGTTGATTCCCGCAGTCCGCTCCCCGATGACGCGCCGGCAGCCAACGCGCTCATCCGTGTTGGCTACCTTGATCGCGTGGCCGAGCACAGCATCGGGCTGACCGAGGATAGGGACCGGCGAGCCGAGCTTGCGATCTCTGAGGAAGATCTCGGACAGCTTCAGGCAGATCCTCCCCAGACGCTCAGTCGCACCCTCACGGTTGCCGGGACCTCCTACCGTCTAACGCTGGTCTGGGAACACACCGCCGTCAGGCCCGGGCTCAACGTCCGGTCCCTCGATGGGCCAGCAGGCCGCGAGGTGTTCCTGAACGGGATGTGGCAGCGGTTCGAGCCAACAACCGCCGCGCCACCGGTCCTCGGTGGCGGCATGACTCCGGCAAGACCGGAGCCAGAGGAGGTGAAGGGAGTGCAGGGGGACCAACCTGCCAGTGAGCCTGTGCCGTTCACCCACGTTCAGTTAGTGATGGGATTTCAGGGCGAATGGCAGGGGCAGCCGGCCCATATCCGGGGTATCGCACCCGTGTCTCGCATCGTCAGGAATTACCTTGCCGCGTTGCGCGTGCGCACCCCGGATGGTCGTCGCGTCATCCCGCGAGTGTTTCGGGTCTATGTCCCGCGCACGCGATTGGACATGCCACAGTCGAAGGCCAGAGGCGATGTCGTCGTGCAAGAGAGGAGCGAATCCCAACTGCCAGCAGAGACCCTTGCTTTATTGCGTCAAGCAAGGGACGAAGGCTTGTGTGAGGTCGTCGAGCTGCAGGAAGAGGCAGAGTACCGAGAGGCGGCACGCGCACTCCGTCTTAATGAGCAGGAGTTCTTCACCACGCTGATTCAAGTGAGGAGTCCCTTGCCTCGGTACTGTCCGTTGGTATTT
>CAZKXY010000019.1:0-20945 GCA_964556925.1 uncultured Planctomycetales bacterium | reverse complement strand
CGCCCTGGACCTCCTGGGAGACCGGGATGACCGCCGAGCAACGCATGGTCAATCGTTCCTCGGGGCGCCCGCGTGGGCAAAGACCGTCACGGTGCCGTTGACGAATTCCGCCACCGGTTCGACCCCAGGGAGCAGACGGTACCGAAACTTGGCGACCTGCTGATACGGTGTGCGCCCGGCAAGGAGCGCTTCGACCAATTGCCGCTCCGGGTCGGCGGGGCCGGCCTTCTTGAGCAGGGGCAGGGTGTACAGGCGGCTGATGATCAGGTAGTCCGGGCGGCGCTCCTCAAGTCCTCGCAGGCCCAGGTCGAACGTTTGAACCGCCTCGTGACTCTTGCGGATCTCCCGCTCGTACCACGTCGTGTACCCCTCGCGGTTCCCATCGGCGCTGGGTCCTGCGGTCTTGGGGCTGAGCGTGGAGAGCCAGCGCTGCATGGCGCGATAGAGCGGTTTCTGTTTCACCACGTTGGCCTCCGCCGCCGCCTCGGGCGACCGATTGATGGGCCGTTGGGCGACCCGGTAGCGGCCGCGAGGCAGCTCCGGTCCATAGGCCGTCATCTCAATCGATGCGCCCTCGGGCACATGGCGCAGCACCCACTCCCGCGCCAGGTATCGGCTGTCCCTGGTGAACGAGAGGTCCGCCGCGATCGTATACAGCGAGGAATAGCCGAGGACGGCCGCCATGACCCCCCCTGCCGCCGCCCGGATCCATCGCGTCCGCGCAGCGAGCCAGTCCGCCGCCAGCTTGCCGGCCAGCACCAGCAGCGCGGGCACGATGGGCACGATGTAGCGCATCGTTTGTTCGTACTGCATCCCCATCACGAGATAGTGCGGCAGCGCCATCGCCCAGACCAGCGCCACCGCCGCGCGGTGCCCGCGGGCCCTCGCCAGCCACAGGCTGTACGCCAGGCCCGCGAGGCTGAACAGGCACAGCGGGAGGCCGAGCGCCTGGACCAGCCGGTGCGTGATGAGCGGCGCAAACGCCCGCGGCACCCGTCCTTCCCCGCGCGCGGTGTTGTAGGCGCCTTCCTTCACAAACCCCTCGAGAAACTCCGGGAAGGCCAACAGCGTCACGGGGTTCCCGATGAGAAAGCCCACCCCTGACATGGCGACCCCGCCCAGCAGCCAGCGCCACGGGCGCCGCTCATCGGCCAGCGCATGGGCCGCCACCAGCGGGAGCAACGACAGCCCTCCGATGTATTTGACCGCCGCCGAGAGGCCGGCGCAGAGGCCGGCGAGCAGGTACCAGCGCAGCGCGCGGCGCCTCAGCGCGTAGGCGCTCATCAGGCAGGAGAGGGTGAACCAGAATACCGAGGGGATCTCGGTCGTCGCGAAATGGGCCAGGTTCACAACGCCCATCGAGAGGGCGAGAAACAGCGCGCCCCAGAACCCCGCCCGCTGGCTGAACAGGGTCGTGCCGATCAGGGACACGCACACGACAATCCCCACGGCCAGCAGGACCGACAGCAGGCGGGCCAGCAGCGTCACCAGGGCGTCCTCAAACGTGGTGTTGAACCGGCCGATGAGCTTCTGCGCGACCCGCACCGGCAGGATGGCTCCCGCCATCACCTCGTAGTAGTGCAGCGCCCCGTACGCAAAATAGCGATGGTTCAGCGTCCGGTCCCCGAACATCTGCTCCGCCCGCCCGACGATTTCGTCCGGGTGCCACCGCTGCGGCAAGCCCCAATCGATCCCCCAGAGGTTCAGCCCGAGGCTCAGCAAGGCAATGGCGACCAGTGGGCGCTTCGCCGAGGAGGCCGCCGTCATCGCTGCGCCCTGCCGGGGTCTGGCTCGCGCCGTTTAAGCAGCCTGGCTGCGTTGTCGCGGTAGACCTTGCGCAGGACGTCGTCCGGCAGGTCCAGGCCGTAGATCTTCCAGCGGCCGGGGTTGTACTGAGGCCAGCCCGGATAGTCGAAATACTCATCCGCGGTCTCCAGGAACCTGAAGTACTGCCGGTAGATCACCTCGTCCGGGTTGCCGTCGGTGCCGAAGAGGATGCGGTCCTCGTACTTCAGGAAGAACGCGCGCGCCGCGCGGGGCTGCCGCCCCAGTTCGTGGGCCATCGCCGCGGTGTCCACGTACAGGTTCGGATGGCGGTCCAGCATCGCCCCGAGCGTTTCCAGGTCATTCCCTAGCACCAGCATGTGCGCCCCGATGAACGGGACATCGCGATGCCGCTCCAGCACCCGCTCGAGCTGCGCATAGATCCGCGAGGGCCGCGGGTAGCGCGGATGGGCGAACGAGAAGATGACGCCGGTGAGCGCGTTGGCCAGCTCCTCGTAGCGCTCGTTTCGTGCGTCGGCCGGATGGAAGAACGGCTCAGGATCTGCCACATGAATCAGGATTGGCAGTTTCAGCGCCGCAGCCTTCCGCCACAGCGGCTCCAGGCGCAGGTCGTCCACGGGGACAACCTGCCCCGTCTTGTCCCGCGACTGCAAGCCGAGGTTCTTCCAAATCTTGATGCCCGCAGCGCCCGACCGCGCGGCCTCATCAAGGCTCCCAACCAACTTCTGGAAATAGGCCGGGCCGGAGAACTCTTCGCCGAACCAGATGTGCGCGAACACGACGAGCCGTTCCGGCGCCTTGCGCGCGTACCGGTCCAGCTCCTGCTGCAGAGCCTCTTCTACCCCGCCGTCCAAGTCGACCGCCTGCGCCACATTGCAGGCGTCCATGACGGCGACCAGCTCCTCAGCGCTCTTCACCGTGTCTAGGCCGGGGTAGCTGAAGTGCGCATGGATGTTGATCGCCGGGTAGCGCGCCCGCAGCACCTCATGCGAGGCGACCCGCAGCGTAGGCTGCGGCGTGAAATCCCGCAGCAGGAGCTCCTGTCCCAGCGCCACCGCGGCCAGCCGCTTCGGCTGAAACAGGAGGTGGCGCGGGTAGAACGCGTTGGCGAACGCCGCGCCCGCGCCGAGGCTCAGCGCCGCCGCCGACGCCAGCGCCCATCCGCGCCGGGACATGGCGCCGGCGAGGATAAGGCAGGCCGCCCCAGCGAAGAGCAGCCCCCACTGCGTCCGCTCGATTCCCTCGGCGATCAGCGGCGGCACCCAGCCATCCGCCGTGAAGGTCCGCTCCACCCAGCTCACGCTGAGGCCGAAGGCCACCAGGACGCACAGAGCCCCGGCGGACGCCAGCCCACGCGCCAGGCGGGCGCTGCCGCGCACGGCCCCCGATGCCCTGGTCGGCTTCCGGCTCATGAATAGGCCCCTCGCAGGCCGGGACGCAGCGCGTCCCTCACAAAAACCATCTCTTCCTTCCGGAGCCCGCCGGTCACAAGCAGCGCGGCCAGGCAGCTTGCGACGGCCGCCGGGAACACGACTGCGAGCGATGCGCCGTTCATGAGCAGAATGACCGCGCCCATCGCCGCCGCCGCGAGGAGCGGCTTCTGCAGCAGCCGGGCCCAGGCCACGGGCTCCACCGCCCTGGAGGCGTAGCGGGCGGCGCAGGCGACGACGACAAGCTCCGCCAGCCCATAGGCCGCCGCGGCGCCGACCGCCTGCCATCTGGGGATCAGCGCAACGCCCGCGGCCAGGCCGGTCAGCACGCCCAGCCCCTGATAGCGCACCAGCCGCCCCTGCGCGTGGATCGAGCCCAGCGTCGCCACCAGCAGGTGCCGCAGGGCGAGCAGGAGCACCACCGGGCTCAAGACCCGCAGGACCGCGATCGAACCGTCGAACTCGCGGCCGAAGACGGTGTGGATGATCGACGGCGCGGCCAGCCCGGCGAAGGCCGCCGCCGGCACGAAGACGAGGAAGAGGTACTTGAACGAGCTCCGGTACAGGTGGCGGTACTCCTCGCGGGATTCGTGGTGCAATCGCGAGAGCGCGGGAAAGAGCGACACGCGGTAGAAGAGGACCGCCACGCTGAAGGCGGAGAGCAGCTTGCCGGCGACGGAGAACACGCCGCAGGCCGCCTCGCCGTGCAGCAGCCTGGTCAGGATGACGGCGGCGCTGAAGTGGAGGTCCATCAGCAGCGCAGAGAGGAAAAACGGCAGCGCCCCCCGGAGCGCCTCGCGCGCGATCGCCGCGTCCCACCGCAGCGACGGCGCAAGCCCCAGGCGCACCCTTGCCAGGACCAGCAGCACCGAAAGGTACGCGACCGCGCTCAGCAGGAAGGCCCCCAGCACCCGCTCCAGCGGCCACCGCCAGGCAAGGAAGAGGCTCCCCAGCAGGAACACGCCGCCTTTATAGAGGAGCTCCGCGAACGCCACCTGGCTGAGCCGCTCATGCGCCGCGAAGGCGGCCTTGAACAGCTCCCCGCCGTAATAGACCGCCTGGGCGCAGCCGATCACCGCCAGCACGGAGAGCGCACGGGCATCCAGCCGCATCGCCGGCGTCAGCAGGGCGAGCCCGGCCGCCGCGAGCCCCATGAACGCCAGCTTCAACGCGAGGAATGTCCCCAGGTACTGCGGCAGCCGCTCGCGCCGGCGGCTCAGCTCCCGCACGAGGTAGACGCTCAGCCCGTAGTCGGCCACGATGAACAGCGTGCTCGTCAGCTCCAGCGCGAACGCGTAGGCGCCGATCCCCTCCCGCCCGAACGCGCGCGAGAGCATGACGTAGAACACGAAGTAGATGAGGTCGCCGGCGAAGCGCGAGGCGGTCAGGTAGCCGGTGCTCTTGACCAATTGCCGGGCCGTGCTCATGACGTCGCCACCGGTGGGGGGCTGGCGCAAGCCGCGCGGAGGCGGAGCCGCCGCGCGCTGTTGGCGCGCCACTTGTCCGCCAGGATCGACGCCAGCGAGCGGCGCCCGCGCCCGGGCAGCCGGAAGATGTAGTCGTCCAGCAGGCGCGCGGTGTGGAACGAATCGTCTCCCGGCTGGTTCACCCCGCGGCCCTGCACCAGCCCCCAGAAGTTGCTGACGTAGCCGGTCTGGCGCGACACCGCCACGCTCTCGGCCGTGCCGTCATAGTCCGGGTAGCCCAGGTGGCGGACCGGCTTGCGTAAGCGGTCCTCGATGCGCTCCCGCGCGAGACGGTAATCGTCAGCCATCGACGGGGAGCGCCGGGCCTCAGCTTGGCAGCGCTCGGCGGCGTCCAGGCAGGGGACGATGCGCGGCCAGTGGGGCGCGGAGCGGTGGAACAGCGTGTGGGACTGCGCGTCGATGACGCCCGATTCGTGCAGCTCGCGAAGCTGCTCCCACGTGCAGAAGCCGGGCAGGCCGATGAATTCGGGGACGATGAACGCCACCGCCGCCATGTTGTAGGCGCGCAGCAACGGGAACGCCGCGGTGGAGAGGCTCTCCAGCCCGTCGTCGAACGTCAGCAGGACCGAGCGCGGGATCGCCACCTGTTCCCCGCGCAGGCGCGCCAGAAGCTCATCAGCGCTGCGCAGCGTCGAGTAGCCGTTCTCCGCGAGATAGCGTAGTTGGCTCTCCAGCCGCCCGCGCTCCACCGCGTGAAAGACGAAGACAGGGATGCCGGTCTCCAGCGACGCGGCCTCCTTGTCCAGCACGAAGTCCGGGTAGCGGCGCAGGAGCACTCCCTGAAGATCCCAGCGATTCTTCCGATAGCGCTCGCCGATCGCCCTGAACATCTCAGGCTCTCCCCATCGCGGTCGTTCCTGACCCGCCTGCCACAGCGCCCTCGTAGAGCTGCCGCAGCCGCTCGACGTGGCGCGCCACCGTGAAGCGTGCCACGACCCGCTGGCTGGCACGCCGCAGCCGCTCGGCCAGCGCCGCATCGCTCAGCACGCGCGTGATGCCGTAGGCCAGCGCGTCGGCGTTGGCCGGCTCCACCAGCACCACTTCGCCGTCCCGCACGACTTCCGGGATGCCGCCAACGCGGGTCGAGACAACCGGGCGCCCCGCGATCAGCGCCTCTAAGAGCACGAAGGGGAACCCCTCGCTGAGCGATGGCAGCGCGAAGCAGTCCAGGAGCGCCAGGCGCCGTGCCGCGTCGGGCTGATAACCAGCAAACCGGATGCGCTCCGCGATGCCGAGCTCGCGCGCCCTCGCCTCAAACGCCTCCCGCTCCGGCCCGTCGCCCCACAGCACGAGATGCGCGTCTGGGATCGCCTGTACCACCTGCGGCATCGCCTCGAGCAGGTACCGGACGCCTTTGACCGGATAGAACCGCGTGGCCGAGCCGACGAGCCTGGCACGAGCCGGCACCCGAAGCGCCGCGCGCCATTGCGCAAGCTCCTCCGGCGTCGGGGGCGCGGCCGGCTGGACGCCGTTCGGCAGCACGGTGACGCGCTCCGGGTCGAGGCCGCGCTCCTGGACGCAGAACGCCTTCACCGCGCCGGAGACGGCGACGGCCTGGCTCGTCAGCGGGCTCAAGCCTCGGTCCAGCCACCGCCCGTACCAGGGCGCGCGGGCGCTGGCGTCGTGCTGATGCACGATCACCGGCGTGCGCGTCAGCCGGCCGGCCAGCCGCCCGAACAGCGTGGCCCCGTAGCCGTGCACATGCAGCACGTCCACGCGCTCGCGTCGGATGCAGCGGATGAGCGCCCAGAGCGCGCGCGGGTCGAAGCGCCCGCGGCGAAGCTGCCGCAGCGCGATACCCTGCGCGGCGAACTGGCCCGCCAGCCCGTTGGTGGAGCGCAGCACCGCCGGGATGACGTCCACCTGCGCCGCGCGCAGGGCCGGCACGACCATGAGGTAGTAGCGGCCGCCGCCGTGCAGCCGGTCGCCGTAGCCCAGCTTGTCGGCCAGCCACAGCACGCGCAACGGGCCGTCGGCCTGCGCTCCGCTCATGAAGGTCTCTTCCTCGCCATCACGGCGTGCGTCAGGAACGCGATCAGAAAACAGGTGGCGCCGGCCATCTCCAGGAACTCCTCCCACCCGACGAGGACCGGGAGCGGGGTCCCGCGAAAGACCCAGCCGGTCTCGACCACCAGCGCCTCAAGCCAGATGGCGAGCCCCGCCCACGCCAGCACCCGGGGCCCCAGCTTCCCTCGAAAATCCTTGGAGAGGAACTTCCCGACATACCACACGGCAAACGCGATCAGCGGGGAGAACGCCGCCAGCCACACCTTGACGCCACCCTGCGGAAATAAGACGGGAATCGCAATCCGACGCCCGAGCCACTCGCCGATGGCCTCATGGAACCCGGCCGTCTCATCCACCGAGAGATAGAGGAAGAGGCCGCTCAGCCACCACCAACCCCGGCGCCGCTCCTTCCACGCGCAGGAAGCGGCGACCCCTGCGACGCAGAAGAGCTGGACTGAGGAAAACCACACCGGCACGGATCCCTCGACATCCAGGTCAAACCACCGATGCCCCGCCGCCCACGACGCGGTCGCGCCGTGGAGCCACCACAGCGCCAGCTCCGCCGCCAGCAGCGATGCCCCCAGCAGCCGGATGTGCCGTTGGGTGAGCCCCCGCTCAGCCATCCAGCAGCCCCTGGTCCCGATACCACTGGGCGGTGCGCCGGATGCCCTCCTCCGGGCTGACCCGCGGCGCGTATCCGAGGCGGTCTTTCGCCTTGGTGATGTCGAAGATCCGGTGGCTCGTGAAGAACTCCACGCGGCGTCGGGAGAGCGGCGGCTCGATCCCGAGCGGCCGGCAGGCCAGCTCGCAGAGCACGCCCGCGGCGTAGAACGGACCGGCAGGCAGCCGCCACGCCGGCAGCGCCACGCCAAGCGCCCGGGCGATCAGCGACGCCACCTCCCCGACGGTGGGGCACGCCCCGCCGGCCAGCAGGAACGCCTCCCCCACCGCTTCCGGCCGGGTGCCGCACAACAGCATCCCGTCCACCACGTCGTCCACGTACGCCAGGTGATACGCGGGCCGGCCGTCGCCCAGCAGCACAAACCGCCGCGTGGCGATCGCCGTGAACAGCTTCAGCAGCCGCCGGTCGCCCGGGCCGTAGACGATCGCCGGGCGCGCGACCGACGCCGCAAGGCCCCGCTCGCGGGCGGCCTGCATGACCAGCCGCTCGCCCTGCGCTTTGCTGGTTTCGTAGGCGTTCCACGGCGCGTAGCGAAACGGCGCCGCTTCCGCGATCGGCCCGTTGCGCGCCGGGCCGTGGACCCCGCACGTGCTGCAATGCACGAACCGCTTCACCCCGTGCCGCAGGGCCGCTTCCACCATGCGCCTCGTGCCCTCGACGTTGGTCCGCTGGTACTCTGCAGTGGCTTTCACGCCCTGGAACGCGCCCGCCAGGTGGTAGACGGTCTCTGCTCCCCGCACCGCGCGCTCGACCGCCTCGGCATCAGCCACATCCCCGCGCGCCACCTCGACGGGAACGCCCCGCAGCCCGGGCCCGGGATCCGCGCGGCGCGTGAGGATGCGCACCGCGTGTCCCGCCTCGCTCAGCCGGCGCGCGAGCCGGCTGCCGATGAACCCCGCCCCTCCAGTCACAAGGACCGTCATCGCGGGTGGAGGGGCGGGGTGAACCCTGTGGCGCCGGTGACGAGGATGGTCATGCCGCGCCGAAGAGCCCTGGATTCGCGCGGACCCACTCGATGAGCCTGGCCAGGCCGTCCCGGAACGGGGTCCGGGGCTGCCAGCGGAGCACCCGCCCGATGTGCGTGAGATCAGAGATGTACACCTTCTGGTCGCTCGGCCGCCAGCCGGTGAACGTCACCGGCGAGCGCTTGCCGGTCAACTGCTCCAGGAGATCGAGCAGCTCCAGGAGGGACGCGGTCTGGCCCGGCCCGCCGCCGATGTTGAAGACCCCGTGCTGGATGTCGCTCGCGATGAAGCGGTCGTAGGCCTCCACGAGGTCCTCGACATAGAGCACATCGCGCACCTGCTTGCCGTCGCCGTAAATGGTCAGGGGCCGCCCGAAGAGCGTCGCGATCGTGAAGTGGGCCACCCACCCCTGGTCCTCGAACCCGAACTGCCGGGTGCCGTAGATGCAGCTCATGCGGAACACGCCGGTCCGCATCCCGAACGTGTGGGCGTAGTCCTGGACGTAGAGCTCGCCGGTGAGCTTGCTGACGCCGTAGGGGGTGTGCCCGGCGCGGTCCACGGAGAACGCCTCGGCGATCCCCGCAAACCCGTCCCCGAAGGCGTAGCGGCGCTCCTGCTCGGCCAGCGGCAGCGCATCGACGTTCGTCCCGTAGACCTTGTTCGTCGAGCAGTAGAGGACGACCGCCTTCGGCGAGCGCTGCCGCGTCAGCTCCAGCACCTGCAGCGTCCCGAGCGCGTTGATCGAGAAGTCCTCCTCCGGCCGCTCGATGGAATACCCCACCCCGGGCTGGCCGGCCGCGTGGAGGACGACGTCCACGCCGTCGCCCAGCGCGTCGCGGATATCGGCCGCGTTGCGGACGTCGCCCTTCACGAGGCGGATCCCCGGGCGCCCGCTGAGGGCGCGCCAGGTGTACTCCACGCTCTCGCGGTGCGACTTGAAGAGCTGCGAGCGCATCAAGTTGTCGAGGACGGTCACCTGATGGCCCCGCGCGGCCCAGTACTCCGCCGCGCAGCTGCCCACCATGCCGGCGCCCCCCGTGATGAGGATCTTCATGCGTGCGCCTCCGCGAAGGCGCGCGGCGCCGCCAGGCGCCGGGGCGCGGGCCCGCTCGCCGCGCGGCGACGGGCGATCGCCTCCTCAAACGCCGCCTCGTAGCGCTGCGCGCAGTGGTCGATGAGGAGCGTCTCCGCCCGCCGCCGGTTCTCCTCGCCCATGCGCCGGCGGAGGGCGGCGTCGGCGGCGAGCTGGCGGCACCGCGCTTCACACTGCGCGAGGTCGTTCAGCGGAACCAGGAAGCCGGTCGCGCCGTCCTCCAGGAAATCGGTCTGGCCGCCGTGGTCATAGCACACGACCGGCAGCCCGCAGGTCATCGCCTCGACGAACACCAGCCCGTAGCCCTCGTGCTGGCTGGTGGACGCATAGACGTCGCACATCCGCAGGAGCCGGAACTTCTCCGGGCCGTCGATGTGCCCGAGGAACCGCGCGCGCGAGGCGACGCCGCGCGCCTCGGCCTCGCGCCTCAACGCGCCCTCCTCAGGCCCTGAGCCCAGCACCAGCAGCCCGGCCCGCGCCCCCAACCGCTGGAGCACCGCCAGGAGCTGGTCCACCGCCTTGCGCGCGACCAGCCGCCCCACCGTCACGAGCAGCACATCGTCTGGGCCGAACCCATAGGCCGCCCTCGGCGCCGCCTCGACCTCGGGCGGCCGCTCGATCGCCAGCGCGATCCGCTGCGCCGGAACCCCCGGCGCGTAATACCGCTCGAGATACCCCTGGACGTTCGCCGAGGACACCACGACGGCGTCCGCCCGGCGGACCAGGCTCCGCACGCGGCCGCGCAGCCACGGGTGGCGGTGCGGCGAGGTCCACTTGCTGGGATCATAGACATCGCCGCCGATCAGCGTCAGGACGTTCGGGACCATGCCCCAACGGCTGAGCGCATCGCCCACCGGGCCGGTGGGCAGCGCGAAGTGCGTGTTGATGACGTCAAAGGCCCGCTCGCGCAGCAGCCGCTTGCCGGCGGGCACGCCCATCAGGACGTAGGCCGCCAGCGAGGGCAGGTTCGCCACCGCCTGGCGTCTGCGCAGGAAGACCGGCACGCGGACGACCCGCACCCCCCGCGCCACCTCCTCCGACGGCACGCCCCGCCCCTGTGAGGTGAGCACCGTGACCTCGTGGCGCGTCGCGAGCTCCTGGGCCAGCGCGGCGGTGAACACGCCGCCGCCGCCGCCGAGCGGGGGGTACTCGTAGTTGCAGAAGAGGATGCGCATCAGGCTCCGTTGCGGGCGATCGCCGCGAACTTTTTCGTCAGGATCGGGTGCTTCTTGGCGTACAGCGCATAGAGGCCCCGGATCCCCAGCTCGATGAGCCGTTCCAGCGCAAGCCCGACGTAGTTGAGCGGGTTGGTCCAGAAGACGAAGTTGCGCAGCGGGAACGCGGTGACGTCCTCAAACCCGCCCAGGCGCAGGGCCTGCGTGAGGCTGTAGTCGGTGAACGTGTTGTAGTGGTCGATGTTCTGCGCGAGGGCCGCCGTCCCGGTGAAGGGGTTGGCGCCGTTGAGCGAGTGGACCAGGAGTGTGCCGCCGGGGCGCAGGCGTCGCCGGCACAGCTTCGCGAACTCGATGATCTCCTCCTTCGTCAGGTGGTTGAGCTCCGACTCCAGGCAGATCATGTCAAAGGGCTGCGCCGCCTGTTCGAGGAACGGGAACGCCTCGGCGGCCTGGCAGGGCAGCTCGCGCTCCAAGGCGTAGCGGACCTTCTCGGCCCGCGAGTCGATGCCGCGGACGTTCGTGTACCCTGCCTTGAGGAGGAGGTCGGTGAGGTATCCCGGCCCGCAGCCGATGATGAGGATGCGCGCCGCCTGGTCCGCCGGGAAGCGCCGCAGGTAGTTGTGCCGGTAGAACTGCTGGAACTTCCGCCGGCTGCCCTCCACGTTGCCCGGCAGCTCCCAGAACGAGTCGAACGGCTCCGCTTTCGCGGTCAACGTCTTCGTGGCCATCGTCATCGCGTCAGGCATCTCAGCCATCTCAGGCATCTCGGGCATCGTCCCTCAGGCCGCCACAGGCTGCGTCGCGCCGGCGCGTGCGGCGCCCGCCGATTGCGGGCGTGTGGCTGCGCCGCGGCGGGGGTACGCGCGCTCCACCTCGTCTAGCTCCCGCTGCACGCGCCCGGCGTCCCACCCCAACTCAGTCGCCATCACCTCGGCGCACGCGCGCAGCGCGGCCTCGCCGGGGTGCCCCGCGGTCCCCAGGTCGGTGCGGCGGAACACGACATCGCTCAGCGTTTGCGCCTGCTCCTCCCGCACAAGTGCCAGGCACTTCGCCGGTTCGAATTGAGCCGGCCCTGTGGAAAAGTCTCCGTTGTGATGGAGGGGCGTGGTCTCTGTCCGGCAGGGGCGGCTTGCGCCCAGCTTGGCGCAGATGAGATCCAGCGCGCGCTCAGCCATCCCGCGGGCCGTGGTGTAGCGCACGCCGATGAGGCTCACCAGCCCCTCCAGGCCGTGCGCCGCGTGATGATCCACCAGGATGGAGCGCTTGCCGTAGCTCAGATGCGTGGCGCCCGGCGCGTTCTCGCCGAACAGGATGAGCCCCGCCCCCCAGCCCACGACGTCCTCCGGCGTGAGGCCAAGCGGATAGCCGGCGTTGATCTCCTCGAGGAAACCCGGCAGCTCTGATTCGGTGAGCGTCATCGTGTCCGGATCCCCCCGATGCACCTTGTGCCAGACCCCGACGAGCGTGTACCCGCCCCAAGGCGCCAGGAACAGGTGCCGGCGGCCGCGGCTGAGGAGCGCGTCGGGATCTTTGGTCTTCGCCTGCACTGCCAGCGCGTGATCGGTGTTCAGGCGCTTGCGCATGATAAAAAAGGCATCCCGCGAGAAGGTGAGCTGCCTGGGGAGCGCCAGCCCCAGGTCGCGCGCGAGCAGCCGCTCGGCCCAGGCCCCGGCCGCGTTCAGCACGATTCGGCCGCGGATCTCGAGCGGCTGGCCGCTGAGCGCATCCCTGGCCCGCACCCCGGTGATCCGGTCTCCGCCGCGCAGAAACCCCGTGGCCTCGACGTAGTTGGCGGCATCCGCCCCCTCGCGCGCGGCCGAGTGCAGGAACGCCATCACGAGGCGCGCGGGGCTGGCGATCTGCGCGTCGTGGAACACCGCCGCGCCGGTCAACTCAGGCGTCTCGAGCCCGGGAAAGAGCGCCAACGTCTCCGCCCGCGAGAGGCAGCGCCCTGACGGGATGCGCCACGCCGGGTCGCGGATACCGTCGTTCCGGTCCGCCGTGAGGGCGTCGTAGAGGCTCATGGCCGCGCGCATCAGCGCCTGGCCCCTGAGTCCGTGGCCGTAGGTCGGCACGACGATGGGGAGCGGCCGCACGTGGTCGGGGGCGATCCGCAGCAGCGCCCGTCGCTCGCGGCTGGATTCGCGCACCCGTACGATGTCCCCGTGCTGCAGGTAGCGGATGCCGCCGTGGACGATCTTGAAGCAGTTGGCCGAGGCCGCCTGCGAGAAATCCCCGCGCTCCACCAGCGCCACCGACAGGCCGCGGAGCGCCGCGTCCCAGGCGGCGCAGGCGCCGAAGATGCCGCCGCCGATGATGACGAGGTCATACGTGTTGGTGGAGAGGGCGTCGAGGTCGCGTTTCATGCGCACAACGCCCCATTGGCATGTGACGGCTTCACAATCTCGACGAGCTCTCCGAGCTGTTCCCAGAAGGCCATCTCGTGATGGACCCCCTGCTCGAACCGGCCCCGCCCATAGGCCCAGAGCGCTTGCAGGCCATGCTCCCCACACTGCCGCGCCAGCCATCGGGGAAACGGCGCACGCGCCAGCTCGCCGCGCAGCACCATGGAGCGCCCTTCATAAAACCGCAGCCGGCGGAGGTAGCTCAGGCGCATCCGCTCGACCGGCACCTTGTGATGGACGACTGCGCCCGGCTCGTACGCGAGCCGCTTCCCAGCGTGGTAGGCCCGGACAACGAAGTCGGTGTCTTCGCCCCGCATGCGCTTCAGGCCGGTGACGCCGAGGTCGGCCCGGAACGGACCGATGGCCTCGACGATCTGCTTCCGAAACGCCATGTTCGCCCCATACATCCGGTACGCACAATGGATGCTGCCGACCACAGGGTTCGGCCCCCAATCCAGCAGTGACAGGGAGGCGAGCAGTGGCGCGTGGCCCACGAGCCACGCCGGGGGCTCCTGGGCCCAGAGGGGCAGGATCCTCCCGCCGACGCAGTCGGCCGGATGGACGCGCCCCGCGTCATGCAGAGCCTGCGCCCACGAGGGCTCCGGGAGGACATCGTCATCCGTGAACGCCAGCCAATCCGCACGGGCCTCTCGGATGCCCCGGTTCAGCGCGTGGCTCTTGCCGACCCGTGCCTCGAAGAGGTACCGGATCGTCCAGCGGCTGCCTTGCGCCTCTTCCTGGACGACCCGTCGCGTGGCATCGGTGCTCCCGTTATCCACCACCAGGATCTCGACGGACAGTCCGTCAGCGGTCTCCTGCATCCCCAGCGCGCGCAGCGTGTCCCGGAGGCTCTCGGCGCGGTTGTAGGTGCACACGATGACGCTGATGTCCGGCGTGTCGTTGGATAGGCTCATCATGCGCAGGGCTCCTGGTCGTATAGCTCGAGCATCCGGCGCACCAGCTCCGGGCGCGCATAGTGCTGCCGCACCACGGCACGCGCCTCGGCGCCCATGCGTTTCAGGGCCGCGTCATCGGCGGTGAGCAGCTCCGTCATCGCCCCAGCCAGTTGCGCCGGATCACCGGGGGCAATCAGCCGCCCGATCTGACCATAGCGGAAGAGCTCACCAACGCCGCCCACCTCCGTCGCGATGATGGGTTTGGCCGCCGCCATGGCTTCCAGCAGCGCGCCTGGGATCCCCTCGGTGAATGATGCCAGGACCACCACATCAGACGCAGAGAAAACCGCCGGCATGTCGGTCCGAAACCCGAGGAACCGGACGCGGTCCGCGAGCCCTTTCGCCGCGGCCTCCCGCTGCAGCTCCTCCCGCAGGGGGCCGTCCCCGGCGAGGAGAAAGCGGACATCTGACGCGAGGCCGTTGAGCTGCCCAATCGCCTCGAAAAGCACCTTGTGGCCTTTTTCCTTGGACAAGCGCGCTGGCACCGTGACCACCCGGCAAGGGGACGGGATGGCGAGCTCGACTCGAAGCTGCCCGGCGCCGTCTGCGTGCGCGAACGGTTCCAGCTCCACCCAGTGCGGCACCACTGTGATCCGTTCCGGCCTGATGCGGAACTCCGAGGCGAGACGCGCTTGCATGCTCGGATACAGCGCACGCACGTGCGTCGCGCTGCACGCAGCCAGCCGGATCAGGCTGCGGTGGACCAGCCGCTTGGGCCACACGCGCTCGGGTTCCAGATGCACGTCGGAGAGCCGTATCGGGATCCCCGCGACCCGGCTGGCAATCACCGGCAGCTCGACGCAGGGATACCACCCATGCAGGAAGTGGATGACGTGGAGCTGCTCCTTTCGGAACACCTCCGCCGTCGCTCTCACGGCCCTCCAGGAGTACCAGGCCGACTGGACCGTCCGCGGCATCGCTGCCCATACGAGTCGCTTGAGCGAAAATAGGGACCGGGTCCCTTTTTCTTTGACGAGGCCGGGAGAAAAAGGGACCCGGTCCCGTTTTTCTTCGGACGGCAGCGGCAGCCCGTCTTCGTTCAGCTCCCGCACGGCAACATGGAGTCGGGCCAGCTCACCGCGCATCCGCGCATCGGCAGCCGGGTTGTCGCACCGAAAGTAGACCAGCGGCTCAAAGCGCGCCCGGTCGAGCTGACGGAGGATGGCCAGCAATGCCACCTCCATCCCGCCGAAGCCTGATGTCGCTAGATAGTAAGCAATCCGCCGCGTCATGGGGTGGCCTTGAACTGCCAGGCGTGGTCGAGGTGCACCGCGCCCTGCTCGTGGTGGTCGGACTCGATCTGGAAGAAGCAGCCGTGCTCCAGGGCGGCCACCGGTACCGGGTTGTCGCCCTCGAACACCCGCACCTCCACCTGGTAGAGGTTGGGCAAGAGGGTGAGCGCCAGGTAGTCCAGCGTCACCGTGCCCTGTCCGGTGAGCTCGTCCCGGTCGAGCGGGCTCTGGCGGCTGGTGGCGGCGTGGCAGAGCAGGCCGTCGGCCCGCTTAATGCTGACCTGGAACGCCGGATGCCGGATGGGCCGCTTCGCCTCGAAGCTGATCTCCACCCGCACGGGCTGGCCGGTGTCCAGCGCGTCGGCCTCCGCCCCGCGCTCGTCGCGCAGCACGACCGACCGGATCTCAAGCGTGTCGGCGGCGCCGTGGTATCGACCGCGCAGCTTCAGCGTTGTCGCGCGCACGTCCTCGCGGTAGCGGCGGATCATGGCGGCCGGCTCGCCGTCGCACAGCGCCTGGCCCTGCTGGAGGATGAGCACCCGGTCGCACAGCGCTTGCACCGCCGCCAGGTTGTGGGAGATGAAGATGATCGTGGTCTGCAGGCGCTTGAGCTCCTCGATGCGCTTGAAGCATTTCTGCTGGAACGCGAGGTCGCCGACTGACAGCACCTCGTCGACCAGCAGGATGTCGGGATGGACGTGCGCCGCGATGGCAAAGCCCAGGCGCGCCTCCATGCCGGAGGAGTAGCGCTTGACCGGCGTATGGATGAACGGCTCAAGCCCGGAGAACTCGACGATGGAATCGAAGAGCCGCCTGATCTCCTGGCGGGACAGGCCCACGATCGTCCCTTGCAAGTGGATGTTCTCGGCGCCGCTGAGGTCGCCGTGGAACCCGCCGCCCAGCTCGATGAGCGCTGCCACCCGGCCGCGCACGCGGACCGCACCTTTGGTCTGCTGGATGATTTTGGACAGGAGCTTCAGGATCGTGCTCTTGCCGGCGCCGTTGGGGCCGATGATGCCCAGCGCCTCGCCCCGCTTGACGTGGAAGCTCACCCCGCGCAGCGCCCAGAATAACCCGTCATCGCCAGCGCCGTTTCGCCCCAGCATCCGCTTGACCAAGGCGGGGATGGTGTCCCGCAGGCTATCGTGCTGGGAGCCGAGCCGGTACTGCTTCCAGACGTCGTGGAGCTCAAGCGGATGCATGAGATCAAAACTCCTGGTGGAAATCCCAGCGGCGGGCATCGTCAGCCTGCTTTTGGAACGCGATGCACCGGCTCTCCGGGATGAGCCCCAACGCGAGGTCCGGTTCAAGCGCCTCGGGGCGGGCCAGCCGCCTCACGGTCCCGGAGGCCCGCGCAACCCCTTCAAAGGCCCGGTGTTTCAGGGTGGGCCTCCGCTCTCGCGGCAGCGACGAGCACCGATAGACGCTGTAGGCGCGGTTCTTGGCGATGAACCGGCAGAGCTTCCGCAGGCCGGGGTAGCAGTCCGTATCATCCAGGACGACCACGCCGCCCACCCGCAGCATCCGGTCGATGTAGAAGAAATCCACCAGCGCGTAGTCGAAGGTATGCATCCCATCCACAAAGGCGAAGTCGAGCGTCACGCCGCGGGCTTCCAGTTGCGGCAGCGCCTGATGCGACGGCAGCGGGTAAAACTCGACGAGCCCCCCGTAGCCGGCCCGCCGCAGGTTGGTCAATCCCACCGCGTGCCAGTCTGTCTCCTGATAGGGGTCAATGATGATGTGCCGGGCACGGTCTTGCTGCGCGAGCGCCTCGCAGATGAACAACGCCGAGAGCCCGTTCGCCAGCCCCACCTCGAGGCTAACGGCGGGCTTGATCTCAGTGACGATCGCGTGCAGCCAGCGCCCCTCTGCTGCCGGGACCTCGGACCCCTCCAGCGGGAGACGCTGCCCCTCTACGGTTTCCACCTCGCGCGTGTGCAGGATGCGCTCAAGCACGGCGTTCATCGGCATCAGATGAGGTCCGCGAATTTGGGCTCGACGCGCTTGAAGAAGGCGTAGGCCAGGAGGCCGAACGCCGCCACGCCGGCGGTCGTCGCCAGCAGCGCCGGAAGCTCAGGCGCCTGCCGGTAGACCACGACCTCGCGGAAGCCCTCGATGATGATCGCCATCGGGTTGAGCATGTACCAGCCGCGCCAGCGCTCCGGGATCATGGAACTGGGGTAGATGACCGGGGTGGCGAACATCCAGAGCTGGATGGCGATCGGCACGATGTACTTGATGTCCCGGAAGAAGACGTTGAGCGCGGAGGCGACGAGGCTGAGGCCGACGAGCAGCATGAGCTCCATGCTGATGAGCCAGGGTAGCCACGCCAGGTGCGAGCTTGGCGGCACGCCGTAGCGGACCATGAGCCCCACCACCAAGGTGCCGGCGATCAGGAAGTCCACCGTGCACCCGACGACCGCGCCGATCGGCAGCACCTCGCGGGGGAAGTACACCTTCTGCACCAGCTTGATGTTGGCGGCGATCGAGTTGACCGAGAGGGTCAGGCCGGTGGCGAAGAAGGTCCACGCCACGAGCGCGGTGTAGGAGAAGAGGGGATAGGGCGCGCCCTCGGCGCTGACCTTGCCGAACTTCGCAAAGATCACCGTGAAGGTCAGCATGAAGGCCAGTGGCTGGAGGATGGCCCACGCCACGCCGAGGAGCGTCTGCCGGTAGCGCACCTTGATGTCCCGCACCGCCAGGCTCCAGAGGAGGTCGCGAAACCGGTAGAGTTCTTTGAGGTGCGCGAGCATGGGCGGCGCGCTCCTTATCCCCGCAGGACGTGGGGGCCGAGAATCAAGACGCCGATGACGACGGCGAGGACCGCGGCGGCGAGGACGCAGCCGGCGGCCAGATCTTTGACCTGGCGGGCGAGGGGGTCCGGCCTGAGGCCGATCGCCAGATCGACGGTCTGTTCGATCGCGGTGTTCATCAGCTCGGCGAAGATGACCAGGCCGATGGCGAAGCTGAGCCAGAGCCATTCCGTGAGCAGCAGCCGCAGCCACAGCCCCGTCGCGACCACCGCCGACCCTGCGTACACCTGAAGGTGCAGGTTGCGCTGCGTGCGCCAGGCGTCCGCCAGGCCGCGCAGCGCGCATCGCACCGCCTGCCGCAGCGACCACGACCGCCACGGACGGAGCCCGCGAGGCGCGGGGGGAGCGTCCGCGACCGGCGGCGCATCGACCCACACGCTGACGCGGCTCATGGGGACGCCGACGGGGTGGGGCCGGCGGCCTTGCCGTTGCCGTCGGCCGTCGCCGCGCGCTGGTAGCGGTAGTACTTCGCGTGGCCCGGCAGCTCGTACTCCATGTGCGTCAGCACGCAGCCGAGCAGCTTGGCCTTCATCTTCTTGACGTGCTCGTGGGCCTGCAGCACGGTCCGTCGCTGCGTCTTGCCGGCCCGGATGACGAGGAGCACCCCATCGGCCTGCGCGGCGAGGATGCCGGCGTCGGCCACGGGCAGCACCGGCGGCGCGTCGATGATGACGGCGTCGAACTGCGCCTTGAGCGTCGCCAGCGCCCGCTTGAGGGCCACGGACCCCAACAGCTCCGCCGGATGCTCCGGATGGGGGCCGGCCGGCAACACCGTCAGCGGGGGTTCGTGGAACTGCACGAGGGAGCCGTCGAGCTCGCCGTCGCGGATCAACGCGGTGGACAGGCCGCGCTCGCGCGCGCCGAGGCCCAGCCACTTCGGCACCGAGCCCTTGCGCATGTCGGCGTCGACGAGGACGACCTTGAGCCTCTCCTGCCGCGCCATCGACATCGCCAAATTGATCGCGGTGACGGATTTGCCTTCGCCATGGATCGCGCTCGTCACGACGATTACCTTGACGCCCGGCTTCAGGCGCAGCGACTGGAAGTTGGTGCGGAGGATCCGGTACTGCTCGGCGATGGGCGATTGCGGGTCGGTGGCGCTGACGATGTGCGGGTCGATTTTCACCTGGCCGGCGACGGAGATCTCGCCGAGGCGATCCGGCAGCGGCTCGGGCAGGGGCCCCACCGGCACGAGCATCGGGCTCGCGGTGGTCGTGACCTGCTCGCCGGCGCGCGCAAGCCGCTCGCGCGCCGCCTTCTCCAGGGCCCGCGTGATCTTGCTCATGAAGGCATCGCTGGCGGCGTCGTCTGGGTGGTGGCGCCGCTCAGCGGCGTCGCAGCGCGCGCCAGCCGCGAGGTGAGCTGCGCCATCTGCTGCTGCAGCGCATCGGCCAGCTGCTGGTAGTACGCGACCGGGTCGGCGGCCTGCGGCCTGGCCTGCGCCAGGCGGGCTACGACGGCGGCGTTGCGTTGGAACTCCTGGGCGGCCGCCAGCACGTCCTGGGCCAGCGCCTGGCACACCCGCGCGGCTTCAAACTGCCGGCTCAGCGCCACGCGAACCGACTCCAGCGCGGCCGCGGCCTGCATCGCGTGGTCGAACCGCTGGCGCGCGATCACGCGCTCCTGCTCCACGCGACGGGCCTGCTGCTCCAGCTCGGCGACCTGCGCTTTCAGCCGGACCTGGGCGCTGGCCTCTTCCATCGCCTGCTGCTCGCACCGCGCCAGCTGCTGCTTGACCAGCGCCATGGCGTGGTCCCACGACGGCTCGGCCGCCGCCTGGCCCCGCACCGCCGGCTCGGCAGGAGCGCCGGGCGCCTCCGGCGATCCCTGCGCCACGCTGGGCGCTTGCGGCATGTCCGGAGAAGACGGCGGCGGGTTGCCGTTCCATCGCGCCATGACCGTGCCCATCCACCGCAGCTCCTCCCGCAGCTCCTCCTTCAGGGATTGGACGTACCCGGACCGGCGCTTGCCTTCCTCGACCGGTTCCTGCGCTTGCCGCCGCTCGACTTCCGCCCGCTTGACCGCATCCAGAATTTTACTCATCGGCGACGTCGCTCCTTTCCAGGGCAACAGGTGTCAGACACCTTTCCCGCTTTGAAAGGTGTCTGACACCTGTTGCATGGCCCCCGTTGACCATCTTGTCACGTGTCACGCAGTTCCGTATCACGCAGTCCCATCTCCCGGCCCGTCCGACAGCGCCGGCAGCTCCTGGGCCACTTCGTCGATGATGTCCCCGCCGATCGCTTTCGTCTCCTGCACGTAGCCGGTCAACAGCGCCCGGTCGCAGAGGCCGTTGATCAGGCGCGGCACGCCCTTCGTGTACTGGAAGACTTTGGTGAGCGCCGCGGATTTGAAGATCGGCGCCCCGTTGGCGCCGGCGACGTGCAGCCGGTGCGCGACGTAGCCGCCGGTCTCCCTGGCGTCCAGCGGCCCGAGGTGGTAGTGCAACGTCACCCGCTGGCGCAATTGCGTCAGCTCTTTCAGCCACAGCTTCTGCTTCAGCTCCGGCTGGCCCATGAGGATGATCTGGATCAGCTTGTCGGTCTCCGTCTCCAGGTTGGAGAGCATCCGGACCTCTTCCAGCACGGCCGGCTTGAGGTTCTGGGCCTCATCGATCAGGAGGACGACGTTGTTGTCCTCCCGGAGCTGGTCGATGAGAAACTCGTTCAGCTGGCTGATCAGGTGGGTCTTCGTGCTGCCCGGTTTATACGGGACCTCGACCTCGTCCAGGGTGGCGCTGATGAGGTCCTTGGCGCTCAGATGGGTGTTCCGGATGATGGCGGTTTTGGTCCTGGGGTCCAGCCTGTGGAAGAGCACCCGCGAGAGCGTCGTCTTGCCGGAGCCGATCTCGCCGGTGATCACGACGAACCCGCGGCGCTCCTCGATGGCGTACACCATGTGGTTCAGCGCGTCCA
>CAZKXY010000018.1:0-21435 GCA_964556925.1 uncultured Planctomycetales bacterium | reverse complement strand
ACCGCGCTGGGCCCAGCGGCGAGGCCCGCAAGGCGCGAGGAGCGTGGCGTACTCGCAGACGAGTACGCGAGCGACGAGTCCCCACACCAACCTGGTTGGTGTGGGGACGAGCCACGCCGCGGGCCGACGCCGATCGGCCCAGCCCATGGCATACCAAGGGGTTGCGGCGGCAGCCGGCCCGCTGCGGCGTCACTCCTCCTCGCAGTACCACAGGGGGTACAGCGTCGTCGTCATTCCTTGCAGCTGGCCGGCTGGCGCTCGCAACGCGGTTCGCGCGGATTGATGAAACCGGTTCTAAGCAGACACGTTGCCACTGATCACTGTGCCACTGGAGGGGCAGATGACGCGCAAAATGTGGGGCGGGCGATTCGGCGCACCCACGGATCCGCTGGTGGAACGGTTCACCTCCAGCATCGCGGTGGACTACCGCCTCGCCCGGTACGACGTCCTGGGCTCGATCGCCCACGCGAAGATGCTGGGCCGCTGCCGCATCATTCCGGCGTCGGCCAGCCGGCGGCTGGTGCAGGGGTTGACGCGGATCCTGCGCACGATCGAGCAGGGCCGCTTCCGGCCGGACCGCTCGGCAGAGGACATCCACACGCAGATCCAGCAGATGCTGGAGCGCCTGATCGGGCCGGTGGCGCGCACGCTCCACACGGCGCGCAGCCGCAACGACCAGGTCAGCCTCGACGCGCGCCTCTATTGCCGCGAGGCGGTGGCGCAGCTGACGCGGGCCATCCGCCGGACGCAGCGGGCGCTGGTGCGGATGGCCGCGCGGCATCAGCGGGTGATCATGCCAGGGTACACGCACCTGCAGCGGGCGCAGCCGGTGCTGCTGGCGCACCACCTGCTGGCGTACGTGGAGATGCTTGAGCGCGACGTGGAACGGCTCGCCGATGCGCGCACGCGCATCGAGGTGATGCCGTTGGGCGCCGGGGCGCTGGCCGGCACGTCGCTGCCGATCGATCAGCGCTATGTCGCGACCCTGTTGGGATTTCCTCGCGTGGCGGAGAACAGCATGGACGCCGTCTCGGACCGGGATTTTGCGGTGGAGGTGGTCGCCGCGTTGGCGACGCTGGGGATCCATCTCTCGCGCCTGGCCGAAGACGCCATCCTCTGGACCAGCGAGGAGTTCGGCCTGCTGGCCCTGGATGACGCCGTGGCGACCGGCTCCAGCCTCATGCCGCAGAAAAAGAATCCCGATGTCTTCGAGCTCATCCGCGGGCAGGCGGGGCTGGTGGTCGGACAGCTTGTGGCCTTTTTGACGATGCTGAAGGGACTCCCCTTGGCGTATAATCGAGATTTGCAGTGGGACAAGCGGTTTCTCTTCGAGGCGGTGGAAGCCAGCCACGACGCCGTGACCGTGCTGGCCAGGGTGCTGCCGCAGCTGACGGTCCGCGCCGGAGGGCTGGCGTCGCTGTGGAGGTCGGACCATCTCTGCGCGACGGACCTGGCCGAGTACCTTGTGGAGCAGGGGATCGCGTTCAGCGACGCCCACGCCCTCGTCGGCAAGGTGGTGGCATTCGCCGAGCGGGGGGGTGTCCCGCTGCGGCGGCTGACCGTGGCGCAACTGCGACGCTTCTCGCCGCGATTCGATCGGCGCGCGCTGGCGCTGCTGGATCCCCGGCGGTCCGTGGAGCGCAAGCGCAGCCTCGGCAGCACGAACCCGCGGCAGGTGCGCCAGGCGCTGCGCCGCTGGGCCAAGCGCCTGAAATGAAAGTGAAAGTGCCAGGCACTTTGCTGCTTCGAATTTCGGTGAACCTGTGGACAACTTTAGTTTTCCACAGGTGAGGGCAAAATCGAACCGGGAAAGTGCCTGGCACTTCGACTTCGAATCATGTACTATCCGCATGATTTCCATAGGGTGAGGGGCCGGCTCTCATGCGAGCAGGTGCCGATCGAGCGCATCGCCGACGCGGTGGGCACGCCGGTCTACATCTATAGTTACCGGACGCTCGTCGGCCACCTGCGGAAGCTGCGGCAGGCGTTTGCCGCCGTCCGGCCGCTCATCTGCTTCTCGGTGAAGGCGAACGGCAACCTCGCGATCCTGCGGCTGCTGGTCCGCGAGGGGGCGGGGCTTGATATCGTCTCAGGCGGCGAGCTCTACAAGGCGCGGCGGGTCGGCTGCCCGCCCTCGCGCATCGTGTTCGCCAGCGTCGGCAAGCGGCCGGAAGAGATTCGCGAGTCGCTCAGGGCCGGCGTCTTCTGTCTGAATGTCGAGTCGGCGCCGGAGCTCGAAACGGTCGATCGGGTCGCCCGCGCCATGCGGACGGTCGCGCGCGTGGCCCTGCGCCTGAACCCGGACGTGAAAGCCCAGACGCACCGGCACATCACGACCGGCGTCGCCGAGAGCAAATTCGGCATCGCCCCGCGCGCGGTGCGCGAGCTGTTGCGCCGCCACGAGGCGTTCGGCCATGTGCGCGTCATCGGGCTGCACCTGCATATCGGCTCGCAGATCACGCAGGCGCGCCCCTTTGTGCAGGCGATCCGCAGAGCCGCCACGCTGATCGCGTTCGGCCGCCGGGCCGGGGTGCCGCTGGAATGGCTGAACCTCGGCGGCGGGCTCGGCATCATCTATAAGGATGAGCGGCCGCAGACCCCGCGGCAGTTCGCCAAGGCGGTGTTGCCGCTGCTGACCCGCCTGCGGATCCGCGTCATCCTGGAGCCGGGCCGGTTCATCGTCGGCAATGCCGGCATCCTCGCCACCCGGGTGCTCTATGTGAAAGACGGGAAGGGCAAGCGGTTCGCGGTGGTCG
Organism: uncultured Planctomycetales bacterium; assembly: GCA_964556925.1. GTDB lineage: Bacteria > Omnitrophota > Gorgyraeia > Aquiviventales > Aquiviventaceae > CAZKXY01. Next base: position 18,679 of record CAZKXY010000018.1, on the reverse strand, counting down.
ATGCCGGGATGAACGACCTCATCCGGCCCGCGCTCTACGACGCGTACCATGAGGTGATCCCCGCCCAGGCGGCGTCCCGCCCCTCGAACGGGCTTGCGCGCTACGACGTCGTTGGGCCGGTCTGCGAAAGCGCCGATGTCTTCGCCCGCAATCGCTGGCTCGGCCGCCTCCGGACCGGGGACGTGCTGGCGGTCTTGGGGGCGGGCGCGTACGGGTCTACGATGGCCTCCAACTATAACGGCCGGCTGCGTCCCGCCGAGGTGCTGGTCCGGGGACGGCGCTGGGCGGTGATCCGGCGGCGGGAGACCGTGCGCGACTTGATCCGTCACGACGTCATCCCCACCGCGCTGCTACGATGAAAGCCGGACCGCTGCTATTTTCCTGCAGTGGATCGACCTGCCGGCAGGCAGGCAGGAAAATAGAAACGGGCCGAGACAGAGCAATAACGCAGGATTCTCGCCACGGAGATAGGATGAGCGGGGTGAGCACATATCCCTTTACGAAGTGGGTGGGGAGCGGCAACGACTTCGTGGTTGTCGATGCCGTGAGGCGCCCCTGGGTGGCCTTGCGCCGCCGCTGGCCTGCGGTCAGCCGGATGCTGTGCGACCGGCATGCCGGCGTCGGCGCGGATGGGCTGCTGGTGCTCGAGCGGTCGAAGGCCGCGGATGCCAGGATGCGGGTGTTCAACCCGGATGGCTCCGAGGCCGAGATGTGCGGCAACGGCGCGCGCTGCGTCGCCCGCTACGTGAGCGAGCGCGGCCGGGCCAACGGGCGGCCCGTGACGATTGAGACGCGCGCCGGCATCCTCTCCGCGCGGGTGCGGCGCGGTCGCGTGGCCATGCGGATGGCGGATCCCACCGGCCTGCGGCTCAACGCGACGGTGCAGGTGGAAGGCCGGAGCCTGACGCTCAGCCAGGTCAACACCGGCGTGCCGCACGTCGTGGTCCCGGTGGCGGCCATCGATCAGGTGGCCGTGGCGACGCTCGGGCGGGCCATCCGGGCGCACCGCGCCTTCGCCCCGGACGGCACGAACGTCAACTTCATGCAGCCGGATCCGTCGCGGCCCGGCCGGATCCGGATCCGCACGTACGAGCGCGGGGTGGAGGGGGAGACGCTCGCCTGCGGCACCGGGGCGGTGGCCTGCGCGATCATCGCGGGCCTGTCGCGCGCGCCCTCGAGTCGCGCCGCCTCAGCGCCCGGAGCGCTCGCCCCGCATCGCGTCGAGGTGCAGGTGCACAGCGGCGAGCTCCTGACCGTGTCGTTCCGCGCGGCCCGCAGGCCCCCACAACCCATGCATGGGTATGGGGGCAGGCCAAGCGGCGCGCAGGTGACCGACGTCGTGCTGGAAGGATCGGCGCAGCGCGTCTTCGAGGGAGCGATCAGGTGGCCCGTGGGTCCGCGGCAGGTAGGGGGATCATGGCGACGCTGACGTTGCAGGGCTCGATGGTGGCGCTGGTCACCCCGTTTCGGCACGACGCGATCGACGAGGCAGCGCTCACACGGCTCGTGGAGCTGCACGCGACGTCCGGCACGAGCGCGATCGTCCCGTGCGGCACAACCGGTGAGTCGGCCACCCTGTCGTTCGAGGAGCACGAGCGGGTCATTGAGCTCACCGTGCAGGCGGCGCGCGGGCGGCTGCCGGTCATCGCGGGCACGGGCTCCAACAACACCCGCGAGGCGATCCGGCTGACGGCGCACGCCAAGCAGGCCGGGGCCGATGCGGCCCTCTTGATCTCGCCGTATTACAACCGGCCGACCCAGCAGGGCCTCTACCTCCACTTCAAGGCGATCGCCGAGGCGGTGGACCTGCCGCTGGTGCTCTACAACATCCAGTCCCGCACCGGCGTCAACATCGAGCCGGAGACCTTCGCGCGCCTGGCCCAGATCCGGACGATCATCGGCGTCAAGGAGGCGAGCGGCAGCCTGGAGCAGATGGGCCGGATCCTCCAGATGACCGATGGCAGGCTCGCGCTGTTGTCCGGCGACGACGCGCTCACGCTGCCCGTGCTGTCGATCGGCGGCACCGGCGTGATCTCGGTGGCCGCCAATCTGGTGCCCCGCGACGTGGCGGCCATGGTGGACGCCTTCCGCGCCGGCCGGCACGAGGAGGCCCTCGAGTGGCACCGGCGGCTGGCGCCCTTGATCAAAGCGCTGTTTCTCGAGACCAATCCGATCCCGGTGAAAACGGCGATGGGGCTGTTGGGGATGATCGAGCCGGAGCTGCGTCTGCCGCTGTGCGCGATGTCGGAAGCGAACGAGCAACGGCTGCGCCAGGCGCTAGGAGGCTACGGGTTGCTTGGTGCGGGCGCATGTCCCGGGACCGGTTCCATGTTTCCCCGGTCGGACCGATTGGAAACATAGGACCGGGTCCCTCATTTGAATGGCGATCAAGCTCGTGATCTCAGGCTGTTGCGGGCGGATGGGGCGCAGCATCGCGTCGCTGGCGCTGCAGGACCCGCGGTTCGCCATCGGCGCGGCGCTGGAGCGCGCCGGACATGAGGCGATCGGCCACGACCTGGGGACCGTGCTCGGGCGCCCGTCGGCGGTCGGGGTGCCGGTGAGCGACGACGCGAAGGCCGGCATCAGCCGGGGCGATGTCCTCATCGAGTTTACGGCCCCGGAGGTCACCGTCGCCCATGCGCAGTTCGCCCAGCAGGCGCGCACGCCGATCGTCATCGGCACCACGGGGCTGTCGGAGACCCAGCGAGAGGCGCTCCAGGCGGCGTCGAGCGCGATCCCGATCGTGCTCAGCCCCAACATGAGCGTGGGGGTCAACGTCCTGTTTGAGCTGGCGCGCGCGGCCGCCGAGCGGCTGGGCCCCGGCTACGACGTGGAAGTCGTGGAAAGCCATCATCGGCAGAAGCAAGACGCGCCGAGCGGGACCGCCAAACGGCTCGCGGAGCTGTTGGCGTCGGTCCGTCACCAGCCGTCGGTGCCGGTGCACGCGATTCGGGCCGGTGACATCGTCGGCGATCACACGGTGATCCTGGCCGGTCCCAGCGAGCGGCTTGAGCTCACGCACCGCGCGCACAGCCGGGAGGTCTTCGCCCAGGGGGCGTTGCGGGCGGCCCGGTTCGTCGTCACGCAGCCGCCGGGCCTCTATGACATGGCGCACGTGCTGGCCCATCGGGGATAAGCCGCATGGCCGAAGCCGTGCAGGCGCCGGGCGCGTTCAGGAAGGCGAGCCGGCTTGAGCAGCTTCCTCCGTACCTCTTCGTCGAGATCGACCGGGCCAAGCGGAAGCTCGTGGAGGCGGGCCACGACATTATCGATCTTGGCGTGGGGGATCCGGATCTGCCGACGCCAGCCCAGATCCTGGAGCGGCTCACGCAGGCCGCGTCAGATCCGGCGAACCATCGCTACAGCTTCACCGAGGGCCTCCGGGAGCTGCGGGAGGCCATCGCCCGCTGGTACCAGCGCCGGTTCGGCGTGACGCTGGATCCCCAGACCGAGATCCTGCCGCTGCTGGGCTCAAAAGAAGGCATCGCCCATCTGCCGTGGGCGGTGGCCAACCCCGGCGACGTGGTGCTGGTGCCGGATCCCTGCTATCCGCCCTACCGCAGCGGCGCGATCCTGGCCGGCGCCGAAGCGGTGTCGATGCCGCTCTTGGAGGAGAACGGGTTCTTCCCGGATCTCGGCGGGATCAGCCAGAAGGCGGCGCGTCGGGCAAAGCTGCTCCTGTTGAACTACCCGAACAACCCCACAGCGGCGGTGGCCGGCGCCGAGCAGTTCCAAGAAGCGGTCGAGCTCGCCAAGGCCTTCGGCTTCATCGTGGCGCATGACGCGGCGTATTCGCAGATCAGCTTCGACCGCGTCCAGCCGATCAGCTTCTTGCAGGTGCCCGACGCCAAGGCGGTGGGGGTGGAGTTCCATAGCCTCTCGAAGACGTACAACATGACCGGCTGGCGCATCGGCTGGGTCTGCGGCAACCCGGCCGTGATCGCCGCGCTGACGCAGCTGAAGACCCACCTCGATTCCGGCATCTTCCAGCCGATCCAATGGGCCGGCATCGCCGCGCTGGACAGCGAGCCGTCGCTGCTGGCGCCGATTGTCGCCACCTACCAGCAGCGCCGTGATCTGTTGGTCGATGGGTTGGCGAAGGCGGGCTGGGCCGTGGCCAAGCCGACCGCCAGCTTCTACGTGTGGGCAAAGGTGCCCGCCCAGGAGTCCTCCATGGCGTTCGCGTCCCGTCTGCTGGAGACTGCGCACGTCGTGGTGACCCCGGGCGTCGGCTTCGGCCCGTCGGGCGAGGGCTACGTCCGCCTGTCGCTCACACTGCCCACCGAGCGGATCCAAGAGGCGGTCGACCGCCTCTCGAAAACCTAAAAGGTGTCAGACTGCTCTGTCGAACAGCCGCGGTTCCAGAGCAAAAGTGTCAGACACATTTCCCGCTGCGAGACGACAGGTCAAAAGGCGTCTGACACCTGTTGCGGTCGTCCCGGCAGCTTTTCGACAGAGCAGTCTGACACCATGCTGGGTGATGAGCCGGGTATTCATCGGGATCGGCTCCAACGAGGGCGAACGCCTGCGGCACATCTCCCGGGCCCTTGCGGCCCTAGGGACGACGCCGGGGCTTCGCGTCGTGCAGCTGGCCACGCTCATGGAGAGCGAGCCGGTGGGCGGGCCGCCGCAAGGAGCCTACCTCAATACCGTCGCCGAGCTCGACACCTCGATGGCGCCCGGAGGGCTGTTGGCGACGCTGAAGGCCATCGAGCGCACGCTGGGACGGCTGCCCTCCACCCAGCGTTGGGGGCCGCGCCCCATCGATCTCGACCTGCTCCTCTATGACGATCGGGTCGTCAACGAGCCGGACCTCTCCATCCCTCACCCCCGCCTGCACGAACGGCGCTTCGTGCTCCAGCCGCTGGCCCAGCTCGCGCCCGAGGTGATCCATCCCGTCTTGCGCAAGACGGTGACGGAGCTCTTGGCGACACTTCCCGCATGACGTTCTCTCGAAGTGTCGCTCGGCAGCGGGTCTTGCCAGACCGGCCCCCCGCTGCCTCGCTCCCGCTCGCCATCTCCCCCGCCAGGCGGGGGAGTCACCTGCCGCTGCGCATCCCACGGCCGTCCTCGCAACAGGTGTCAGACACCTGTCGAGCGGTCGTCTCGCATCGGGAAAGGTGTCTGACACCTGTTGCCTTGGAGCCGTCGCGTTTCGACAGAGCAAATCGCCTGGTTTCGACACTCACATGAAGCTGGTCCGGTCCGCGCGGCAGATGGCGCGGCTGTCTCTCCGGTGGCAGCGCCGGGGCACGCGCATCGGGTTCGTGCCGACGATGGGGGCCTTGCACGCGGGGCACCTGTCCCTCGTACGGGCCGCCGTTGCGCAGAACGATCTCGCTGTCGTGTCGATCTTCGTCAACCCGCTGCAGTTCGGCCCCGCCGAAGATTTCCGCCGGTACCCGCGCCCGTTCCGCCAGGACCTGCGGCTCGCCAGGGCGGCCGGCGCTGCGCTGGTCTTCGCGCCTTCCGCCGCGCAGCTGTACCCGCCGGGGTTCCAGACGCGGGTGCAGCTCGGCGCGCTCGCCCGACGCTGGGAAGGGCAGAGCCGCCCCGGGCATTTCGAGGGCGTCGCCACCGTCGTCACGCTGCTCTTCGAGCTGGTCCGGCCGGCGAACGCCTATGTCGGCCAGAAGGATTACCAGCAGGCGCTCCTCGTCGAGCGGCTCGTGGCCGACTTGCGCCTGCCGGTGCGCATCCACCGCCTGCCGACGGTCCGCGAGCCCGACGGGCTGGCGCTCAGCTCGCGCAATGCCTCCCTGAGCCCCTCGGAGCGGGCGCAGGCCGTCGTCCTGTCGTCAGCGCTCATCCATGGGGCCACGCGCATCCGCGCGGGCGAGCGGAACGCCGCTCGGCTGATTGATGGGATGCGGCGCCTCATCAGCGAAGCCCCCGCGAGCCGCATCGACTACGTGGCGATCGTGGAGGCCAGGACGCTGGAGCCGGTCTGGCGGCTGCGCGGACGGGTGGCGCTGCTCGTCGCGGCATGGATCGGCCGCACGCGGCTGATTGACAATCTTCTCGTCGACGTGCCATAATACTCCGTCGACCATGCTGCGGACGATCTGCAAGTCCAAGCTCCATCGCGCGACGGTGACCGATGCCAACCTGGAGTATCCGGGCAGCATCACGCTGGACGCGCAGCTCATGCGGGCGGCGGACCTCGCGCCGTACGAGCAGGTGCATGTCCTCGACGTGGCCAACGGCGCTCGGATCGTGACGTACTGCATCGAGGGGCCCGCGGGTTCCGGCACCGTCTGCATCAACGGGGCGGCCGCGCGGCTGATCGCCTCCGGCGACCAGGTCATCATCATCTCCTATGCGCAGGTGACGCCGGCTGAGCTCGAGACGTTCGCCCCGAAGATCGTGCTGCTCGGCGAGCGCAATCGCATCCAGGAGGTCACGAGCGCCACGTGCCAGCTCACGGAGGGGTCCGAGGTTGGGACGTCGTTCGAGATCCCCTGACGCGGATGCTTCGCGTCGGCCTCATCGGCTGCGGCACCATCGGCACGCAGCTCGCGCGGGCGCTGGAGCAGCGCTACGCCAGGTCGGTTCGGTTGACCGCCCTTCATGACAGCGACCGCAGCCATGCGGAAGCCCTGCGTCGTCAGCTTCGTCGCCCCCCGCCCATCGTCTCGCTTCCCCAGGTCATTCGTCGAAGCCACCTGGTGGTCGAGGCCGCGTCGGTGTCTATCGCCGCTGACGTGGCCACCCGCGCGTTGCGCGCCAACCGCCAGGTCATCATCATGAGCGTGGGCGGCCTGTTGCGCAACCGGCGCTGGCGCGCGGCCGCCAGCCGCTCGCGGGGACGGCTCTTCATCCCCAGCGGCGCCTTGGCCGGGCTCGACGGGGTCAAGGCGCTGGCGGTCGGGCGGATCCGCGCCGTGTCCTTGACGACGCGCAAGCCTCCGCGCGCCTTGCAGGGCGCTCCCGGGCTTGCCCGCAGGGGCCGGCGACTGTTGCGGCTCGCCAAGCCGACGGTGGTGTTCCGCGGCTCTCCCCGCGCCGTCGTGAAAGCCTTCCCCCAGAATACGAACATCGCCGCCGCGGTCACCCTGGCGAGCGGCCTGCCCGACACCGTCCCCCGCATCCGCGTCGTGGCGGATCCTGCCGCGACGCGCAACACCCATGAGCTCGAGGTGGTGGGGGACTGCGGGCGTCTCCGATGCCTGATCACCAGCCGGCCCAGCGCGAATCCCAAGACCAGCGAGGTCGCGGTGCGCTCCGCCATTGCGATGATCGGCCGGCTCGTCGACCCCATCGTCATCGGCACCTAGGTCGACATCCGCTGCCGCAACCCGGAGCGGCAGCGACGGAACAACCAGCGAAACGGCAGGGAGAGGAGGTGAGTTCTCGTGGCAGAGAAGGTCGCAAAGGTCGGTATCAGGAAGCAGCCCGGCTACCTCTACTTCGTGGACAAGCAGGGCGACATTTCCAGAGCCCGCATGGCTCGAGGCGGGCAGCGCCGCCGCAGTCGCCGCAGTCGGCGCCGCTAACCGCGTCGACCGGTGTGCACTTCCCAGTGCCTGGCTGCTCTGTCGAAAAGCCGCTGGGACGACCGCAACAGGTGTCAGACCCCTTTCGACCTGTCGTCTCGCAGCGGGAAACGTGGCTGACACTTTTTGCCATGGAACCTGAGCTTTTCGATAGAGCCGCCAGGCACTTTTATGGACCGGGGCTGGTATAATCAAGAGACGCAACCGATGTCGTCCAATTCATCCATCGTCATCCGGGGGGCGCGCGAGCACAACCTGAAGTCGATCGACCTCACCTTGCCCCGCAACCGGCTCATCGTCATCACCGGGCTGTCGGGCTCCGGGAAATCCTCCCTGGCCTTCGACACGCTCTACGCCGAGGGGCAGCGGCGCTATGTCGAGAGCCTCTCCGCCTATGCCCGGCAGTTTCTCGAGCGGCTGGAGAAGCCTGAGGTCGACGCGATCGAGGGCTTGTCGCCGGCGATCGCGATTGAGCAGCGCACCGCAGGCGCCAACCCCCGCTCGACGGTCGCCACCCAGACCGAGCTCTACGACTACCTCCGGGTTCTGTTCGCCAGGGCCGGAGCGCCGCATTGCCCCCGCTGCCGCATCCCCATCAGCCGGCAGTCGGCCCAGGAGATCGTCACCCAGCTGTTGGCGTCGCGCGCCGGCAGCCACGTCGCGATCCTCGCGCCCATCGTCAGGGGACGGAAGGGCGAGTCTCTCGAGGTGTTCCGCGACCTGAAGCGCCAGGGGTTCGTCCGCGCCCGCGTGGACGGCGTGGTGCGGGACCTGGACGAGCCCATTCCCCTCGACAAGAAGCGCGCCCACACCATCGAAGCCGTGGTGGACCGGCTGGCGGTGGACGCCGAGGCGGCGTCCCGCTTGACCGAGTCGGTGGAGACCGCGCTCAAAGTTGGGAAGGGCCTCCTCATCATTGCGAGAGGCGAGGCTCGGGGCTCGAGGCTCAGGGCTCGGGGCACGTCAGCCCAGAGCCCCCAGCCCAGAGCCCAGAGCGAGCTCGTGTTCAGCGAGCGCTACGCCTGCCCGGCGTGCGGGTTCAGTTTCGAGGAGCTCTCGCCCAGGCTGTTCTCCTTCAACTCGCCGTACGGCGCGTGCGGCACGTGCGACGGGCTCGGCACGAAGCTGGAGATCGACCCGGATCTCGTCGTGCCGGACCGGGACAAGTCGCTGCGCGACGGGGCGATCGAGCCGTGGAAGCGGGGCGGGATGCACATGATCATGTACTACAACCGCCTCTTGCGGGAGGCGGCGGACTTCTATCGGGTGCGCTTGGAGGTTCCGTTTCGATCGCTGGACCGCCGGATCCAGAAGGCCCTGCTCTACGGCTCCGAGGACGAGATCTGGGGCGAGCCGTTTGAGGGCGTGATCCCCAACCTGGAGCGCCGCTTCCGCCAGACGGAGTCCGACTACGTGAAGGAAGAGATCGCGCGCTACCTGAGCGTCCTGCCGTGCCCGGCCTGCCGCGGCAGCCGCCTGAGGCCCGAAGCGCTGGCGGTTGTGATCGGCGGCCGCTCGATCGCTGAGGCCGTCACGGATTCGGTCGTCGCGTCCCAGCGGTGGCTGTCGCAGCTTCGCTGGAGTACTCCCCAGCGGGTCGTGGCCGAACCGGTGCTCAAGGAGCTCCTCAAGCGGCTGCAGTTTCTCCTCGACGTGGGCCTGGGCTACCTCACGCTCGACCGCGCCTCCGCCAGCCTCTCGGGCGGCGAGGCGCAACGCATCCGCCTGGCCACCCAGGTCGGCTCCGGCCTGGTCGGCGTGCTGTACATTCTGGATGAGCCGTCGATCGGCTTGCATCAACGGGACAACGAGAAGCTGCTGACGACGCTGGAGCGGCTGCGGGACCTGGGCAATACCCTGCTGGTCGTGGAGCACGATGAGGCGACGATCCGGCGCGCCGACTACCTCGTCGATCTCGGCCCCGGGGCGGGCAAGCACGGCGGCGAGGTCGTCGCCTGCGGCACGCTCGACGACATCCTCCGATGCGAGCGCAGCCTCACCGGCCAGTTCATCGGCGGCACGCGGCGGATTCCGCTGCCGGTCGCGCGCCGGCCCTCCGCAGGCCGCCCCGCGCTGATCATCAAGGGGGCCGCCGAGCACAACCTCCAGCGCATCGACGTGGCGATCCCGCTCGGCTGCTTCGTGTGCGTCACCGGCGTCTCCGGCTCCGGCAAATCGACGCTGGTCGATGAGATCCTCTACCGCGCCCTCGCCCGGCGGCTGTACGGCAGCAAAGACCACCCCGGCCGGCACGACCGGATCTTGGGGATCGAGCACATCGACAAGGTCATCGTCATCGACCAGTCGCCGATCGGCAGAACACCCCGCTCCAACCCGGCCACCTATACCGGCGCGTTCGGCCCGATCCGCGAGCTCTTCAGCCGGACGCCTGGCGCGAAGCTCTATGGCTTTCAGCCCGGGCGGTTCAGCTTCAACGTGAAGGGCGGCCGGTGCGAGGCGTGCGAGGGCGACGGGATCAAGCGGATCGAGATGCACTTCCTGCCGGATGTCTATGTCCGCTGCGAGGTCTGCAAGGGCAGGCGGTTCAACGAGCAGACGCTGCGGGTGACGTATAAGGATCGGTCGATCGCCGACGTCCTGGCGATGACGGTGGAGGAGGCGCTCGAGCTCTTCAGGGCGGTGCCGGCCATCGCCCAGAAGCTGCAGACGATTCAGGCGGTCGGGCTCGGCTACCTGGAGCTGGGCCAGTCCGCCACCACGCTCTCCGGCGGCGAGGCGCAACGGATCAAGCTGTCCAAGGAGCTCTCGCGGCGGGCGACCGGCCGGACGCTCTACCTCTTGGATGAGCCGACCACCGGCTTGCATTTCGCGGACATCGAGAAGCTGCTGGCGGTGCTGCACCGGCTCGTGGACCACGGCAACACCGTCGTCGTCATTGAGCACAACCTCGAGGTGGTCAAGACCGCGGACTATGTGATCGATCTCGGGCCGGAGGGCGGGGCGGAGGGCGGCCGGCTCGTGGCGGCCGGCACGCCGGAGCGCGTCGCGGCGACGGCCGGCTCCCGGACCGGGGCGGTGCTCCGTCCGCTGCTGAGCGGCCCTCGCGGCTCCTTCGCGCTGTCGAGCCAGCCAGACGCGTGCATGAGGATCCGCCCATGAGGCGCACAGCTCTGCTCGCTGGCTGCGGGGTGCGGCTCGCGTTCAGTTCGCGGCATCGCTCCGGCCGCCCAGCGCGCGGCCGGTCGCTCGGCGGCAGTCCTCGCTCGTCCCCCCACCTGTCGTCGGCCCGAAGGGCCGATACTCCGCCTGATGGCGGAGCGACAGGCGGGGGGACACCGTGCCCGCTCGGACTGCCGACGTGCCGCTCACCGAACGCATCGCCCCCCGCAGCTATCAGGACCCGGCGGGTGGTAGTGGCGATCTGCGTCATGGCGTTGTGGGCTGGCCAGGCGGCGGCTGGCGAATCGAGCGCCGGATACCTGACGATCCAGGGCGCGTTTCTCCGGGAGGACTTCGCGCAGGTGGTCCCGCTCGCGCAGCGGTTCATTCTCCAGCATCCCGACGCGCCCGAGGTGCCAAGGGTCTGGCTCTGGCTGTCCCTGAGCCTGGATCGTCTCGAGCAGGCTGACGAGGCGCTGCGCGAGCTGAATCGGCTCAAGGCGCGGCTGCGGCCCGGCGAGGCCCTCTGGGTCGAGGCGCTCTTCTGGGAAGGGGAGATCAGCCGACGGGCGTTCGACATGGCCCGCGCCCGGAGCGCCTATGAGCAGCTGCTGGCCGAGGCGCCGGCATCAAGCTGGTCGACGCAGGCGCAGTTGGGCCTGGGGCTCATCGCGCTGCACGAGCAGGCGTTTGACGAGGCGATTGCGCACTTCCATGCGGTCGCCTCCCAGGAGGCTGGGACCGCTTCGGGGCTGGACGCGCAGCTCTATCAGGGGCTGGCGCATCTGCAGACGAACGAGTTTCAGGAAGCGGCCATGATCCTCCAGCCCCTGGTGAGCCGGCTGCGCGAGCCGGTCAATCGCGCGCAGGCCGCGTGTTATCTGGGGGAGAGCCTCAGCGGCTTGGGACGGCATGCCGACGCGGCCGAGCAGTACCGGCAGGCCCTGGCGGCCGCGCCGGCCTCCCAATGGGGCCGCGTGGCCCAGTTCGGGCTGGGGTGGGCGCAGTTTAAGGCCGGCGCCTGCGAGGAGAGCGTGCGCGCCTTTGAGGCGTACCTGGCGCACCCGGAGGCCGAGCATCACACCGAGGCGCTCTACGCGCAGGGCCACTGCCTGCTGCAGTTGACGCGCGAGCCGGAGGCGCTCGCGCGGTTCGAGCAGATCGTCTCCCGCAGCCCGGATCACGCGCTGGCGCTGGACAGCGGCTTCCTGCTCGTCGAGAGCTACCGCCGGCAAGGCCGGCTGGTGCTGGCCAAGGAGCTGTTGCACGCGCTCATCCGCCGCCACCGCACGCCCGCGTCCCAGGGGCAGATCCAGCTTCGCCTGGGCGCGATTGCGCTCGAGCAGGGCAATGGCGCGCAAGCCCGCACGATCTTCAACCTGGCCGCGGAGCACGAAGAGGCCGCGATCCGCCAGGCCGCGTTGAGCGGGCTCGGGGATGTGCAGCTCTTTTTCGGCCACCTGGGCTCCGCCAGGCGGTTTTACGAAGAGGCGATGCGGCTGGACCCCGGCGCCTCTGTGGCCGCCTACGCGCAGTATCAGCTCGGACGGATCCACCTGCAGGCCGGCGCATTCGAGCAGGCCGTGCGGATCTTCCAGCAGCTCCTCCACGCCGAGGATCAGGCGCTGGCGGATGACGCACATCTGGCCCTGGTGATCGCCTACCTGAACCAGCAGGAGCACGCCCTGGCGCGGGGGCTGTTGGCGGCGATTCGCCGGCAGCGGCCGACGGAGGCGCTTGCGGCGCGCGCGGCGTACTATGAGGCGCTGCTGGCGCTGGGCGACGGCGATGACGCGGCGGCCGCGCGGCTCTGCCAGGAGCTGGTGGCCCGCGCGCCGGCGTCGGACGAGGCGTTGGAAGCCAGGTTGCTGCTCGCCGACCTTGAGGTCCAGGCAGGCGCAGCGAGCGAGGCGATCGACGCGCTGCGGCGGCTGTACGAGGAAGGATCGTTGAGCCGGAGCCATCGAGCCAAGCTGGCCAAACGGCTGGGAGATTTCGCCAGGACCGACGGGCGGTATCCGGAGGCGATTCAGTCGTACGCCGAGGCCGCCCAGTTGTGGCCGTCGCTTGACGCGGAGGCGGCGTACTGGTCCGCGTCCTGTTACGAGGCCGGGGGCGATCTCGACCTGGCCTCCCGGTGGTACCAGCAGGCGGACCAGCCGCCCTGGCAGCTGCGGGGGCAGCTCGCGGTGGCGAAGCTGCTGGAGCGGCAGGAACGCCTGGGGGAAGCCCGGGCGATCTATGAACGGCTGGCCGGTCAGCCCATTCCAGAGGCCGGCTTGATCCAGGAACGCTTGGTCGCGCTGGGAGGCGGACGTCTGCAGAAGGAGCGGCGATGGTGAACCGGATGGTGCAGACCGCGCTCTTCATGGCGGTCGCGGCCCTGATCGGGGCGGTGCTGTACTGGCAGGTGGATGTCATCTACCGTGGCGGGCCGGTGATGATCCCGATCGTCATGTGCTCGGTCTTCTCGCTCGCGCTGATCATGGAGCGGCTCTACTACTTCTTCACCCTGCACCTGGGGCCGGACAGCGACCGCCACTTCGAGCAGCTGCGCGCGGCGCTCGAGTCGCACCGGTGGAGGGACGCCGAGACGCTGAGCGACGCCTGGAGAGGCCCGCCGGCCCGCGTCGTCCGGGCGGGGCTCGCGGTCCGCGAGGCCAGCCCGCAGGACATTGACGAGGCGATGACGGAAGCGGCGCACGAGGAGATGCCCAAGGTGGAGCAGCACCTGCGGTGGCTCTCCACGCTCGCGCAGGTCTCCACGCTGCTGGGCCTGCTCGGCACCGTGACCGGCCTGGTGCGCGCGTTCCAGGTGATCCAGACGAAGTCCGTCGGGGGCAACCCGGTCAGCCCCGGGGATCTCGCCGGGGGCGTGTGGGAGGCGCTGCTGACGACGGTGGCCGGCTTGACGGTGGCCATCCCGACGATTCTGGCCTACAACTATTTCGCGGGGCGGGTGGCCGAGGTCCAGTTCCAGATGGAGAAGGCGGCGGCGCTGGTCTCCGGCTGGCGCGTCATGAAAGGCAGAAGCCTGCCCCCACACCAATGATGTTCTACGTCTCTCTCCTCAAGAGTAGAAAAGACGGAGCGTTCTATCTCGGTTCCACTAGCGACTTGCGGCGGCGATTCGCTGAACATGATCACGGGATGGTGTGGTCGACCAAGAGCCGCATACCGCTTAGCCTTGTCTACTATGAGGCGTATGCCGCAGAGCAGGACGCCCGCACGCGGGAGTCCCAACTCAAGAAACGCGCTCGCGCGTTTGCTCAATTGCGGGAGCGGATCAGCAGATGCCTCGCGGCTTAACATTGGTGTGGGGGCATGCGGCTGGCTAGGCGGTGGAATCAGCCGGTGCCGGTGGACATCGCGCCGCTGATCGATGTCGTCTTCCTCCAGCTCATCTACTTCATGCTCACGTCCAGCTTCGTGCTCTCGCCGGGGATCAAGGTGGCCCTGCCGAAGGCCGAGACCGGCAAGCGCTTGGCGATCTCCAACCTCGTCATCACCCTGAGCAAGGACCACGTCATCTACTGGGATGAGGAGGTCGTGAGCCTCAAGGAGCTGCGCGGGCGGCTGAAGCGCGCCGGCGGCAACAAGCCGGTGCTCATCCGGGCCGACCGGCACGCCTACGTGGACAAGCTGATCGAGCTCTGGGATCTCTGCCGCGACGCCGGGTACCAGGAGGTTCACATCGCCACGTTATCGGAGTAATGGGAAGAGCCGGACCGCGGTGCTGATCCCACCGTACAAGCCGGACCACTTCTATTTTCCCTCAGTTGATCGACAGAAAAATAGAAATGGTCCGAGAGTGAGAAGAAACGCGTGATTCGCGCAGGTTACCTCACAGGCCAGAGGCGCAGAGGAGGACACATGATTACAGAAATTGGCATAGTGGCGGGGGAGATTTGGCACTACCTGGACAGCCATGGCGAGGTGAAGTTCTCCGACCTCATCGCCGGCATTGAGCGGTCGAGGGACCTGGCGCTCATGAGCCTCGGCTGGCTGGCGCGGGAAGGCCACGTCATCGTCCGGCAAGAAGGCGCAGATTTCCGCGCATCCCTGCGAAGATGATCGTTGTCGTCCTCGTGACGTGCCCTTCCACGGCCGTCGCCCGCCGGCTGGCCCGTCAGGTGGTCGCGAGGCGGCTGGCCGCCTGCGTCAACCTCGTGCCGGGCGTGGAGTCGGTCTTCTGGTGGCAGGGCAAAGTGGATCAGGCGAAAGAAGCGCTGCTGGTGATCAAGACCCCAGCCAGGCGCTTTGCCCGGTTGAAGCGGGCGATCCAAGCCCTGCATCCGTACGAGGTGCCGGAGATCCTGGCGCTTGCCGTGCGCGCAGGCCATCAGCCCTACCTGGACTGGGTGGCCACAAGCGTGAGGTGATGAGGTAACTTCCGTGCGTGCAGCGGCTTGACACCGGACGCGGCGATTGGGCATACTTGCACTACGGAACAATTCACAACACGCGTCGAACTGGCGAAAGGGCAAACCCGCCGCGAGGCGGGGGCGCAAAGCCACGGATCTCTTGAGATGGCCGGGCTGCCGACCACGGAGAACGCCGAGCTACCGAACCAGGGAGGTTCGGTTTTTTATTTGCGATGAGCGGACGACTGGGGAACGAACGCGGGGGGTTGCTGGTGCTCATCATGGTGAGCGCTCTGCTGGCCGCCATCATGTCCTTTTCGGTGTTGGAGCTGGCCATCGCCCAGGCGAAGCGGGCGCGGTTTCACCGCCTGCGCGGCAGCGCCCGGTACGCGGCCGAGGCCGGCATCGTTTGGGCGCAGCAGCGGCTCCTGCAGAACCCGGCCTACTGCGGCACCCCGGATCCGCCGCCGTTCGGGACGATCACCGTGGACGTGGGGGTGACGAACTGCGGAGGGGGTAACCCGCACGCGATCAGCGCGAAGGTGACCTATTGATGACGCCACGGCGCACGGCTCGACGGGCTTCGCGCTGGGGATTTACCCTGATGGAGCTGATGATCGCGGTGGCGGTCGTCGCGATCGTGGCGGCGTTCGCGATCCCCTCGTACCAGCGCAGCGTCCAGCGGAGCTACTGGCAGGCGGCGCGGGACATCCTGATGGCGATCTACTCCGGCGAGCAGGTGTACTTTGCCGCCGACAACAAATTTTACGCCCCCGGGGTCTGGTCCAAGATCTACACGGACAACCCCAACGGCGTGATCCCGGTGACCTTCTCCGTCGTGGAAAACGGGTTGACCGGCGCGGCCGCGACCTTTACGGCCACCGCCACCTACACGCCGAACGGGCAGACGCAGACGGTGAATCAGAACCGCGTGTTCGGCGGCACGTGGGCGCAACCATGAACAGCAGGCAGCAGGCAGCAGGCAGAAGGCAGAGGTGGTCCGGGGGCTTCACGTTCACCGAGGTGCTGATCTCCTCGATTCTCGTGTCCGTGGTGGCCGGCGGCACGATGATGGCGGCCATCGCCGCGGCACGGATGACCCAGGGGCAGAACGAGCCGGAATACGCTGAGGCCGGGCAGTACGCGCAGCAGACGACTGAGCGGTTTCGCAACCGCATCAGCTGCGATGCGCCCTGGTTTGATCCGCTGACCTGTGCGCCGGCGCCAGGGATGGCCGTCAACACCTGGCAGAATGATCCGCTGCCTGCGCCCGGAGGCAACGATTCCATTTTGAACACGCCCTCCGCGCGGCGGTACTGCATCACGCCGGCCGACTGCGACGGCGTGGGTGGAGCTGGCGATTGTTTCACGCTCCAGGTGCGGGTGTGCTGGGATACCACGGTGTGCCCGGCCGTAGGATCGAGCCCATGTTAACCGCTCACGCCGCGCGCGGCCTGACCCTCACAGAGATCCTGATTGCCACAAGCATCGCGTTCGTCGTCGTCATTGGCTTCGCCCAGATGGACGTCAGCCAGATGCGCATCCGCGAGCAGTTGCGCGCCCAGGGGGTCTTGCAGGTCGAGCAGGTCCGGGCGGGGTTGGCGGCGCTGCGGCTGGCGAAGGATATTGAGAAAGCGGATCGGGTCGTGATTCGAACCGGGGGGCCCTCCGGCGACATCCACCTGCGGTTCTTTGAGCCGGACACCAACGCGGGCCCGTGCGTCTGCGCCGGCGCGGCCGTGCCCCCGGCGTGCTGCTTTGACATCGTGGGCAACTACCAGTGGGATGAGTACAAGCGCGTGGGCGCCGACTTCATCTTCTACAGCGACACCTCCGGCGGATGCGGAACGAACCGGATCCTCGCCAGCCAGATCACGTCGTTTACCGCGGCCTTCAGCGATGAAGCCCCAGCGCCTCCGGGGGGAGACCCCTGGAACCCCAACCAGGACGACAACAACACCGTCATCTACGCGATCCGCTGGGATGACGGCACCACCAACCAGACCTTCAGCGGCCAATCGACGAGCCGCGCGATCTCGTATTCCGATGTGGGGGCGGCCCCCAACGATTCGGGCCAAGGGTTGTCGCCGGCCGGGCCGGGCTTCGATCCGCCAGGGATGTGCTAGCGCGGTGTCTGGCTCCCCACCGGTGTCTGGCTCTTCGCGATCGGATCTGCATAGCGAAGTGCCTGACGCCGGACGTGGGGTGCCTGACACCGAACCTGAGGAGGGACGCGATGAAACATCTGCCTGCAGGGATGATCGCGGGGTTGCTCTTGGGGTTTGCCGCGGCCACCGTCGCGGAGGACGTGACGGTGCAGACCTACTACCCCTCGCCGAAGGGGGTGTACGAGGAGCTGCGGACGACCGGGGACGTGGGGATCGGGATCGCCACGGCGCCCGGGGCCCGGCTGCGCGTGGTCCAGCCCGGCGGCGCGGACGCGCTCCGCGTCGATGACCAGGGCGGCGGCGACCCCTCGCCGTTCGTGATTAATCAGAACGGCGACGTCGGAATCGGCATGGCGGCTCCCCAAGTGGAGTTGCATGTGAAGAGCAACACCAGTAACGCGGACATCGCCACTGAATCGAGCGACGGGTTTAAGTGGACGATGTCGACCGAAACGGGCACGGGACGATGGGCCGTCAACCGCAATATCCCCGGCGATCTCCCCACCATCATTTCCGCCCAGAGCGGCCAGGTCTATTTTCCCAGCGGCAACGTCGGCGTCGGCACGACGAATCCTGGGACCGCGCGACTGGCGGTCGTGGGCGGCAGCGTCGGCATCGGGACGACCGCCCCGACGGCGGGATACAGCCTGGACGTCAACGGCTCGGCGTTCGTCCGGCAGAACCTCCGGCTGCGGGACGGGGGCGGCAATGAGGGCGACTTCCAGTTCAGTTGCACCGGCGGGCAGTGCTACGCGACGTATGCTCCATGAGGGAGGGATGACGCAATGGTGACACGGAACACGTGCCTGGCGTTTGTGGGGGTGCTGGCGGGGGCGGGTGCGCTGCTGGGCATGGCGAGCGCGCCCCGGGCGAAGCCGGAGGAACCACGGGGTCCCGAGCAGCGGGTCCCCGTCGACCTCTATGTCATGAGCCAGTGCCCGTGGGGGGTGAAGGCGGAGAACGTCATCATCCCGGCGGTGAAGTCGCTGGCGCCGTTCGTGGACTTGAACCTCTACTTCATCGCCCAGCCGCAGGCCAGCGCCGAGGGCCAGTCGGCCCCCAAGCGGTTCACCAGCCTGCACGGCGAGCCGGAAGTGGCGGAGAACCTCCGGCAGATCTGCGCCGAGCGGCACTTCCCTGACCGCTATCTCGAGTACATCCTAGCGCGCAACCAGAACGTCATGGACCCGAACTGGCAGGCCGCGGCCCAGACCGCCGGCCTCGACGCGGCGGTGCTTGACCGCTGCGCCTCGGGGGATGAGGGGGCTGCGCTGTTGGCGGAGAACCTGAAAGCGCACCAGGCGGCGAGCGCGACCGCCTCGCCCACGATCTACATCGCGGGCAGCCCCTACGGCGGGCCGCGGGGGCTGAAGTCAATCACGCTGGCGCTGTGCGAGGCGCTGAAGGCGACCGGGGTCGCAGCTCCCGAGGCCTGCGCCAAGGCCGAGGCGATGCCGCCGGATCCGGTCCCGATGGCGTCCGGCTGCGGCGCGGCGGCCCAAGCTGCGGTCCCTCGGGGGGCGGTGGGGGG
>CAZKXY010000017.1:0-21943 GCA_964556925.1 uncultured Planctomycetales bacterium | reverse complement strand
GGATGGCGCTCATCCGGGACATCAAGACGATCTACGCGAACTACCCCTTCTCCACGCAGATCCTCGTCGCGAGCATCCGGCATCCGATGCACGTCGTCGAGGCCGCCAGGATCGGCGCGGACAGTGCGACGATGCCGTTTGCCGTGCTGGAGGCGCTCGTCAAGCACCCGCTCACCGACGCCGGGCTTGAGCGATTCCTGAAGGACTGGGAGAAGCTGCCGGCGGATGCAAAACACCCGAAGGCCTGGAAATCCGCGTGACCCGTTTTGTCCGGTTCTGGTCCCCCCACCTGTTTCACGGTCCAGTGGACCGGTGTCCGCGTAAGCGGACCCAGGCCCGCTGGGCCCTGAAACAGGTGGGGGGATGGTCGCTCCTCTGGAGCGCGCTCGCCTTCAGCCTCTGGGTGTGCCCCCGGGTGGCTGTGGAAGCCGAGGGCGGCTCGGCTCCCCCTGCCGCCGAGGGTGACACGGCCGAGCCGCAGCCAAGGCCATCCGAGGAGGTCGCGCTCGATCGCGCCTGGGATGAGGTCGCGCGCGCCCTGAAGCACGGCGACTACGAGCAGGCGCGCTCGTCGCTGCAGGCCATCCTCGCCCTGCGGCCTGGCGATCCGCGAGCCGCCCTCTACCTCTCGTTGTGCGAGCGGCGGCTTAGGGCGCCTCTCGCGTTTCCGCAGCTCTCCCCGTCCCACCTGGCGGCGTTGCGCGCGCGGTTGGAGGAGGAGCAGCGGCAGCAACGCCTCGCCCGGGCGCGGCAGCGCGTGATCGAGCGTCAGATCCGCCGGGAGCAGGCCAGGTGGGATGAGGAAGTGAAAGCGCTCCAGCGGCAGGCCGAGCAGGACGCCGAGGCCAGGCGCCGCCAGGCCAGGGGTGCGCTGCCTGCGCGCCCGCAGGCCAAGCCGACGCCTGCCGCACCTGCCACGGCTGCGGTGACACGCCCCGTCTCCGCCCCTCCGCCAGTCCCCACAGCCCCTGCGAAGCCTGCGGTCACGGAAGCCCTGCCTCGACCGAGCGCTCCGCGTGCCGCGGCGCCACCAGCGCGATCCGTGGAGCTTGCGCCGGTGGTGGTCCCCACGACGCCAGGCGCGCCACCCGGGGTCAGTCCGAGTCTCGTGGGCCGGGCGCTTCCGCCGCCGGGCGCGGTGTCGATCAACGCCCGGCAGATGAGCATGTCCCCAGATCAGAAGATCGCGGTGGCCGAAGGGGACGTGGAAGTGGTCTACGGCAACGCCGTGCTGACGTGCGACCGGCTGACGCTGTTCACCGACACGAAGGACGCCTATGCCGAAGGCCGGGTCCGCATCGAGGAAGGCGCCCAGGTCTTCCGCGGCGAGGTCGTGCACTACAACTTTGAGGCCAAGAAGGGCCGCTTCCTGGAGGGGACGGCCAGCCTGCCGCCGTGGCATGAGCACGGCCGGTCGGTGGAGCACATCGCCGAAGGCGTGCTGGAGGTCAGCCCGGGCTACCTGACCTCCTGCGAGCTGGAGCCGCCCCATTTCCGGTTCTTTGGCAGCCGCGCCTTCGTCTTCGCGGAGGACCGCATTGTCCGGGCCCGCAACGCGACGATTTTCTCCGAGGAGTTCCCGCTGATCTACTTGCCGTGGATCGCCGTCGCCGATCGTCAGACGCCGTTCTTCTTCATCCCGGGCAAGCGCAAGCCGTGGGAGGAGTTCCTCCTCATGGGCTACCGGTATAAGTGGCCGGAGGACCACAAGGGCACGCTGCGGCTGGACTGGCGGCGGGCGATGGGGTGGGGGACCGGGCTCGACCACCGCTTCGAGACCGCCGCCGCGGGCAAGGGGCTGCTCAAGGTGTACTACAATGAGGAGCGGTACCTGCGCGTGAAGGAGGACGATCTGCCCAAGGGGGCGTCCATCAACCGCTACCGGGTGCTGTGGCGGCACCTCTGGAAGCCGCTGGCCGGGACGACGGTCGTCACGGACCTCCAGAAGTTCAGCGATGAGAATTTCCGCAAGGACTTGCTCTTCCGGGAAGAGTACACGCGGGATGACGTGAACGAAAGCTTCCTCTCGCTGGTGAAGAGCACCCAGGACTTCGCCCTCACCGGCCAGGTGCGCAAGCGGATGAACCGGTTCCAGACCATGAATGAGCTGTGGCCCCAGGTGGCCGTGGAGACCAGCGAGCGGCCCATCGGCGAGACGCCCCTGTACTCCAACAGCCGCCTGGATGTCGCGAACTTCACGACGAAACGCCGCCATTCGGACAACGACACCGACGTGGTTCGGGTCGACTGGTTCCAGCAGCTCAGCTACGCCCTCAACCTCTTCCGCCCGGTCCTCATGACCCCGCGCTTCGGGGTGCGCCAGACGTACTACACCAAAGACATCCAGAGCGGCCCGGACGCCGCGGTGGGCAAGGAGCGGGAGCAGGGCCGGCACGACGTCATCAGCGGGCAGGCCTCCATGGGCCTGGATGCGAGCCTCAAGCTCTTCCGGCTGTTTCCGGTGACGACGGACGCGTTCGGCCTGCACATCAACTGGCTGCGCCACGTGCTGACGCCGACGGTCGCCTACAGCTATATCCGCCGGCCGACGGTCCCTGCCGGCCTGGTGACGTTCAGCGCGGCGCAGGGGCCGACGCATGCCATCACCTTCGGCCTGGAGAATAAGCTGCAGACCAAGCGGCCGATCGAGGGGAGCAAAAAGCTGCGGAGCACCGACCTGGCACGGTTCCTCCTGTCCATCCCCTACACCTTCCGGGGCAACCACAACAAGCCGGGCGGACGGCTGGGCGACTGGGCGTGCGACCTGGAGCTCTACCCCTGGCCGTGGTTGCGGCTGGAGTCCGACCTGACCATCCCCAGCCACTTCGTCAGGGGCACGCGGGACCGCCGGATCACCACGTGGAACGCGGATCTCATCATGGTCGGCGGGCGCGGTGAGCCCGAGGCCCAAGAGGCGTCGGACATCCAGGCGCCGGAGCGCCGGTACTTCGAGCCGGGCCCGAAAGGCGGCGTCCGTCGGTTCATCCCGCAGGGCCAGTGGTACGTGGGGCTCGGCCACCGATATGCGCAGAACGACAAGACCGAAGATGTGCTCCAATTTGACTGGGGTCTCAGCGACAAGTGGGAGATCGGCACGTTCCACCGGTTCACCTGGAAAGAGGTCGCCGGGGGGGCCAAACGCTTCGCCAACATGCGCGAGTGGCAGTACAGCCTCCGCCGCGACCTCCATGATTGGGTCGCGGAGCTGATCTATCGCGTGGACCGGGAGTTTGGGGAGGAGCTCTACTTCACGATGACCTTGAAGGCGTACCCCGAGCTGCCCATCGAAATCGGGGAATCGTATCACCAACCGAAGATCGGCTCGCAGCACAGTCCGTTCTCGCCGGTGGGGAAGGAATAACCAGGAGGACGCCTGATGGAACGGACGTGGATACTCCTCGTCGGGGTGATGGGGGTCTTCCTCGCCAGGACGCCTGACCTGGCCGCAGAAGCGGTGGGCAGCCCGGCCAGCATCCTCAAGAAGGGCCGGTGGGTGATGGGGCTCGGAGGGGGCGGCGCCCAACGGGACCTGAAGGGGGATGCCGAGGCGCGGGTCATCCAGGGAGGCCACTTCCGCGGGTATGGGCTGACGGATTGGCTCAGCCTCTACGGGAAGATCGGCATCGCCTCCCTTGAAGTGGATGATCCTGCCATCATCAAAACGACCACGCCCTCCACGACCAACGACTTCGGGCTGACCGTGCTCACCAGCGCCCAGGTCAAGCTGCGGCTCTACGAGCATCAGGCGGGGCAATGGGAGTGGGACGGCGGCCTCCAGTACGTGGACATCCGGGCGCGGCGGAAAGGGAAGAACGAAGGCCGATGGCACGAGTGGCAAGCGTCGACGAGCGTGGCGAAGGCGATCGGGCGGCTTACGGCGTACCTCGGCGTCAAGTACGACATCGTGGATTTCTCGTTCAAGGTGCGCGAGAACGGGGCGATCGTCAAGCAGGATAAGTATGAGGAAGAGGGGCCCGTGGGTGTCTTTGTGGGCACGGACGTGTACCTGGGGTCCTCCGAGAACGTCGTCCTCAACGTGGAAAGCGCCTATCAGGACGGCGCCGAAGTCGACGTGGCGGTTGCGTATACGTTTTAATGAGCCTAGAATAAAAGGCTATGCTCCGGCAAGCGGTTCCCGCCGTTCGCTCGTGATCCACAAGCTAAACAGGTGTCAGACACCTTTCAAAGCGGGAAAGGTGTCTGACACCTGTTGAGGAGCGCGGATGGAGATCAGCGTGGTCGGGGCCGGGCATGTCGGCCTCGTGACGGGGGCGTGTTTCGCGGATCTGGGCCACTCGGTCGTCATGGTGGACAACGACGCGAAGCGCATCGCCAACCTCAAGCGGGGCGTCATGCCGTACTACGAGCCGGGGCTTCCGGAGCTGGCCGGGCGCGGCGTGGCGGAGAAGCGCCTGCGCTTCACCACCTCGCTGAAAGAGGGGGTGGACCGGTCCGAGATCATTTTCATCGCCGTGGGCACCCCGCAGAAGGCGACCGGCGAGGCGGACCTGACCTACGTGGAGAACGTCGCCCGCTCGATCGCCGAGGTGCTGCCGGGCTACCGGCTGGTGGTGGAGAAGTCCACCGTGCCGGTCCAGACCGGCCAGTGGATCGCCCACACCATCAAGACCTACCTGAAGCGCAAGCATCCCTTCGACGTCGCCTCCAATCCCGAGTTCCTCCGCGAGGGGACGGCGATCCAGGACTTCATGAAGCCGGACCGGGTGGTGGTCGGCGTGGAGACTAAGCGGGCCGCGGAGCTGCTGACCGCGCTCTACCAGCCGCTCGGCGCGCCGATCGTCGTCACGGACATCAACAGCGCCGAGCTCATCAAGCACGCCTCCAACTCGTTCCTGGCGATGAAGATCTCCTTCATGAATGCGATCAGCCAGGTCTGTGAGCGCAGCGGGGCGGATGTGGAACAGGTGGCTGAGGGAATGGGGATGGATCCGCGCATTGGGAAGGCCTTCCTGAATGCCGGGGTCGGCTATGGGGGCTTCTGTCTGCCGAAGGACGTCGAGGCGTTCATTAAGATCGCCGAGGATCTGGGGTATGAGTTCGAACTGATGCGGGCCGTTCGGAACATCAACGACCAGCAGAAGCACCACTTCGCGACCAAGATCCAGAAAGCGCTGTGGGTGCTCAAGGGCAAGACGATCGGCGTGCTGGGGCTGGCCTTCAAGCCCAACACCGACGACATGCGCTACGCCCCGGCCGTTGACATCATCGAGTTCCTCGAAGGCGAAGGCGCGGCGATCAAGGCGTTCGACCCGCAGGCCATGACAGAAGCCGCGCACCTGCTGCCCCGCGTGACGCTGTGCAAGGACCCGTACGAGGCCGCGCGGGATGCCGACTGCCTCGCGATCGTGACCGAGTGGACTGAGTTCAAGGACCTCGATTTCAAGCGGATCAAGAAACTCATGCGCCAGCCGCTCATCGTTGATGGGCGCAACCTCTACGACCCGCAGCGGCTGCGGGCGATGGGGTTCCGCTATCGTGGGGTCGGACGCGGGCGGGACGCGCTGAAGGCATGAGGGTGATTCAGGGCGTGAGAACCAAGGCGCTGCGGGTGATTCCCGATGAGCGGGGCCGGCTCTTCGAGATGCTCCGGCGGGACGAGTCGATCTTCCTCAAGTTCGGCCAGGTCTACTGCACGAGCGTCACCGTCGGGGTGGTGAAGGGCTGGCATTACCATAAGCGGCAGGTGGACAACTTCGTCTGCGTCAGCGGGATGATCAAGCTGGTGGCGTATGACGCCCGAACGGGCTCGCGGACCAAGGGGCTGGTGAACGAGTTCTTCATCGGCGTGCACCACCCGATGCTGGTGCAGATCCCGCCAGGCGTGTACCATGGCTTCAAAGGCCTCACGGAGCCGGAATCCCTCGTCATCAACATCTCCACCGAGCCCTACCATCACGCCAAACCGGATGAGTACCGGCTCGATCCGCACACGACTGAGATCCCGTATGACTGGAACCGGACAGATGGGTGAGAGGGATCGGAGGCGATGAAGGGCGTCGTTTTGGCGGGCGGATTGGGTAGCCGCCTGGAGCCGCTGACGCGCATCACGAACAAGCACCTGCTGCCGGTCTATGACCGGCCGATGATCTGCTACCCGCTGCAGACGCTCGTCGAGGCGGGCCTCTCGCAGATCCTGATCGTCACCGGAGGCGCCAATGCGGGCGACTTCCTGCGCCTGCTGGGCAACGGCGAGACCTTCGGCCTGAAACACCTGGATTACACCTACCAGCGGGGCGAGGGCGGGATCGCGGACGCCCTCAGCCTGGCCGAGCACTTCGCCGCCGGCGAGCCGATCGTCGTCATCCTGGGGGACAACCTCCTCGAGAAGAGCATCAAACCGTACGTCGAGCGCTTCGCGGCCCAGCGCGCTGGCGCCAAGATCCTCCTGAAAGAGGTGGAGGATCCCTGGCGATTCGGGGTGGCGCGATTGGAGGGCGACCGCATCGTCGGCATTGAGGAAAAGCCCACGCAGCCCCAGTCCCACTACGTCGTCACCGGCATCTACATGTACGATCCGGAGGTCTTCAGCATCATCAAGACGCTCACGCCCTCCGGTCGAGGGGAGCTGGAGATCACCGACGTCAACAACACGTACATCCAGCGCGGCCAGATGACGTACGACATCCTGGACGGCTGGTGGACGGATGCGGGGCTGCCGGAGACGCTGTTCCGCGCCACCGCGCTCGTGCGGGAGCGGGCGATCAAGGACGGGCGCGTGAGCCCCGAGGCGCTCGAGCACCCGGCGGAGCTGCATTGATGCGCGCTAGCCCGACGGGTCCTGCCGCCTGCGGCAGCCCATGGTGCTCGGCGACTCCCATCCCCCTCCGGCCCTGCGGGCCGGGTGGGGCCCAGTCGCCTGCGCGCCATGGGCGCCCGCCTCCGGCGTCACCCGTCGGGCCATCGCGGACCTGCAGGAGCGCATCCGATGAGCCGCATCCTGGTGACGGGCGGGGCGGGGTTCATCCCGCCCCTCTCACCAGCATGAAAGTACTCATTACCGGAGGGGCGGGATTCATCGGCTCCCACTTCATCCGAGGCTGGCTGGCGGCGCGCCCGGAGGACACGGTGGTCGACCTGGACCTGCTGACGTATGCCGGCTCGCGCGAACGGCTGGCCGATGTCGAGCGCCTGCCGTCGTACCGGTTCGTGCACGGCGACATCTGCGACGCCCGCGTGGTCCGCCAGGCCATGGACGGCTGCGACACCGTCGTGCATTTTGCGGCGGAAACGCACGTGGATCGCTCGATCACCGACGCGGCGCCCTTCGTGCGGACCAATGTCGAAGGCACCCTGATGGTGCTGGAGGCATCCCGCGCCGCGGGGGTGACACGGCTGATCCACATCAGCACCGACGAGGTGTACGGCCCGGTGGCGACCGGCGCCGTCGATGAGCGCGCCGCGTTGTCGCCCAGCAGCCCCTATGCGGCGAGCAAGGCGGCGGCCGACCTGCTCGTGCAGGCGTCCTGGGAGACCTACGGGCTTCCGGCGCTCATCGTGCGGCCGACGAACATCTTCGGCCCGTGGCAACTGCCGGAGAAGTTCATTCCGCTGTGCATCACCAACTGCCGCGACGGGCGGCCGGTGCCGATCTACGGCGATGGCCAGCAGCGGCGCTCGTGGCTGTTCGTCCGGGACGCCTGCGAGGCGCTGGCGCTGCTCGTGGCGCAGGGGGCTGCGGGCGAGATCTACAACCTGGCCGGCGGACAGGAGCAGGCCAACCTCGACACGGCCACGCGCATCGCCAGGCAGCTCGGCGCCCCGGAGCGGCTCCTGCAGTCCGTGACCGACCGCCCGGGCCATGATCGCCGGTACGCGATGCAGGATGGCAAGCTGCGGGCCCTGGGCTGGCAGCCCCGCACGCCGTTCGCCGAGGGCCTGGCGGAGACGATCCGCTGGTACCAGGCGCATGAGGCGTGGTGGCGTCCGCTGGCGGCACGCCTTCGTGAAGATCCTTATCACTGGCTCAACCGGTCTGCTCGGGCAGGCGCTTGCGCGCCGCCTGTCGCCGTCCGCTGACGTGATTGGCCTCTCCCGCCGCGCTCCGGCGGATGGCGGCGCCACCCGCCACGTGGCCTGCGATCTCGCGGAGGCGGCGGCAACCGCCGAGGCGCTGCGGCCCCTGGCGCCGGACGTCGTCCTGCACGCGCAGGCGATGGCGGATGTCGATCAGTGCGAGGTGGAACCGGACGCGGCGTGGCGGGAGAATGTTCGGACCCTCGAGCACCTCGTGGCGTCGCTGGATCTCGAGCGGACGCTGCTCATCTTCATCAGCACCGATCAGGTCTTCGACGGCACCAAGGGGACGGCGTACGACGAGACGGACGCCCCCCATCCGCTGGGGGCGTACGGGCGCGCGAAGCTGGCCGCGGAGCAGGCCGCGCTGCGGTGTCCGCGGTCGGTGGTCGTGCGCACCAGCACGCTGTTCGGCGAAGGGCGCATGAACTTCTGCCATCACATCGTGGCGCGGGTGACCGCGGGCGAGCCGGTGGAGGCGTTCACGGACCAGGTGACCTCGCCGACCTACACCGAGGACTTGGCCGAGGCGCTCGAGGAGCTGAGCCGGACGCTGATGACGTCATGGGACCCCACCCGCCCCCGCCTCTTCCACATCACCAACAGCGGCGGGGCCAGCCGCGTGGCCTTCGCAGAGCGCGTGGCGGAGTTGGTGGGAGCGCCCCGCGAGCTGATCCGCGGCATCCCGATGGCCGCGCAGCAGCGCCCGGCGAAACGGCCGCCCTATTCCGCCTTGACGAGCCGCTATCTTGAGCACACGATTGGGAGGACCTTGCGACGATGGGACGACGCCGTCTTCGCGTATCTGCGTCATCGGCATTGGGTCGACTAAGCCGCCGGATCGCCCGGCGCACCGCCCGCGTCGGCGTCATCGGCCTCGGCTATGTCGGGCTGCCGCTGGCGGTGGAGTTCGCCAACGAGGGCTTCCGGGTCACCGGCATCGATCTGGATCCGGAGCGGGTGGCGGGGGTGCGGCGTGGCCGCTCGTATATCCTCGATGTGCCGAGCGAGGACCTGCGCCGCCTGCGCCGCGCCGGCAAGCTGACGGCCACTTCCTCGTTTGACGCCCTGAAGGAGCAGGACGCGATCATCATCTGCGTGCCGACGCCCTTGCGCAAGACGCGGGAGCCGGACATGTCCTACATCCTGTCGGCCACCGAGGAGATTGCCAAGCGCGTGCGCCGCGGCCAACTCATCGTGCTGGAGAGCACGACCTATCCCGGGACGACGGATGAGGTCGTGCTGGCGGCGCTGCAGGCGCGCGGCCTGACGGCCGGGCGGGATTTCTGCCTGGCGTTCTCGCCCGAGCGGATCGACCCCGGCAACGCCACCTATCAGACCCGCAACATCCCCAAGGTCATCGGCGGCATCACGCCGCAGTGCACCCGGCTGGCGGCGGCGCTGTACGGGACCGCCATCCAGCGGACCGTGCCGGTGTCGTCCTCGAAGGTGGCCGAGATGGTGAAGCTGCTGGAAAACACCTTCCGCGCGGTGAACATCGGCCTCGTGAACGAGATCGCCCTGATCTGCGACCGGCTGGGCATTGATGTGTGGGAGGTCATCGACGCGGCCAAGACCAAGCCGTTCGGCTTCATGGCGTTCTATCCCGGCCCCGGCATCGGCGGGCACTGCATCCCGCATGATCCGATGTACCTCGCGTGGAAAGTGCGGGTGCATGGGTTCGAGGCGCGGTTCATCGAGCTCGCCACGCAGATCAACACCGCGATGCCGGAGCACGTCGTGGAACGGGTCGGTCACGCGCTGAATGAGCGTCGCAAGGCCCTGAAAGGCGCCCGGCTGCTCCTGCTTGGGCTGGCGTACAAGAAGGATGTGAGCGATACCCGGGACTCGCCGGCGTTCGATATCGCGCGGCTGTTGCGCGCCCGGGGGGCGCGTGTGGCGTACCACGATCCCCATGTGCCGTCCGCGGCGCTCAACGGCGTTCCGCGACGCTCCACACCCCTCACAGGCGCCAGTCTGCGGCGCGCGGATTGCGTGCTCATCGTGACCAACCACGCCCGTGTGGATTATGACCTCGTGCTGCGGCACGCGCGTCTGATCGTGGATACGCGCAACCAGTACGGCGCGCTCGGCAGGCGCTCCCCGCGCATCGTGACACTGTAGCATGAAAAGTGCCAGGCACTTCGCCGGTTGGAATTTGGCGCAAGCTGTGGAAAAGTCCCAGGCGCTGTTCTGCTGTTTTTGCGGGGGGAGGCTGGCGCGCGGCCAACGGATGCCGCGATGGACCTGTCGCGGGTGCGGGGCGCGGTTCGTGGTGGAGCGTAAGGCGGGCGGGTGCGCCGTTCGTCTGGAGGTCGCCAACTGCGGCAGCCCCGACTGCTGCCAAAAAGGTGTCAGACACCTTTCAAAGCGGGAAAAGTGTCTGACACCTTCGGAGTGAAGATGGCACGGTATCTGGTGACAGGCGGGGCGGGGTTCATCGGCTCGCATGTCGTGGATCGGCTGGTCGCCGAGGGCCACCAGGTCCGGGTGCTCGATGACCTGTCCTCCGGGCGCCTCGAGAACCTCGCGCAGGTGCGCGGCCGCATCGAATTCATCCAGGCGGACATCCGGGACCGCGCGGCGGTGGCCAAGGCCTGCCAGGGCATCGCGTATGTCATCCACGAGGCGGCCTGGCGCAGCGTGCCGAAGTCGATGGAAGACCCGTACGGCTACGTCGAAGTGAACGTCCTGGCGACGGCCGGCCTGCTGGACGCCGCGGTTAAGGCCAAGGTGAAGCGGCTGGTCTGCGTCTCCTCGAGCTCGGTCTACGGGGAGAGCACGCGCGTGCCGATGCGCGAAGAGCACCCCACCGCGCCGGTGTCGCCGTACGCGGCCTCCAAGCTGATGGATGAAACCCTCTGCGGCTTGTTCTCGCGCGCCTTCGGGCTGGAAGCCGTGGCGGTGCGGTACTTCAACGTCTTCGGGCCGCGCCAGAGCCTGGAGAACCAGTACGCGGTCGTAGTCCCCAAGTTCATCGCCTGCCTGATGCGCAAGGAATCCCCGCCGGTCTACGGCGACGGCACGCAGTCCCGCGACTTCACCTACATCGACAACGTCGTGGAGGGGACCATCCGCGCCTCCCAGACCGCCGGCATCAGCGGGGACGTGCTGAACATCGCCTTGGGCGAAGAGCACACCGTGCTCGACCTGCTCAAGGAGCTGAACGCGATCATGGGCCTGTCGATCGCGCCGACCTTCCTGCCGCCGCGGCCCGGCGATGTCTTCCGCACGTTCGCCGATGCCTCCAAGGCGATGCGGCTGCTGCAGTGGAGGGGCCGCGTGCCGTTCGCGGAAGGCTTGCGGCGGACCGTCGAGTGGTTCCGCGCGCATCCGCCATAGCCATAGCGGGAAAGCCGGACCGCTTCTATTTTCCTTCAGTTGACCGATAGGAAAATAGAAACGGTCCGCTCTTTCCGAATCATTCCGCGCCCTGCAGGATGCCCATCTTTGATCTGGCGATGGTCGGCGGGGGCATCGTCGGCCTCGCCACCGCAATGGAGCTGCTGGGGCGATTCCCGTCGCTGCGGCTGATCCTCCTCGAGAAAGAGCGGCAGGTAGCCGTCCACCAAACCTCCCATAACAGCGGGGTCATCCACTCCGGCCTCTACTACCGCCCCGGCTCGCTGAAGGCCCGGCTATGCGTGTCGGGCGCGAACCTCCTCGTGGCGTTCTGCGAGCGGCACCGCATTCCCCACGCGCGGTGCGGCAAGCTCGTGGTGGCGACGGACCCGTCAGAGGTGCCCGCGCTCCATCGCCTCTATGAGCGGGGTCTGGCCAACGGGGTGGAGGGGCTGTCGCTGATCGGGCCGGAGCGGCTGCGTGAGCTGGAACCGCACGCGCGCGGGCTGGAGGCGCTCCATGTCGCAAGCGCCGGCGTCGTGGACTACGCCGCGGTGGCCCGCGCGTATGCGCAGGTCATCCTGGAGCGAGGCGGCGCGATCCGGACGGGCGCGCGGGTCACGCGCGTGCTGCGCCGGGATCAGGCGTGGCGGCTGTCGACGAGCGCCGGCGAGGTGCGCGCGAAGGCGCTCATCACCTGCGGCGGCCTGCACGCCGACCGGCTGGCCCCGCCTGGCGGCTCGCGCGCGGCGGGGCAGGCCACCGACGCCGGCGGGCCGCGCGAGGCGCGGATCATCCCGTTTCGCGGGGACTACTATGAGCTCGTGCCGTCGCGCCGCGAGCTCGTCCGGACGATGATCTATCCGGTGCCGGATCCTCGACTGCCGTTTCTGGGCGTGCATGTGACCCGCGGGATCGACGGCCGGGTCCACGCAGGACCCAACGCCGTGCTGGCGCTGAAGCGGGAAGGGTATCGCAACACCGACATCAGCCTCGCCGATACGTGGGGGCTGGTCGGCTACGCCGGCTTCTGGCGCATGGCGCGCCGGCACTGGCGCACCGGCTTGGACGAGCTGGCCCGGTCGTTCAGCAAGCGCGCCTTCGTGCGCGCGCTGCAACGGCTGGTGCCTGCGCTGTCGCCGGACGATTTCGTGCCGGCCCCCAGCGGGGTGCGCGCGCAGGCCGTGGACCGTCGCGGCGTCCTGCTGGATGATTTCGAGATCGTCCAGCAGGCGGGGGCCATCCAGGTGCTCAACGTCCCCTCGCCTGCGGCCACCGCCTCGATTCGCATCGGACAGCACCTCGCGGACATGGCCGCCGCAGCGTTCGCGTTGTGAACCCCGCCCTTCAGGGCGGGGTGAACAACCGACTTGACGCCGCCGCAGCGCTCCGATAGAGTAGAGGACGTCTTCGCGCCGGCGTTCACCCCGCCCCACGGAAGCCCCGCACGTGAGTGCGGGGAGGAAAGAGAATCCCCAGAGGGCGATTCCCCGAAGCCACGGGATGTAGCCCGTGGGGCGGGGTTCACGCAGCGCCATCTCCGGAGCCGAGGCTGGCCAGCAAAGCCCTCACCGCCAAGCAGTACGCCGTGCTTGAATTTCTCCAGCGGTATGTCGGCGAGCACCGCCAATCCCCCCTCATCCGCGAGATCCAATCCGGCTGCCAGATCGCGTCCTACAAATCCGCCATCGACCGGTTGAACGCCCTGGAGCGCAAGGGCTTCATCAAGCGACTCCCCAACAAGCACCGGGGGGTCAAGCTCGTCCCGCATCCTCCAGCCCATCACCTCAAAGCGCCTCCGCCATCGCTGGAACAGGCCGAGCAGGTTCCCGCATGACGAGCCGCAGGCCTCCCTGCTGCGGGTCCTGGCCAGGCCTCCGCGCGCCGCTCAGCGAACGTTGCTACGCCCGGCTCATGACGAAAGCTCGCAACATTCGAATTCGCGGCTCGCGGAGCGCCTGGCCACCCGCAGCCAGCGCGCGGCGCGTGAGCCCGACGGGTGACGCGGAGCAGCCCACGCCTGCCCGCAGGCGAGCGGGGGATGGGGGGTCGTCGAGGCGGATGACAGGAAGCCGCCCGCCGCCGAGGACAGCCGTGGGATGCGCAGCGGCCTGCCTGGCCGGCAGGCAGGCGGGACCCGTCGGGCTGTCATGGACCTCTGGTGGGACGTGGCGGGTGGTGGGATGAGCCTGCAGGTTGCGTTCCCAGACGCCGTCCGCCGCGAGTCCGTGCAGCAGCAGACCTTCGACCTCGCCATCGTGGGGGGGCTGGGGCATGTGGGGCTGCCGATGGGCCTCGTGTTCGCCCACAAGGGGCTGCAGGTCGCCCTCTATGACCTCAACGAGGAGAAGGCGGCGCGGATCCGGCAGGGCCGGATGCCCTTCATCGAGCACGGCGCTGCGCCGATCCTCGAGGAGGTCCTGCGCCGCAAGACCCTGCACGTCTCGTCCGCCCCGGGCGTCGTCTCGCGCGCGCGGCTGGTCATGATCGCCGTGGGCACCCCGATCGATGCCAACCTCAACCCGAACCTCCGCGCGCTGCTCGAGGTGATCGACCAGCTCAAGAGCGCGCTGCGCCCCGAGCAGACCCTCCTGATCCGCAGCACCGTCTATCCGGGGACCTGCCGGCAGATCCTGAAGCGGCTGTCGGCCGGCGGCGGCACGTGGCACCTGGCCTACTGCCCGGAGCGGATCGCGCAGGGCTATGCCATCCAGGAGCTGCCGCAGCTGCCGCAGCTTGTGGCCGGCTTGAGCGACAAGGCGCTGCAGGACGCGACGGCGCTGTTTGCGCTCGTGGCCCCCCAGGTCATCCCGGTGTCCATGGAGGAGGCGGAGCTCGCCAAGCTGTTCGCCAACGCCTGGCGCTACATCCAGTTCGCGGTGAGCAACCAGTTCTACATGATCGCCCGCGCCTTCGGCGTGGACTTCAACCAGCTGCGGACCGTGCTCATGCACGGCTACGGCCGGGCCGCGACGCTGCCCACCGCGGGCTTCGCCGCGGGGCCCTGCCTCTTGAAGGACACGATGCAGCTCGCCGCCTTCAACACCAACAACTTCCTCCTGGGCCATGCGGCGATGATGGTCAACGAAGGGCTGCCGAACTTCCTCGTGGAAGACCTGCGCCGGCGCTGGGACCTGTCCCAGGCGACGGTGGGGATTCTGGGCATGGCGTTCAAGGCCGAGGTGGACGATATCCGCGACTCGCTGTCGTACAAGCTCGGCAAGATCCTGCGCTTCCACGGCGCGACGGTGCTCTACTCGGATGAGTTCACGCAGGATCCGACGTTTATCAGCAAAGAGCGACTGCTCGCCGACAGCGACGTGGTCATCGTCGGGGTGCCGCATGCCGCCTACCGCCAGCTGGCGGTCCCCGCCGGGGTCGAGCTCGTGGATCTCTGGGGGATCCTCCGTCCAGCGGGAGCGGATGCCGCCGCCCATCAGCTCGCCGAGCATCCGAGCCCGGTGCCTGGAACACGGTGTCGTGGGTGACGGCTCGCTCGTCGACGACGTCTGCTCCCTCCCCTTCTCACACACATGGGCCCGCCTGATGTGACGCTCAAGCGCCGTGGAGCTCAGGGCTCAGGGCTCAGGGCCCGCAGCCCAGAGCCCGCAGCCCAGAGCCCTCAGCCGCCGTGGCAGCATCGGGTGGTGACCGCGTGCCAGGTGTGCGGCCACCGCCCGCTCGAGCCGGTCCTGTTTTTGGGCTACCACGTGCCGGTCAACTGGATGCGGCCGGTGACGGAGCCCTTGCGAGAGGAGCCGGCGTTCCCCACGCAGCTCGTGATCTGTCCGTCGTGCCACCTGGCGCAGATCGGCTTCATCGTGGATCAGCGGGTGCTGTTTCCTCCCGACTACCCCTACACCACCGGCACGACGCGGATCCTGCGGGAGAACTTCGCCGACCTCGCGGAGGAGGTCCGCCGGACGATCGGCTGCTCGCCGGGCGATCTGGTCATCGACATCGGCTCCAACGACGGCACGCTGCTCGGCAACTTCCAGCAGGCCGGCTGCCGCGTGCTGGGCATCGAGCCGACGCTGAAGGCGCAGGTGGCCAACGAGCGGGGGATTGCCTCGCTCATGGCGTTCTTCACGCCGGCGCTCGCCCGGCAGGTCGCGCAGGCGCACGGGCCGGCGCGCCTGGTCACGGCGACCAATGTGTTCGCGCACATGCCGGACGTCGAGGCGATCGTGGACGGGATCGCCTCGCTGCTGGCGCCGGACGGGGTCTTCATCTCGGAGTCGCACTATTTCGGCGACCTCGTCGCGACGCTGCAGTACGACACGATTTACCACGAGCACCTGCGCTACTACACCGTGCGCAGCCTGCAGGGGCTCCTGGCGCGGCACGGCTTTCGGGTCTTCCGCGTGCAGCGCATCCCGACCCACGGCGGCTCGATCCGGGTGTCCGCCTCGCGCCACGCCGCCTTCCCGATCGATGGCTCGGTCGAGGCGATGCTGGCCGAGGAGCGGGAGCTGGTCGCCGGCAGCCGCCTGTTGCAGGAGTTCCGCCAGCGGGTCCTGCGCTCGAAGCTCGCGCTGCTGGCCCTGCTGCACGAGCTGAAGCGATCGGGCAAGCGCCTCGTCGGCATCGGCGCGCCGTCGCGCGCGAGCACCCTCATCAGCTACGTGGGCCTCGATGACGGGCTGCTCGACAGCGTCTTTGAGATTCACGGCTCCAGCAAGATCGGCCGCTACCTGCCCGGCACGATGATCCCGGTCCGTGATGAAGCGGCGTTGTTTCGCGAGCAGCCGGACTACGCGCTCGTGCTCTCCTGGCACATTTGGGAGGAGCTGAAGCCGAAGCTGGAGCAGCGGGGCTTCAGGGGCGACTTCATCGTGCCGCTGCCGACGCCGCGCATTGTGCCGGGAGGCCTGGGCCGGTGAGCGAGCTCGACATCGTCATCCCGGTCTACGAGGAAGGCGAGCACATCCTGCCGGTCCTGGACGCGCTGCGCCGGTCGGTCGCCACGCCGTTCCGGGTGCTGCTCTGCTACGACCATGAGGGCGACAGCACGCTGCCGGCGGTGCGAGGCTACCGCGGCGTCGACATCACGCTGGTGAAGAACCGGGGGCAGGGGGCGCATGGGGCGGTCATGTCCGGGTTCGCGGCCGGCACGGCCCCGGCGGTGCTGGTGATGCCGGCAGACGACACGGACAACGCCCCGATCATCGACCGGATGGTGGCGCGCTGGAGCGCGGGATGCGAGATCGTCGTGGCCAGCCGGCTCATGCCGGGCGGGCGCATGGAGGGCTGCCCCTGGCTGAAGAACCTGCTCGTGCGGATCGGCAACGCCACGCTGTACCGGCTGGCGCGCGTGCCCACCCGGGACGCGACGAACGGCTTCCGGCTCTTTTCCCGGCGGCTGGTAGAGTTGGTGGTGATCGAATCCACCGCCGGCTTCGCCTACAGCATCGAGCTGCTGGTGAAGTGCCACCGGCTGGGCTGGCGCATCGACGAGATGCCAGCGGTCTGGTTCGAGCGCCGCGCGCGCCCCAGCCGGTTCCGCGTGCTGGCCTGGCTGCCGCTCTATCTCCGGTGGCTGGGGTACGCCTTCGCCACGACGTACCTGCGGCGGTCCGCGGCCACGGTCAAGCTCAGGGTATCTGCCGCCCCGCCGCAGCCGGTGGCCGTGCCGGCGGCGCAGCCGTGATGCGGCGCCTGCGGATCGGGGTCGTCGGGCTGGGATACGGCCAGCGTGTCCTCATCCCGGCCTTCCGCTCCACCGGCCGCTGCGACGTCACGGCGGTCTGCGCCGAAAGCCGCCAGCGCGCCCAGGAGATCGCCGGGCGCCTCGAGGTGCCGAAGGCCTACGGGGAGTGGCAGGGCCTGGTGGGCGACCCGCAGGTCGATGCGGTGGTGATCGCCACGCCGCCCATCCTGCAACCCGCGATCGCGACCGCGGCCGCCGCCGCCCGCAAACCGGTGTTTTGCGAGAAGCCGCTGGCCACGAGCCGGACCGCGGCCGCCGACCTGGCGGACGCGGTGCGCCGCGCCGACGTGGCGAATATGATCGACTTTGAGTTCCCGATGCTCCATGCCTGGCAGCGGGCCAAGGCGCTGCTGGCGCGCGGCACCCTGGGGCGGCTGCGCCACGCGGTCGTGCTGTGGCAGGTGGAAACGTCCGCCAACCGCGCCGCCCTCGAGACGTGGAAGACCCGCGCCGAGCACGGGGGCGGCGTCCTGAACCTATTCGCCTCCCATGTGGTCTATAACCTCGAGTGGCTGCTGGGGCCGATCGCGCGCCTGTCGGCCAGGCTCTGGCATGAGGACGCCGGGTGCGGCAGCGGCCCGAATGAAACGGGAGCCATCGTCTGCGCCTCGCTCCACGGCGGCACGCCGGTCTCCATCACCGTGAGCAACAACGCGCGGCTTGGCGGCGGCCACCGGCTGGAGCTCTATGGCGCGCAAGGGACCCTGGTGCTGGACAATCCCTCGGCGAGCACGGTGCGCGGCTTCCGGCTCTGGCTGGGGCGGCGGCAGGACGATCGCCTGGTCGAGGTCCGGGTGGCCGGCGAGCCGCGCGTGCGCGGCGATGACCGGATCGGGCCGGTCGCCCGGCTGGCCCGGCGGTTTGTCGCGTGGATTGAGCGGGGCATCCCGGCGAGCCCCACGGTGGAGGAGGGCTTGCGCGTGCAGTGCGTGCTGGACGCGGTCCGCGAGGCCGATCAGGCCGGGCGCTGGGTCGACGTCGAGGACATGGCCGTGGTCGGCATGAGGCAGGCGCGATGAGGGTGTGCATCACCGGAGGGGCGGGGTTCACCCCGCCCCTCTCACCAGCATGAAAGTACTCATTACTGGAGGGGCGGGATTCATCGGGGCGCACCTGGCGCGCGCCCACGTCGCGCGGCACGATCAGGTCCTGTTGCTCGACAACCTCTTCAAGGCCCAAGGCGCGGCCGACGCCGAGTTCCAACAGCTCCTCACCCATCCCAACGTGCGGTTCATCCGCTGCGACCTCACCGAGCCGCTGCGCGGCTGCGAGGACGCGCTCGCCGGGGCGGACGTCATCTACCATCTGGCCGCGATCAACGGGACGCAGCTGTTCTACGAGATCCCCTATCAGGTCGCGCGGACGAACGTGCTGGCCACGGTGCACCTGCTGGATGCGCTGGCGTGCGCGCGCCCGAAGCGGCTGATCTACAGCTCGACCTCCGAGGTGTACGCCGGGGTCGAGCCGCTGGGCCTGCTGCGGATCCCGACGGATGAAGCGGTCCCGGTGGCGTTCACGCAGCCGATGCCGGTGCGGTTCTCCTACGGCACGAGCAAGTTCATGGGGGAGGTGCTGTGCGCGCAGTTCAGCCGGCAGGCCGACGTGCCGTGCACGGTGGTGCGCTACCACAACGTGTATGGGCCGCGGATGGGCCGCCGGCACGTCATCCCCGAATTCATCGAGCGCCTCCGCCGCCGCGAGGACCCGTTCGACGTCTTCGGCGGGCAGGAGACGCGCGCGTTCTGCTACATCGACGACGCGGTCGAGGCGACCCTGCGGGTGGCCACGACGCCGGCATGCCAGGGGGCGCTGGTGCACGTCGGCAATCCGCACGAAGAAATTCGCATCGAGGAGTTGGCGCGGCGGCTCATGGAGCTGATGGGCGCTCACGCGGAGATTCGGGAGCGGGGTTCGCGCAGCGGGTCGGTGTCGCGCCGCTGTCCGGACATCAGCCGGTTGACGGCGCTGACGGGGTTCGAGCCGCGGGTGAGCTTGCGGGACGGGCTGCCGCGGACGGTGGCGTGGTATCAGCGGGCGCCCGAGCCCGCGCCGGCTCAGCGATGATGGGACGACGAGCGTGGGGCGGCGCCATGGCCCTCGGCGCGTGGTGGTGCGCGGCGGCGGCGTGGCCGGCGTCCCCGCTCGCCATCGGGAAGACCAGCGTGCTCTGGCAGCCGCTGCTGGTGCTGAGCCTGCTGGCGTGGACCGCCGGACGGGCCCGTCGGATCGGATGGGCCGCTGCCGCCGGCCAGAGCGTCTTCCTCTATGCGGTGGTGACGCTGGCCGCATGGCTTCCGTGGCTGCATGCGACCGCGGCCGCCAGCGAGGAGTATCCGTATCCGCGCGTGTACGGATATTACCTGTGGCTGTACGAAGCCGCTCTGGCGGCGCTGGTCGGATGGCTCGGCTGGGGCGCGCTGGCGTGGCGCGAGCCGTCGTGGTGGACCGTGGGCGGCTGGAGCCGCCCGTTGGCGATGGCGCCCGCGTGGCTGATCGTGCGGGCCGTGTCCATGGGGCACTGGCTGATCCCGCTCGTCGGCGTGTCGGCCGGCGCGCTCCTGGGCGCGTGGCGTCCCTGGCGGCGGCTCACGCGTCCGTCCCCCGCGGCCTGGGGGCGGCTGGCGCCGTGGGCGCTCGGGATGGTCGCGCTGCTCGCCGTCGTGGGCTCGGGGCTTCGCATCTACCAGCAGACCGGGCCGGACAACTACCTCTTGGCCAGCGACGATGGCCGGACGTACTACGACTATGCCGTGGCGTTGGCCAGGGACCCGGGGCGGTTGTGGCGCCCGCCGCCGTTTGAGGTGAATTTCTTCACGCTGTATCCGGTGGTGATGTCCTGGTGGTTTCGCCTCGCCGGAGCTCACCTGCCCTCCTGGCTGATCTGGCAGGGAGTGGCCAGCGGCGTGCTGGCGCTGGCCGTGTACTGGCTGGGCCGTCAGCTCGCCAGCCGGACCACGGGGTTGATCGCGGCTGGCTTGGTCTCGATTGATCATGTCATGCTCCATCTCATGGGCACCTTGAATATGGAGGTGTTCTTCATCCCGGCGCTGTATGTGGCGATCGCCCTATGGGCGTCCGCCGGGGACCCGGCGCGTCCGTCGCGATGGAGCCGAGCCTTCCTGGCCGGGCTCATGGTGGGCGTCGCGACCTTGATGCGGCCGACGTCGGCCCTCGTGCCGTGGCTGTGGCTGGTCCTCCTGCGGGTCGAGCGGCCGACGCGCCGTTGGGCTGAGATCTGCGCGCACGGCGGCTGGCTCCTCGCGGGGTTCCTCCTGCCGATGGCGGCCCTCATGGTTCGCCACCACATGGTCTGGGGCCAGCCCTGGGGCGCGGACCAAGGGTCCGTGTTGTCCTGGCAATTCAATTATGCGTGGGATGTCCACGGGCAGCATCCCGGCAGGGTTGGCTGGGACCCCTGGCTTCGCGCGCTGGCCGCCGATCCCGCCGTGATCTGGCGCGAGATGATCCCGGAATGGTGGGCGCAGGTCCTCTTCCTCTGGACCCATCGCGGATTCGGCCAGATGGACCTCCTCCAGGGGCTGAACCACGGCGGGTTCTACCAGGCGGCGCTCACCGGCTTCTTGAGCGCGGGCATCCTCATCGGGATTCTCCAGGCGCTTCGCCGCCGACGCCG
Organism: uncultured Planctomycetales bacterium; assembly: GCA_964556925.1. Lineage (GTDB taxonomy): Bacteria > Omnitrophota > Gorgyraeia > Aquiviventales > Aquiviventaceae > CAZKXY01. Next base: position 1,223 of record CAZKXY010000017.1, on the reverse strand, counting down.
CGGGGAGCTGGCGCTGCTGTCGCTTCCGCTGTATTTCACCGGCCTGGCGCTCGTCTGGTACGTCCTCAACTCCCGGTACCGCTCGCCGTTTCTCCCGGCGCTGTATCTCTTCGCGTGCCTGGGGATCCGCGCGGCGGCGTCCGCCATCCGCGCGCGTGTCAGCGCGTCCTCGCCGGCTCGGCCCCCGCCTCCAGCGGCGAAACCCGTTCTTCAAGCGATCACATGAGGGTGTTGATCACCGGAGGGGCGGGGTTCATCGGCTCCCATCTGTGCGATCGCGTGCTCGCCGAGGGCGACCAGGTCGTCTGCGTGGATAACTTCATCACCGGCGAGGAGTCGAACATCGCGCACCTGCGGGATCGCCCGCCGTTTCGGCTCATCCGGCACGACATCACCAAGCCGCTGGAGGTGGAGGGCCCGGTCGACCTCATCCTCCACTTCGCGTCGCCGGCCAGCCCGATCGACTACCTCAAGCTGCCGATCCAGACGCTCAAGGTCGGATCGCTCGGGACGCTGAACGCGCTCGGGATCGCCAAGGCCAAGCGCGCCAGGCTGCTCCTGGCGTCAACGAGCGAAGTCTACGGGGATCCGCAGGTCCATCCGCAGCTCGAGAGCTACTGGGGCCATGTCAACCCGGTGGGCCCGCGCGGGGTCTACGACGAGAGCAAGCGGTTCGCGGAGGCGATGACGATGGCGTACCACCGCGCCCACGGCGTCGACACCCGCATCGTGAGGATCTTCAACAGCTACGGGCCGCGGATGCGGGCGCATGACGGCCGGGCCATCCCGGCCTTCATCACCCAGGCGCTGCGCGGCGAGCCGCTGACCGTGTTCGGGAAGGGCAGCCAGACGCGGTCCTTCTGCTATATCGACGATCTGATCGAGGGCATCGTCCGCCTCATCCGCGCCGACTGGCACGAGCCGGTCAATATCGGCAACCCGGGGGAATACACCATCCTCCAGCTGGCCGAACGGATCATCGCGCTGACGGGCAGCGCGAGCCGGGTGGTGTTCAAGCCGCTGCCGCAGGACGACCCGCAACAGCGCTGCCCGGATATCACGGTGGCGCGAACGCGCCTGGGCTGGCAGCCCCGCGTCGATCTCGACACCGGGTTGAACCAGACGATCGGCTGGTTCCGGACGCGACAATTCGTTTGACTTGTGTTATAGCTGAGGTTTTGCAAAATGGCCCTACGTGAGTTGGAGCACCTGACAAATCCTCG
>CAZKXY010000016.1:0-23612 GCA_964556925.1 uncultured Planctomycetales bacterium | reverse complement strand
TCGTGGACCAGTACCTCATCAAGCACGAGTTCATCAAGCGGCTGCACGTGCGCTATGAACAGGCAGGCATCGTGATTCCGTTTCCCATCCGCACGATGCTGACCAAGGAAGCGAAGTAGACCCCATGACGTGGACCAAGGCGCAACTGCAGGATGTTGTCAGGCAGCGGCTCGCGGACGGGCTCTTTATCGTCGTGTCGAACCGGGAGCCGTACCTCCATCGGCTGGAAGGCGAAGAGATCATCTGCCAGGTCCCGCCCGGCGGGATGGCGCCGGCGCTGGACAAGGTCATGCGGGCCTGCGGCGGGCTCTGGGTCGCCCATGGCAGCGGCGAGGCCGACCGGCTGGTCGTCGATGCCAACGATCACGTCCAGGTGCCGCCGGCGGATCCTCGCTACACGCTCCGGCGGATCTGGCTCTCCAAGGAAGAGGAAGACGGCTACTACTACGGCTTTGCCAACGAAGGCCTCTGGCCGCTGTGCCACAACGCCTACAAGCGCCCCAGCTTTGAGCAGCGCGACTGGGAGGCCTACGGCGCCGTCAACCGGAAATTCGCCGAGGCGATCCTGGGGGAGGTCGGGGAGCGCAACGCCTTCGTGTTTCTCCAGGATTACCACTTCGCCCTCCTCTCGCGCTTCTTGAGGCAGCCCAATATCCGGACGGCGCAATTCTGGCACATCCCGTGGCCCAACCCGGAGGCCTTCCGCATCTGCCCGTGGGCCGAGGAGCTGCTGGACGGCCTGCTGGGCAACGACCTGCTGGGTTTTCACATCCGCTACCACTGCCAGAACTTCATGGACACCATCGATCGGATCATCGAGGCGCGGGTGGACCGCGAGCACATGGGGATCACGCGGGGCGGGCGGGTGACCCTGCTGCGGGACTTTCCCATCAGCGTGGATTTCGATGAGCTGTCGAGCGAAGCCGCAAGCCCCGCGATCGAAGAGGAGATGCGGCGCCTGAAGCGGCGCCACCGCTTGCGCCAGATGTCCATCGGGGTGGGGGTGGACCGGCTCGATTACACGAAAGGGATCCCCGAGCGCCTCAAGGCGTTGGATCGGCTGTTCGACCGCCACCCGGAGCTGCTGGAGCATCTGGTCTTTGTCGAGATCGCGGTCCCCAGCCGGGAGCACATCCGGGCCTACCAGGAGGTGAGCGAGGAGGTCGACGAGCTGGTGAACGCGATCAACTGGAAGTACCAGCGGGGGAGCTGGAAGCCGATCATCTACCTCAAGGGCCACATCCCTCCGGAGACCGTCCACGCCTGGTACCGCCTGGCGACCTTCTGCGTGGTGAGCTCGCTCCATGACGGGATGAACCTCGTCTGCAAGGAGTTCATCGCCTCCCGTGTGGATGAGGACGGGGTCCTCATCCTGAGCCGCTTCGCCGGGGCCTCTCGCGAGCTCACCGACGCGCTGCTGGTCAACCCCTACGCCATCGATGAGATCGCCTCCGCCATGCACCAGGCGCTGACCCTGAGCCCGGCGGATCGCCAGAAGCGGATGCGCAACCTGCGCGCCCATGTCCAAGAGCACAACATCTACGAGTGGGCCGGCACGATCCTCTCGGAGCTCCTCAAGCTCGAGTTTCAGACTGCCTGAGCGGATGATCCTGACGGATTTCGACGGGACGCTGGTGCCCATCGCCTCCGCGCCTGGCCGCGCGCGCCTGGATCGGGCCGGACGCGCGCTGTTGCGCTGGCTGCGCGATCAGCCCCGCACACGGGTTGGGGTGATCAGCGGGCGGGCGCTGCCGACGCTTCGCGCGCTCATCAGGATCCCCGGGCTGATCTATGTCGGCAATCATGGGCTGGAGATGGCGGGCCCGGGGGTGCGCTTCGTCCACCCGAACGCCGCGCGCAGCATCCCCACCGTGGTCCGCGTGGCGGCCCAACTGCGCCACGCGCTCCACGACATTCCCGGCGCCTTTATTGAGCAGAAGCGGCTGTCGCTGAGCGTGCATTGGCGGCTGGTGGCGCCGCGCGACCTTGCGCGTTTCCGGCAGCGGATGCGCCGGGTCCTAGCGGGGTGGGTGGCGAGCCGGGCGGTGCGGGTGACGAGGGGCAAACGAGTGATTGAGATCCGCCCGCCGGTGAACTGGGACAAAGGGAGGGCCGTCCTGTGGCTGATGAAGCGGTACGGCTTCGCCGGCAGCGAGGTCTGGTATTTCGGGGATGATGCCACCGATGAGGATGCGTTCCGCGCGGTGAATCGCGCCGGCGGCACCACGGTCTTTGTCGGGCGCGATCGGCGGCGGACCGCGGCCGCGGAGCGGGTGCTAGGCATTGTGCAGGCAAGAGCGCTGCTACGCCGCCTGCGGCAGGGTGTGGGATGATCCCATCACACCCTGGACGGCCCCGCCTGCGGCGGGGCGGGTCGCCCACACGAGTTCACGCCAGGCTCCGCGACCCCGGGCCGGTTCGGGCGCTGCGTCCGTGCCTGTTCGAACCGGCCCGCGCCCAGGGTGTGGGATGACCGAGCCGGCCGGCACCACCATCGAGCCGCAGGCGGCCGCGCGCCCCCTGCCGTTTCGGTTCTATACGAGCCTGATCCTGCAGGAGGCCACCGGGCTGCGGGCCGCGACGCTGCCCACGCTGGTGAAGCTGCTCGAGCTGGTGCCGGAGTCGTGCATCTATCACCACACGCACCACTTCCTCCTGCAGCACCATTACCTGACCCCGGAGCCGACCAACGATTTCGCGTACTGGGTCACGGAAGTCCTGGGCGAGGCCCCCCTGGGCGAGCGGCTGGCCAGCCTCGACGTCATGGCGCACACCAGCCTCGACGGCCTGCGCAAGACGCTCATCGAGATCATCCGGGGCTACCTCCACCAGAGCCCGTGGGCGAAACTGCGGTTCGTCCGGGAAGGGCAGGAGTTCTTCTTCATCAAGACCCTCCATGTCATCATGCCCACCCCGTATCAGGCCTCGACGCTGGACGAATTCGCGCAGGCCTTGCGGCAGGTCAGCGTCCCCTCGCTCTACTACCATATGTTCGCCTCACGGCTTCGGCTCGGGCGGCCGTCGAACGATTTTGCGGTCTGGATCGAGCAGCAGCTCGGGCTGCCGGGGCTCGCGCAGGACATCGCGCAATTGGATCCCTACGCCCATACGCTGGAGAGCCTGCGCTCGCTGCTGCTCTCGCTCATCCATCAGGAGCTTGGCCGGTCGCATGCCTAGCCTGGCGCACTACGAGCCGGTCATCGGCAGTCAGACCGTCATGGAGCTGCGCGAGCTGGCCAAGCGGCTGGCCCGCAAGCGGCTGGTGATGGTCAACTCCACCCCGGTCGGCGGCGGCGTCGCCGAGATTCTGCAGCGGATGGTCCCGCTGTTCACCGAGCTGGGGTTGCACGTCCGATGGGATGTGATCGCCGGCGACGACGCGTTCTACCTGATGACGAAGAAGCTCCACAACGCCCTCCATGGGACGCCGGAGCCGCTCACCCCGGAGATGTTCGCGCACTTCCAGGACGTGGGGCTGCGGAACGCCGAGCGCCTGGCCTTGGACGCCGACTTCGTGTTCATCCACGACCCGCAGCCCATCGTCATGGTGGAACGCCGCCAGCGCTACCCCGAGGCAAAGTGGATCTGGCGGTGCCACATCGACGTGTCCTGCCCCAAGCGGGAGGCGTGGGAGTTCCTGAAGCCGTTCATCCTCAAGTTCGACGCCGCGGTCTACTCGTCGGCCGCCTTCGTGCAGCGGCTGGACATGCGGCAGATCCTCGTCGCCCCCTCCATCGATCCGCTGAGCGAGAAAAACCGCGAGCTGGGCGCGGAAGACATCGCGGGGGTCATGGCCCGGCTGGAGATCCCGCAGGATCGCCCGATCATCACGCAGGTGTCCCGCTTCGACTACCTGAAGGATCCGCTGGGCGTCATCGAGGCCTTCCGCCGCGTGCGGCGGTCCGTGAAATGCCGGCTGGTCCTGGCCGGAGGGCCGGCGAGCGATGACCCGGAAGGCGAGGAGGTCCTCAACAAGGTCCGGGAGGCCGCCCACAACGATCCCGAGATCCACATCCTGCTGCTGCCGCCCGACAGCCACCTGGAGATCAACGCGCTGCAGCGCGCCTCCGCGGTCATCGTGCAGAAGTCGATCCGCGAGGGGTTCGGGCTGACCGTCTCCGAGGCGCTCTGGAAGGCCCGGCCGGTCGTCGCGTCTGCGGTGGGCGGGATCCCCCTGCAGGTGAAGCACCGGTACAACGGCCTGCTGGTGCACAGCGTGGACGGCGCGGCCTACGCGATCAAGTCCCTGCTGCATAACCCCGATTACGCCAAGCGGCTTGGGGAGAACGGGCGCGAGCACGTGCGGCAGAACTTCCTGCTCACCCGGCATCTCCTGGACTACCTCCTGCTCGTTCTCTCGCTGGGCTCCCGCGAGGAGACGATCATCCTCAATGGACGCTGATCATCGCGGCGCCACTCCCATCATCTGTTCCGATATCGGCGGCGTGGTGATCGACGTCGAGTCGGACCGGCTCCTGCATCAGCTGGGCCTGCTCCTGGGCCGGCCGCTCGACGAGGTCCAGGCCGCCGTTTTCCATCCGGAGCTCTTGCTCCCGTTCGAGCTGGGGCGGATCGCTCCCCGGACGTACTATGAGGGCCTGAAGGAGCGGCTGGGGCTCCCGTGGACGTACGACCAGTTCGTCAGGGCCTGGAACGGCATCTTCCGGGAGAACCACGACGTCATCGCGATCCTGCGACGGCTGCGCCAGCAGCACCGGCTGCTGGCCCTGACGAATACCAACACGCTGCACCTGGCGCATATCAAGACCGCCATCCCCTCGATGGGGCTCTTCGAAGCGTGGGTGGCCTCCTGCGAGGTGGGCGTGCGCAAGCCCGACCCGGCGATCTACGCCCTGGCGCTTGAGCGCATGGGGGTGTCGCCGGCGCAGGCCATCTACATCGACGATCGCCCGGAGCTGGTCGAGGCGGGGCGCCGGGTGGGGCTGACGGCCATCCGGTTCGAAAACAGCCGTCAGCTTGAAGCCGATTTGCGAGCCGCGGGGCTTACGTTCTAATGGAGCAGGGGCGCGTCCCGTATCAGAAGATCCTCTTTGTGTGCGTCAACCGGCGGGAGCCGCACGAGACCTGCTGCGCGCATGGCGACAGCGACACCATCGCCGCGGCCCTGAAGGAGCGCATCAAGGCCTTGGGGCTCTCCCGCGTGGTGCGCGTGAGCAAGTCAGGGTGCCAGGATGTATGTGCCAAGGGCCCAAACGTGATGGTGTTTCCGGACTATGTCTGGTATCGCGGCGTCACGGCAGCCGATGTCGAGCGCATCGTCCAAGACGCCGCCCGAGACCTCCTTAGCGGGAAGGACGGGTGAGCGCTTTGAGCGCCTCGATCACCACGAGGACGGCGAGCGCCAACAGGACTGAGGCGATGAGGGCGCTCCAGTTGAGCGCCACCTGCCCGGCGAGCCCCGCCCCCGCTGGGGGCGGGGCGAGCAGCCTGGCGAGCCACGGCCCGATGGTCAGGAGCAGCGACCAGAGCGTCATGACCAGCATGAACGCGGCGGGAAGCGCCGCCACCAGCCACGGGCGGTTTGTGCGCCTGAGCCAGACGGTGACCGTCAACAGCGTCAGCGCCGCCAAGAGCTGATTCGACGTGCCGAACAGCGTCCAGAACACCTTCCACGCCGGCACGACGTTGCCCGCCGGATCCCGCACGGTCCAGCTGACGCTCAGCGCCGGCAGCGCCAGCGTGGCCAGCGTCGCGGCGATCCCGCCCCAGCGGCCTTTCCATCCCGTCAGCTCCTGGCACACGTACCGGCCCAGCCGCGTGGCGACATCCAGCGTGTCGTAGATGAAGGTGGCAAACGCCAGCAGCGCGAACGACCGCGCGAACTCGCGGTGGATGCCGAAGCGCTCCACGAAGTGGCTGAGGCCGTTGGCGTAGATCCGATCCGGCGATTGCCCCGTGGACGGATCGCCGGGCGCAAGCAGCATCACCGTGGCCAGCGCCACCACCGCCACCAGCCCCTCCAGCAGCATCCCCCCGTAGCCCACCGCGCGGCAGTCCGGCTCGTTCGCGATCTGCTTGGATGTCGTGCCGGAGCTGACGATGCCGTGGAAGCCCGAGCAGGCGCCGCAGGCGACCGTCACGAAGAGGATGGGAAACAGCGGAAAGCCGCGCTGGCTCGTCCACCCAAGGAACGCGGGATACTGGATGCGGTCCCCACCCAGGAAGAGGCCGAGGACGCCTGCGGCGAGCGTGACGTAAAGGAAAAATCCACCCAGGTAGCCGCGCGGCTGCAACAGGATCCACAGGGGGATGATCGACGCGACGAAACAATACGTGAGGATGACCCCGTTCCAGATCAGCTGCGGACGGAGGCCCCACGCCGAGGGAATGGCGAGGGGCATCGATTGGCCGAGCCAGATGAGCAGCCCCACGAGGGGCAGGAAGATCGCGGTGGCCATCCTGAGGGGCATGCGGGCCTTGTAGAGGCACAGCCCCATCGCGACGGCGGCCAGCAGATACAGGCTGGAGGACGCGGCGACGCCCCCGCCGTACGTCGGCTCCACGAAGGAGCTGCTCGTCAGGTCGGTGAATGCCACGATCACGTACATCAGCGACAGCCACACGAACCCCATGAAGAGCGCGTGGGCCTTCGGCCCCAGGTGCTCATGGACCAGCTCCACGATGGAGCGCGCCTGGTGGCGGATCGAGCCGACCAGCGCGGAGAAGTCGTGGACCGCGCCGAAGAAGATGGCGCCGAAGACGATCCACAGCAGGGCGGGCAGCCAGCCGAACCAGAGCGCGCCGAGGATCGGGCCGACGATCGGGCCCGCGGCGGCGATGGCGGAGAAATGCTGGCCCAGCAGCAGCGGGGCGTTGGCCGGCACGTAGTCCACCCCATCCTGCATCGTGCGGGCCGGGGTGGGGCGGTCCGGCCTGAGGTCGAAGACGCGGGACAGCCATCGGCCGTAGGAGGCGTAGCCGAGCAGGAAGAGCGCGCAGGCGGCGATCGCCACGACGAACAAGCTCATCTAAAAGTGCCAGGCACTTTGCCGGTTCGAATGTGGCCGAGCCTGTGGAAAACTACCAGGCTCTGCAACTCGTGGGGGGTCATCCGCGAGACCACCGATAGAGGAAGGTGCCCATCGCCAGCAGGGTGAAGCCGAAGATGGCGTCTCGAGGCTTCATCACGCACACATCCACGATGAACATGATCATCGCCAGGCAAAACACCAGCGGCGTGACGGGGTAGCCCCAGGCCCGGTAGGGGCGGACCAGCCGCGGCTTGGTCCTGCGCAGCAGGATCACCCCGAAGACGGCCAGCGTGAAAAAGACGGAGATGGCGACGGTCGAGTACGTGGCGATCTGGTCAAGCGTCTTGGTGAAGATGAGGCCGATGGCGATGAGCGCGTTGATCCACAGCGCCAGGACCGGCGTGTGGAGCCGCGGATGCACCGTGCCCACCCGGCCGAACAAGGCGTGATCCTTGCCCAGCGCATACAGGATGCGGCCGCCGGTGAGGATGTAGCCGTTGAGCGCGCCGAACGCCGAGCAGGCGATCATCCACGTGATGAAGACCGCTCCGGCCTGCCCCCATGCGCCCTCCATCACGGCCGAGGCCACCAGCGGGGTGCCCGCCAGCTGCCCGATGGGCACGAAGGTCAGGTAGGTCCAGTTGACCAGCAGGTAGAGCGCCGTGGTCAGCGCCACCCCGCTGAGGATCGCGCGCGGGATGTTGCGGGTCGGCTGCTTCACCTCTTCGGCCACGTACGCGGCTTCGGTCCAGCCGCCGTAGGTCCACAGGACGAACACGAACGCCACCCCCAGTGACTGGAGGATGGGCAGGTCGATTGGCGGCAGGGTCCAATCCACCACTGCCGTCCGCCGGCCGAGCCACGCCTGCGCCCCCACGGCGATCAACGAGCCGAGCGCGGCGATCTTGAGCACCGTGAACGCATTCTGCACGTATTTGCCCCACCGGATACCCGCCACATTGATCGCCGTCAGCAGCAGGATGGCCGCGGCGGCCGCGCAGCGCAGCGCCAGCTCGCCATACGGGACCAGGCGGCGGACGTACTCGGCGAACACAAATCCCAGGATCGCAATCGTGCCGGTGCGCTCGATGAAGAGCTTCGTCCAGCCGAACAGGAACCCCCAGAACCTGCCGTACACCTCGCTGATATAGATGTAATCGCCGCCGCTCGCCGGGAACATGGCGGCCAGCTCCGCGTAACACAGCGCCCCGCAGACGGAGACGAGCCCGCCGGCGGCCCACAGCAGCAGGATGAGGAGCGGGGACTGGAGGTGGCCGACGATCAAGCTCGCGGTCCGGAAGATGCCGACCCCGACGATACAGCCGATCACAAGGAGGGTCGCATCGCCCAGGCCCAGCGACCGGACCAGCCGTCCAGTGCCTGACACCATCTACGGAAGGTCTTTCTGGGAAAAGGTGTCAGGCACTGTGACGTAGTGCCAATGCCACGGCTCGAACGCGGTGTGGTGAGGGTTGTCGCGCGGATAGGAGAGGGCGAACCCGAAGGCCCCGGCGCGCTCCGTCAGCCAGCGGTATTCCGGCAGCGCTTCGAACGCTTCAGGGTCGTCCTCGCCGTTGATGCCTTCTTCGTTGATGAAATCGATCGCCTGCCGCGGGGGATAGCCGTGTTCGCTGTGGCCGGGCAGCGCCACGAAGCGATTGGTCTCGGCAATGGAGTAGTCGTGCTTCGGCAGGTAAAAGAGAAAGAGGTAGAGCTGATACGCCGGCGACCGGTAGCCGGATTCCACCAGCAGCCGCTTGCCGAGCTGTGCGTGCATGGCCTGCATCATCCGCTCGTAGGCCTCGAAGACCGGGCGGGGCAGATATTGCGGATCGAGTGGGGTCAGGGTGTTGCCTTTCCGGACCGACTGGGGGCCGACCGGCACCAGCGCCGGCGCGGCCGGCAGCTCGCCGAAGAAATGGCTCGTGGCGCCCAACGCCTCCGCCTTCAGCGCCCCGACCGCCTCGAGAAACGCCCGCTGCTCGGGGGCGAGCGGCGCGTAGAGCTCCTCCCACGTGAGGAGGTTCGCGGTGCCATCCTGCTTCTTGGCGGCGATGAGCGGCTCGAGCGCCGTGAGGATCGCCTGCAGGGTTGCCTGGTCGGCGGGTTCGAGCCGTGCGACGTTGACGGCCCAGGCCGGCGGGGCAACACAGAACCAGGTGGCCGCCGCGAAGGCCGGCAGCCACCTGGTCCTCATTGACCGCGCAAGCCGGGTTATCGCTTGCGCGCCTTGAGCTGGTCGATCAGCTCCGACACCCATCGCCCGGCGACGTCTTTGCAGCCGAGCCCGAAGGCCAGCGCGCAACCCAAGCTGATGCCGGCGAGGATGATCAAGAAGACCTCGCCCACGAACTGAATCCTGAGCTGCTGCAGCGCCGCCACGGCCGCGAACACCACGACCGCGGTCTGCACGGCCTGGCCCAGCAGGTGGGCCTGAAGGATCCCGGAGTTGCTGGCGGCGGTGCGGACCGTCGTCGCCAAGAACGCCGCGGCGAACACGCCCACGATCAGAATGAACACCGCTGCGATGACGTTCGGGAGGAAGCTGACGATATGCTGGAAGAGCTCTGCGGCCACTGTCAGATTCAGCGCGTTCAACGCCGTCATGACAAACGCCAGGATGACGATCCAGTAGACGATGGCTCCGATCAGCTCCGAGGGCTTCCGTCGGATCCCGCCTTTGGTCAGCATGCCCGAAAGCTGGATGTCGTCCGCGAGCTTATCCAGCCTGACGAACTTCAGCCCCTTGACGAGGACCTGCTCGAGGGACTTCGCAATGAGCCCCCCGAGCAGCAGGATCAACAACGCGACCAGGATCAGCGGCACGAACGTGAGCAGCTGATTCCAGGCCAGTTGCAGCGGCGCCCAGATCCATTGCTGAATCACGTCCACTCCACCTTGCATCCGGTCTCACCCCCTTTGCGGTTTAATGGATTATAGAGGACTCTGCCATACTTTTCAAGCAATTTGTTTAAAGCTCGTCATGGTTGAGGTTGCGAGAACACAAACTCAGGCTGGATGACAGGCGTGTAGTCCGGAGGGGCCGGGAAGAGGAAGGTGACCAGCTCGTACCCGCCGGCCGCGGTGCGGATAAATCCATGCCCCAGGCCTCGGAGCAGACCCCAGGTCCAGCCGGCGGCCGCCCCCGATTCGACGGACGTCTCCTGGATCCGCATCGGGATCTCGACCCAGCCGGTGACGAGATTAATGGCGCCCCGGGTGAGTTTGGTGAACGCCTTGCCGGCGTCCATCGGCTCCGCGAAGGCGCGACCGGCACCGGTGAGGATGGCCAGCCCAAGCCACACCACCCACCCCGCAGTCCGTCGGTTCATGGCTCCACCTCCGGCAAGTTTCCTATACTGTACCAAGTCATGGCCAAAACGCAAATCAAAAGGTGTCAGACACTTTTCAAAGCGGGAAAGGTGTCTGACACCTTATAATGGCAGCGATGGACGCGCACGAGCAGCGCATCGTCAGATTTCTGTCGCGGCCGCAGGCCTACCCGCACCCCGTGGGGGCCATCGTGCGGCGCGAGACCCACGTCTCGCATGTCTTCCTGGCCGGCGCCTACGCCTATAAGCTGAAGAAACCGGTGCGGTTTCCGTTCCTCGACGCGTCCAGCCTCTCGCGGCGCAAGCGGTTCTGCCGGCTTGAGCTGTCGCTCAATCGGCGGCTGACCCGGGGCGTGTACCTGGGGCTCGCGCCGGTCGTGGCGACCGGCGCCGGTCTGCGCCTGGGAGGACGAGGTCGCGTGATCGAGTGGGTCGTGAAGATGCGGCGGCTTTCGGAGGGGCGGATGCTGGACCGGCTCGTGGCCCGCAAGCAGGTCAGCCGCTGGGACATGGCGCGCGTGGTGGATCGGTTGATGCCGTTTTTCCGGACGGCCGCGCGAAACCGTGCGATCAGCCGCTACGGCAGCCCGGCCAGCATCGCCGCCCTCGTCTTGGGCAACCTCCATGAGTGCCAGCCGTTTGTCGGCAGCCTGCTGGCCACGCGCGACCGGGCGTTCCTGGAGGGGGCCTTCCGGCAGTTTCTGGCGCTGCATGAGCCGCTCCTGGCGCGCCGGGTCCGCGAGGGCCGGATCATTGACGGCCACGGAGATTTGCGGTGCGAGAACATCTGTCTGACGAATGCCGTCCAGATCTTTGACTGCGTGGAGTTCCAGCCGGCGTTTCGCTGCGGGGATGTCGTCAACGACCTCAGCTTCCTCGTCATGGACCTCGAGTTTCGCCGACGGCAGGACCTGGCGGCGGCGCTCTTGGAGCGGTACCGGAGCCGGGCGCGCGATCCGGCGCTCGACCGGTTGCTGCCGTTCTACCAGTGCCACCGCAGCCTGGTGCGCGGCAAGGTCCGTGGGCTGGCCTGGCTGCAGCATCCGCGCAGCGCCGAGGGCCGCCGGGCGCGGGCGCTGTCCCGCCGGCATTTCCAGTTGGCGGTACGGTTCGCCCGAGCATTCGCCAGGCCCTGCCTGATCGTGGTCGGCGGCCTGATCGGCAGCGGCAAAAGCACGCTGGCCGGCGCGCTGGCCCGCGCGCTCGGCGCGGCCTGGCTGCGCACCGACGAGATCCGGCTGCGCGAGTTCGCCGCGCGCCGGCGCCCCGCGCAGGGGTTCGCGCAAGGCCTGTACGCGCCGCACGTGTCGGAGCTGGTGTACCAGCGGCTGATCCGGCGGGCCGAGGCGCTGGTGCGCGAGGGCTGCTCGGTGATCTGCGACGGGACGTTCTCCAAAGCGGCGGGCCGGGAGGCGCTGCGGGCCATCGCCCGGCGGCACGGGGCCGCCTTCCATTTTTTTGAGTGCCTCGTGCCGCGCGCCGTCGCGTTGCGCCGGGTGGCGCGCCGGTACGCATCCCGCTCGGACCTGTCGGAGGCGAGGCCCGGCCACTACGACCGGCTGCGCCGGGCATTTGAGCCGGTGCGCGGCTGGCCCGCGCCGGACTGGACGCGGCTGTCCGACAACCGCCCGGCTGAGGCGACCTATCAGGCGGCCCTTGAGGTGCTCCGGAGATCCTTGCTATAATGTCCCGGGACCGCTTCTATTTTTCCATGTGGTCCTGATAGAAAAATAGAAACGGTCCCGATTTGTATCAACCAAGGAGGGATACGGCCATGCCCGACCTCTACAGCAACCTCCACCTCATCATCCGCTGGCTGCACGTGATCGCGGGCATTACGTGGATCGGGCATCTGTACTTCTTCAACTTCGTCAACGTCCCGCTGCAGGGGGCGCTCGATGACACCGCGAAAAAAGCGGTCAACCCCCAGCTAATGCCCCGCGCGCTCTGGTGGTTTCGCTGGGGCGCGATGATCACCTTCGTGGCCGGGCTGACGCTCTTCGTCCTGACCTACTTCTATACGCCGGGCCTCGGGCTGGGCCCCACCAGCCTGCTCGTTGACGCCGACGGCCTGACGGCGCGCGCCATGTGGATTCTCTTCGGCATGCTCCTTGGCGCCATCATGTGGTTCAACGTCTGGTTCATCATCTGGCCGATCCAGAAGCGGCTGCTGACCGGCAAGGTGCCGGCCGACCTCGTCCCCCCGGCGAGGAAGCGGGCGCTGTTCACCTCTCGCCTCAACGCCTTCCTGTCCGGCCCCATGCTCTTCGGCATGCTGGCCCCGGCCCACTACGGCGCCATGAGCGGCGGGGCGCTGCTGTTGGCGGTTGCGCTGGGGGCGGCGGCGATCTGGGCCAGCATCCGCGCCTCCTCCACCGTCGGCAAACTCTCCTAAGACCCCCGTCCCGCCGCATCCCGCCACGCCCGCCGCGCGGAGATTTTCATTTTGAACAAGTTTCTCTTGACAAACGGTGTGGGTTTGATTTAGAATAAACTGCAAATATAATTTTCATCAGCAACCGCCACCCACCTGGTGAAGGAGGGCGCCGATGTCACCCCGCTTCCGGAAGCCGCTGGTCGTGTTGGTGTGCCTGTTGACGACGGCCGTCCCGAGGGCGGGCGAGGCCGCCGACACCGCCGTGAACTTCGATGGGGTGAACGACTACGTCCAGATCTCCGGCGCAGGCAACCTCCTGTACGTCACCAAAAGCAGCTTCAGCTTCTGCGCCTGGGCCAAGCCGCAGGACATCCCCCCGACGAGCTGCAGCACGAACAACAACACCTGCGTCTACGCGGTGCTCGCCCGGCCGGGCTACCACTTGAATATCGGCTACACCTCCAGCGGACGGTTCCACGCGGAGATCTGGAGCGGCAACAATGTCTGGAGCGGCCTCTCGTCCGCCCCGTTCCCCCCGGGCGCCTGGCACCACCTCTGCCTGGCGGTGGACGATGCCGCCAAGCAGATGCGCTTCTACGTGGACGGGGCGCCGGTCGCTGGCTCCCCCCGAAGCTACACGGGCACCCTATACCAGTACTGGACCAACCCCTACTACATCGGCGTGGGCCGACCCACCTCTGACTGGCGGTGGCACTTCAAGGGCGCGATTGACGAGGTCCGGGTCTACAACCGGGCCCTGAGCGCCGCGGAGGTCAGCAGTCAGTACAACGGCGGGAAGGGGCAGTACGGCACCGCTGGAGCGGGCCTAGTCGGCGGCTGGCACCTGGATGAAGGCACCAGCAACAGTGCCGCCGACTACTCCGGTAACGGCAACACCGGCACCCTCATCAACGGCCCCACCTGGGCCCCGAGTGGCGTAGCACTCCGGCCCGCGCCCACCTGGCCCCTGACGCTCGAGGCGGAAACGATGCCGACCAAGACGACTGGTGGGGCGGTCAGCGGCGGGTGGAACATCTGGGGCAACGGCTACATCGAGGAGCCGGTGTCGTTCCCAACCACCGGGACGTACCAGTTCCAGGTTGTTGCCAGAGGAGATTATGCTGGGGGGGCGTGGCCGCAGATGGAGGTGCGGGTTGACCAGCAGCCAATCGCTTCCGTGACCGTCAATACCAGCACCTGGAATACGTTCACTATCCAGAAGCCGGTCGCCGCCGGCAGCCGACGGGTGGCCATCGCCTTCACCAATGATTACTACAGCCCGCCGGCCGATCGGAACCTCATTGTCGATAAGGTCATCCTCTCCAGCCTCACAGCGGACACCACGGCGCCGACGGTGAGCTTGACTGCGCCGGCGGCCGGGGCCACGGTCAGCGGGACCGCGGTGGCGGTGAGAGCCAATGCCAGCGACACCGTGGGGGTCGCGGGTGTCCAGTTCAAGCTGGACGGGGCGAATCTCGGCGCGGAGGACACCACGGGCCCCGACTACAGCATCACCTGGGATACGACCAAGGCAACCAACGGCAGCCACACGCTGACCGCGGTCGCGCGGGATGCGGCCGGCCTCAGCACCACCTCAAGCCCCATCTCGGTTACAGTCAGCAACGCACCAGCCGACACGACTCCGCCGACCGGATCCGTGACGATCAACAGCGGCGCGGCTGCGACGAACACGGCCGCGGTCACGTTGGCCCTCTCCGCCACGGATGATCCCGGCACGGTCAGCCAGATGCAGTTCTCCAACGATGGGACGACGTACTCGACCCCGGAAGCCTACGCCACCACCACGGCGTGGACGCTCACCGCAGGTGATGGGACCAAGACGGTCTACGCGAAGTTCAAGGACGCGGCGGGCAACTGGTCGTCCGCAGCCAGCGACACGATCGTGTTGGACGCGACGCCGCCGGCCATCTCCGCGGTGAGCGCATCCAACGTCGCCAAGACCACCGCGACCATCACCTGGACGACGGATGAGCCAGCCACGTCGCAGGTCGAGTACGGCCTCACCACGAGCTACGGGCAGACGACGCCGCTGGACAGCACCCTGGGGACCCCCCATGGTGTGTCGCTCAGCGGTCTGACCGCCGGCGCGCAGTACCAGTACCGGGTCCACTCCAAAGACGCGCTCGGAAACGAGCGGGTGAGCGGCAACTTCACGTTCACCACCACGGCTGTGGACACAACGCCGCCGACGATTGAGTTCCTCTCGCCGAAGGACGGCGAGGTGATCCTTGCGCCTTGAACCCTCAGGGCACGGCATGGGAGACATGACCCGCTCGTGGCGTCATCGAGGCCGTCCTCGCCTCCGCTGGCTTCCACTCCTGCCGACAGGGCTGCTCGCCATCACCGGCCTTGCGATGCTGGCCCACGCGGTCCCCTCCACCAACGGATCGGTCACCTTGCTTGAGGAGACCACGGCAAGCGCCGGCGGCCTGATCGGGGCAGGGACCTCCACCACGCTGGTGGCGATCCTGGGCGTCCCGGTCGGGGCGCCGGCGGGCGATGCCAATCACCAGCTCTTCGGGGCGGGGGGGCAGGAAGCGCCGCAGGCTGCTGAGGGAAGCGTGGTGGTTGACGTGGTCAGCACGATCGACGACCCGGCGGCCTCTGTGACGCTGTCGGTCAACGGGGTGGGGGAGCAGCCGGCGGTGGTCGCCAACGGACAGTTCACGGTCGCCGGGGTCCGGCTCCACTTCGGCCCGAACACCTTGCGGGTGGCCGCCGCCGACCAGGACAACAACTCGGCCAGCAAGACCATCACCGTCTATGTGGATGTGCCGTCCGCCCGAAAGCCGGTGAGCCTGACCCGAGACGTGGTCCTGACGATCGACGATTCCCTGGCGACGGCCACGGTGTCAGCGAACGACGGCCCGCCGATCACCGCAACGCGCGATCAGGCGAGCGGCCGGTTCATTGCGAAAGCGGTGCCCCTGACACAGGGACGCAACAAGCTGGTGTCGACCGCCACCGACCAGGACAACAACTCAGCCGGCAAGACCGTCTTCGTCTTTGTGGACACAAGCCCCCCGCCGCGGCCCACGGTCGGCGTGACCCCCTCGGTGACCACCGGCACCAACATCACCTTGACCGGCACCAAGGCCGCCGGCACCTCCCTCTGGATCAACGGCTCGCGCGTGGCCTCGGTGAGCCTGGAGGCGACGACCTGGTCCGCGACCGTCCCGCTTGTGGAAGGGGATAACGAGTTCGCGGTGGTCGCCAAAGACGCCGCGGGCAACGCCAGCGCCGAGAACCGCGTCAACGTGATCGTGGACACCCTCCCGCCGGTGCTCACCATCAACGCCCCCGCCAAGACCAACCTCAGCCCGCTCACCGTGACCGGCACGGTGGATGACAGCCTGACGACCGTCACGGTCAACGGCCAGCCGGCCGCGCGCACCAGGCGCGCCTTTTCCGCATCGGTCAACCTCGTTGAAGGCCCCAACAGCGTGACCGTCATCGCCACCAGCCCGAAGGGGTATGCCACCACCAAGACGGTGCCGGTGATCCGGGGGACCATCCCGACGATCCAGTCGGTGCAGCCGCTGGATGGCAAGAAGTTCTACGCCGGCTCGCCCACAACGATCCAGGCCATCGCCACGGACAAGGAAAACGATCCGGTCACATTCCAGGTCCTGCTGGACGGGGCGATCCTGGTGGACTGGACCGCGAACGCCTCTCAGACCTGGACCCCGACGCTGGCCGACCGGGGGCGCAGGACGGTGGAGATCCGCGTCCAGGACGGCTTCGGCGGGTACACATCGAAGCAGGTCAGCGTGTACGTGATCAGGATGCCGGTTCGACCGTAAAGGAGGGATGCGCCATGACCAATCAGCGGTGTCCACAGATGGTGTTGCGATGGCTGGTGGTGGGAGCGCTTGCGCTCACCTGCGCCACAGCCCAGGCGGCCGTGCCCCACCTGGTGCGCTACCAGGGGACCGCGGTGGATGCCAAGGGCGTGCTGCTTGAAGGGCCGTATACCTTGAAGTTCCGCCTGTATGACGCCGCCACCGGGGGCGCGGTCGTCTGGGACGAGACCCATACGGATGTCCCGATCACGAAGGGCCACTTCAGCGTCCTGCTGGGCCAGGTGACACCGCTCAACGTGGACTGGAACACGCCCCTGTGGCTGGCCGTCCAGGTCGGGACGGACCCCGAACTGGCCCCCCGCCAGCCGATCACGAGCGTGCCCCTAGCCATCCGCTCTGAGGTTGCTGAGCAGCTGACCGTCCCTGTCACCACCTCCACGATCACCGACGACGCCAACCGGCTCGTTCCCTCGGGCGCGATCATCCTGTGGGATGGCGCGGGCTGCCCGGTCGGCTACACCCGCCTGGCAACGTACGATGGCAGGTTCCTCGTCGCCTCGGGCACCGCGGGCAACACGGGCGGGTCGGATACGCATACCCATGGCGGGTCGACCGGGAGCCATGCCTTGACGGTGAACGAGATGCCCCCGCATACGCATGGGATCAGAGGCCATGCCAACGGGGGAGGCCAGGGGCCGAACTGGTTTCCAAATCTGAGCGATCCCGTCTATACGACAACGGAGTCGGCCGGGGCTGGCGCAGGGCACTCGCACACGATCAGCGCGGCCGATAGCCGACCGGCCTTCAAGACGATCCTCCTCTGCAAGAAAGATTGAGCCCGGAGCGGAAACGGTCGCCACGGCGCGAATGCTTCTCCGGCGATGAGACGGCGAGTCAGCACGCCCCAACGGTGGACGGCAGGCTTCACAGCGGCGGTGCTGGCGGCCAGCCAGGTGGCGCTCCCGACGCGGGCGGAGGCGTCCCACCTGGGCTCCTCGACCGCCTCGGCCGGCTCCGCGCCGCCCCCCGCCGCGTCGCTCATTGAGAGCTTCCAGCCGGACCTGTTCACCGGCCGCGCGACCACGTCCATCCCGATCGCGGTGCCGCCCGGACGTAAAGGGATGCAGCCGGCCCTTGCGCTCGTCTACTCCTCCTCAGGCCGCAACGGGTGGGTGGGGCATGGCTGGAGCTTGGATGTTGGGTCTATCGAACGGAGCACGAAGCTCGGCGTCCCGAAGGATGGCGCTTCCGACAGCTATACCTTCATGTTCCAGGGGGTGTCATCTGACCTCGTCAAGATTCCCGACGGCACCTACCGGGCGCAGGATGAGGGCGCGTTCCTCAAGTTCATCAACAACGGGGTGTCCGGCTGGGAGGTGCGGGATAAGTCGGGCTCCCGCTACCTCTTCGGCCAGACCCCCGCCTCTCAGGTCGAAAGCGCCGGCCAAGTCTTCCGATGGGCGCTGGAGAAGGTGATCGATCCCAGCGGCAACACACAGGTCATCACCTACACCAAGGACCAGAACCAGCTCTATCCCTCCCGGATCGACTACACCGGCCATGAGCCGACCGGCCTCGCGCCGGCCAACCGGGTCACCTTCCTGCTCGAGGATCGGCCGGATGACGAGGTGGGCTACCGCAGCGGCTTCGCCGTGACCACCGCCAAGCGGCTGAAGGAGATCGCGGCCTACGCACCTGACCCCCAAGGCCAACCGCTCCAGTTGGCCCGCAGCTATGTGCTGACCTACGCCGCGAGCGGGCGGACCGGCCGCTCGCTCCTCAGCAGCATCCAGCAGGTCGGCACCGATGGGACGACGAGCCTGCCGGCCACGACCTTCACCTACCAGAGCGCCGGCACCGCCAGCTACCCGAATGTCCTGAATAACTTCCAGCCGCCGCCGAGCGTCGCGGCCTGGAACGTGCGCAAAGCCGGTCTGGATACCGGCCATGAGAACTGGGGCTGCGCGCATCCGCACCTGGGGCTGCCATGGGGATCTCCGGTCCAGGCCAGCGGCAGTTTCGATCTGAGCTGTCTCTCAGGAAATGTCAGCGCAAACGGCGACGTCACGATGTCCGGCTGCAACGACCACTTCGGCCACGTCTGGACCTACGTGTATGTGGGGCAGGCCAGGACGCTCTCGCTCTCCCCCGGCGCCGGCGGCTGTCTCTACCGCGAGGACGCCGGCGGGGTCACCCTGATCACCGACCCGGGAAGCATCGCCCTTCAACGCGGCTGGTCCATCCTCCACATGACCTCCTACCACCAGCACTCGGGGTGGGGCCCTGTCCCCTTAAGCGGAGGCCTCAAGAATCAAGTGGATGTCATGAACCCCAGCCAGATCGCCCTCGGGATCCCGCAGCTCGCCGGGGATGTCAACGGCGATGCGAAGACCGACCTCATCAAATTCACGCCATCCAGCGGCAACTGGTCAGTCTCCCGCGCCACGTCCTCGACGCTCTCACCGGATAGCCTGTGGCTTGCGGGGTTCGGCAATAGCTCCTCGAGCCCGCTCTTGGGGGACTGGAACGGGGATGGGCGGACCGACATCGGGATTTTCGACAGCGGCGGCTGGCAGTTCGCCACCTCGACCGGCACCAGCTTCCAGACCGGCACGGTCTCCGGCCTCTCGTTCGGGGGCGGGACGCCGCTCACAGGCGATTTCAACGGGGATGCCGTGACGGATCTTGGCACCTACAACAATGGCGCGTGGTCCGTGGCGTCCGGGACGGGCAGCGGGTTCAGCCCTGCCGGGTCCTTCAGTCTCAGTTGGGGCGACACCAACCACGACGCGCTGACCGGCGATTTCAACGGCGATGGGCTCACGGACATCGGGCTTGTGAACAAGTCCAGCGGCGCCATCGACGTGCGGCTGTCGACCGGGGCCGGTTGGACCGGTGCCACGAACTGGATCGGCAGCTTCGGGGGAGCCACCCCGCACACCTCTGCCGATTTCAACGGCGACGGGCTGACCGATGCGGTCTACTACAACCGCCCGGCCGGGCAGGTCATCTATGCGCCCTCAACCGGAAGCGGCTTCGGCGCCTCGGTGACGCTGCCGCTGACCTTCAGCCTGACCTCCACCGATGACACCATCCAGGTGGGCGACTTCAACGGCGATGGGATTGCGGATCCCGCCGCGTTCAACATCCTGTCCGGAAGCTCCCAGCTGGCGTTCTCCAGCCTGACCAACGCCGACGGCTCCAACGGCGCGGCCACCGACGTCCTGCGCGCGGTCCACAACGGCGTGGGCGGCACCACGACGATCCGCTATCAACCCTCGAGCCTGTGCGGATGCGATCAGGAGTCGATCCTGCCGTTTGCGATCCCCCTCGTCCAGCAAACCACGCAGGAGGACGGCCTGGGGAACCGCTACACCAGCACGTACATGTTCCATGGCGGGTTGTACGACGGGCTCAGCAAGGAGTTCCGTGGGTTTGCGGAGGCGACCGTCTTCGACGCGGACGGCAACAAGTCCATCACCCGCTTCCACCAGGACGCGCAGAAGAAGGGCCGCCCGTTCCGGACCGAACTCAGGGACCGGTACGACGCCCTCTGGACAAAAGCTGAGCAGACCTGGAGCGCCACCGACCCCTATCCGGGGGTGCACTTCGTCCATCTCGACCAGACCGATCACTACACCTACGATGGGGATGCCAGCTTCAAGCAGGCCCGCTCCCGCGTCCTGTACGACGGCTACGGGAACGTCAGCCGGACCGATGAGGACGGGGACGTCGCGGTCTCAGGGGATGAGCGCGCGACGGTCACCCAGTTCGCCTACAACGACCCGGCCTGGATCGTCAACAGACCCACCCTGACCCAGACGCTGGATGCGGCCGGCGCGGTCATCGCCCAGCGCCGCTTCTATTACGATGGGGCCACGGACATCAACACGCTCCCCACAGCCGGTCACCTCACCAAAGAGGAGGAGTGGCTGAACCTCCCCACCCCGCGGTGGCTGGCCACGACGATGACCTACGATGCGTATGGGAACGTTGCGACGGTCACCGATACCCTGGCTCGCACCACCACCAACGCCTACGACCCCGCCACCCACACGTTCCTTGACGTCATCACCAACCACCTCAAGCATACCCGCCGTCTGACCTCTGATCCCCGCTTCGGCCAGGTGACGAGTTCTATCGACCAGAATGGGGTCAAGCATTTTACCCAGTACGATGTGTTCGGCCGTGTCACGTCCACGGGGTTCTTCGATCCTTCCACGGGTCTCCCGGTCATCGTGAGCACGCTCTCCTATGATCTGTCCAGCGTGCCGACGCGAACGCAGCACACCGTCTTCCCAGACCCCATCACGCCGATCGTGAGCTACCAGTTCTTCGACGGCCTGGGCCGCTTGATCCAGACCCGCAGCCCGTCCGAAGACCCCACGAAGCAGGTTGTCTCGGGCTTCGTGGCGTTCAACGCGAGGGGGCAGGTGGCCCGCCAGGGGCTGCCGTACCGCTCCCAGGTCGCGGCTGCGTACATCGACGTGAGCCGCGAGCCGCCCGCCTCCAGCGCCGCGGTGGTGACCTACACCTACGATCCGCCGGGTCGGCTGCTGACGATCACCGACCCGGACGGCTCGGTCACCAGGACCGCGTATCAAGACTGGACCGTGACCAGCACCGATGCGAATGGGAACACGACCAGACGCGCCTCGGACGCCTTCGGCCGGCTCGCGACGGTGGAGGAGGTCAACGGGCTGGAGACGTCCACGACCCGCTACGCCTATGACGCGCTGGGCAACCTCACGCAGGTCACCGATGCGCAGGGCCACATCACGCGGATCACGTACGACTCCCTCGGCCGCAAGCTCGCGATGGACGACCCGGACATGGGGCGCTGGACGTACGCCTATGACGAGGTGGATAACCTCAAGAGCCAGACCGATGCCCGAGGGGTGACGATTGGCTTTGCCTACGATGCGCTCAACCGCCTCACCACGAAGGCCTACACGATCCCCCCTGGTTCGGGCATCGCCAATCCGGGGGCCGTGGCCTACACCTACGATGGCGCCGATGATCCGGCCAAACGCGACGCGAAGGGCACACTCACCAAGATCGTGGACGGCTCAGGCAGCTCGAGCTTCGAGTACGATCACCTTGGCCGGCTCGTCAAAGAGGCGAAGGTGGTGGACAGCACCCCGTACGCCATCGCCCGGACCTACGACCTGCTGGGGCGGCTGACGTCGCTGGCGTACCCGGACGCCGAGGCGGCCCGCTACACCTATAATCCCCAAGGCGGCCTCGAAACCGTGAGCCTGCAGCCGGTCGGGGCGAGCCCCCAGCCGGTCGTGACCAACGTCGAGTACACCGAGGGGGGGCAGCTCAGGCAGATCACCTACGGCAACGGGGTCACCACGAACTATTCGTATGACCCCAACACCCTGCGCCTGAAGGAGCTGAGCACGCTGGGACCGGGCGGCCTCCGCCTCCAGGATTTTTCCTACGAGTTCGATCGGGTGGGGAACGTCACCGCGATCAACGATCGGGTCAACACCAGCACTCAAGGCTTCTCGTATGACGGCCTCAATCGCTTGACCCAGGCGCGAGGGACCTACAACGGCACCTTCAGGACCCTCACGTATGCCTACGACGCCATCGGGAACATGGTGGAGAAAGAGGGCATGCGGATGGCCTATGGGCTGGCGGACGGATCGAAGCCCCACGCGGTCACCTCGACCGACCCGGGGCCCGGGGTCCAGGGCCCTGGGCTGCGCCTCGCCTACGATGCAAACGGCAACATGATCCAGAAGGCGACGGACCGCGGGCCATCCCTGGTGGACCTCGCGGCGCAGTCCCTCCGGTATGACGCAGAGAACCGCCTCGTCGACGTGAGCACCGCGCCCGATCATACCGAGACCGTTGTCTTGCAGCCGGGCTGGAACTTCTTCTCGCTGCCGGTGATTCCGAACGATGCCGCCGCCGGCGCGATCTTCCCCAATTTCGCGCAGGACCTTGAGCAGATCAGCCGCTTCGATCCGGCGACCGGGACCTTCCGGCACTCCGTCGGCGATCCGCAGTTCGATGACTTCAGCCAGTTGGAGTACGGGGTCGGCTATGAGATCTACTGCAAGGCCGCGGGCCCGGTGACGGTCACCCTCACCGGGAAGCTCCCGACCCGGAAACTCTCAACATCCCTTAGCCCAGGCTGGCACCTGCTGGGCTCGACCGTCCTCGCTGAGACCCCAGTCGCCACCTGGCTGGCCGGGGTGGACTACGCCGATGTGCGAGATGCGACCCTTAGCCCGGTCACCCAGGTGAAGGCGGCTCAGGCCTACTGGGTCTTCGTCCGCACCGCCAGCACGTTTAGCCCGTCGCTGCCGCGCGACCCCACGACCACGTTCGTCTACGACGGCGACGGCGGCCGGGTCAAGCAGACCACCGCTGCCGGCACCACGGTCTTCCTTGGACAGAGCTTCGAGGTCGCTCCAGACGGCACTGCCACAAAATACCTCTTCGCTGGCTCCCAGCGCGTGGCCTCCGTAACCCAGAGCCCCCAGCCCGGAGCCCCGAGCCAGGTGCGCTTCTACCACGCCGACCACCTCGGTTCGACCCACCTCGTCACGGATGCGACGGGCCAGCAGGTGGAGCTGACCGAGTACACCCCGTTTGGCGCGGTCGCCCGGCGGGACACGGTGCCTGGCTCCGAGCGGCGCGAGGTGCCTGGCTCCGTGTCCCACGGCTTCACCGGCCAGCGCCTCGATGCTTCCACCGGCCTCTACTTCTACCACGCCCGGTACTACGACCCGGCCCTCGGCCGGTTCATCCAGCCGGACCCCCTCGTGCCGGCCCCTGCCGACCCCCAGGCGCTGAACCGCTACACCTACGTCCGGAATAACCCCCTCAAGTTCGTCGATCCGAGCGGTCACGGCTGGTTCAGCAAGTTCTTCAGCAGCATTCTCCAAGCCCTCGGGATCCTCCTGGCCCCCTTCACAGCTGGCCAGAGCCTCTGGCTCAGCGTTGCGGGGACCGTTTGGAGCGGGGTGCAGGCCGCACAAGCGGGACAGTTTGGCGCCTGGGCGGCGGGGTTTGCCGTGTCGATGGCGCTGGGTGCGATCATCCCGGTGCCGAATTTCTCGAACCTCTA
>CAZKXY010000015.1:0-23875 GCA_964556925.1 uncultured Planctomycetales bacterium | reverse complement strand
AGGCGCAAGATGGCCTGCCTGGAGGGAGCCCGCTGGTGATGGAGCCGATGCTCCAGCTTGTGGGGATCAGCCACCATACGGCCCCGCTTGCCCTGCGCGAATCCCTAGCCATCCCTCCCCGAGACCTGCCCGATGCGCTCGCCAGTCTGCGCGCCAGTAGCGGCGCTGACGAAGCCCTCATCCTCTCCACGTGCAACCGCGTCGAGCTCTACACCATCCTGCGCCAGCCCGCGTCCACGGATGGCGCGATCGACCTCCTGTGCCACCGCAGCCGCCTCGCGCCCGAACGCCTGGCGCCGTCGCTCTACCAGCGCGCTGATGCCGAAGCCGCCAGGCACCTCATCCGGGTCACCGCCGGCCTGGACTCAATGGTGCTGGGCGAGTCGGAAATCACCGCCCAAGTCAAGCAGGCGTACGAGCTCGCGCGCATCGCCGGCGCGACCGGCCCACGGCTGAACCGCCTCGTGCAAAAGGCGCTCCAGAGCGCCAAGCTCATCCGATCCCGCACCCGCATCGCCGAGGGCCAGGCCTCCATCGGCTCGGTCGTGGTCGCGCTGGCCAACCAGCGCTTTGAGGAGCGGTTGCCGGACGCCGAGGTGCTGCTGTGGGGGGCCGGCAAGGCGGCTGAGACCACCGCCCGCCACCTCCTCAAGCGAGGCATCCGGCGGCTGAGGATCGTCAGCCGCAGGGACACGACCGCCCAGCAGCTCGCCACGCTGTGCCGGGCCGGGTGGCTGTCGTGGGAGCAGGCCCGCGCGCACCTCGCGCATGTCGATCTCGCCATCATCTGCACGCAAGCCCCCCATTACGTCATCGATGGCTCGGATGTCGAGACGCTCATGCCGCAGCGCGCCGGCCGGCCGCTCTGCCTCATCGACCTGGCGGTGCCGCGCAACGTGGACCCGGGCCTGAAAGGACAGCCGGGCATCACGCTCTATGACTTGGAGGATGTGCAGGCGCTCGCGCAAGCGGGGCGCTCGCAGCGTGAACAGCAGCGCGTGCAGTGCGAGGCGTTGATCGAACAGCGGCTCAGCCGCCTGTGGCCGCAGCCGTCACCTACCCGACACAAGGAGGCGCATCCATGTCGCTCCACCGAGGTGGGTTCGTTGGTGTAGTCCTTGGGCTCCTCGTCGGATTCGCCAGCCCGGCCTGGGCGGCCATCGATAACCTCAAGACCTACAAGCAGGCGTACCCTGATAAGGATCCCAAGGCCGCGACCTGCAAGACCTGCCATGAGAACGCGGTGGGGAAGAAGGATGACCTCAACGTGTACGGCCAAGTCCTGCAGAAATTCAAGGCCGAAGAGGGCGCCAAGAAACTCACCGTCGAGGACTTCCAGGCGCTGGACGCGGATCCTGACGGCGACGGCGCCTCGACGCTGGAGGAGCTGACGGCCGGCACCAACCCAAACGATGCCGCGTCAGTTCCTGAGCGCGAGGAAGGAGAAGCCGGCGAGGGTGAAGGGGAAAAGAGCTCAGGGGAGCCCGCGGCCCCGCCAGGTTCCTCTCGTGTCCCGGCGGAGCACGTGAATCGCGTGCAGGCGTACCTCAGCCAACTCATGGCGCCGGAGGCCTGGGCCGCTGACAAGCTGGAGGAGGCGCGGGGGACCGCCGAGTCCAGCGGAGCGCCCAAGGCAGCATACGTCGGCACCGAGACATGCGCCGCCTGCCATGTGCAGCAGCACCAGGAGTTCCAGCAGTCCACCCACGCGCGGATCAGCGTGCCCGGCGAGCTCGAGCTGCAGGGGTGCGAAATGTGCCACGGGCCCGGCAGCCTCCATGTGGAAGCCGGGGGCGGACGCGGGGTCGGTGGGATCATCAATCCGCGCAAAGACCCCAGCACGTGTTTTGCCTGCCACTTAGATAAGAAAGCAGAGTTCCGATTACCGTATCATCATCCACTCATCGAAGGCAAGATGAGCTGCGCCGATTGCCATGAGGCGCATGCCCCCGATGTGCGGCCGTGGTCCGCCACGACCCTCAAGGACGTCAACGAAGCCTGCTTCCGATGCCATAAGGAGCAGCGTGGGCCGTTTGTCTGGGAGCACGAGGCGTTGCGGGAGGGGTGCACCACGTGCCACAAAGTCCATGGCTCGATTCACGAGAAGATGCTGCTGGTTCGTGACAACAACCTCTGTCTGCGCTGCCATGCCCAGACCAACTTTCCGACGATTGGGAAATCCAGCCATAGCGGCCGGCTCCCTGCGGGGACGTGCTTCAGCGCGGGCTGTCATACCGCGCCCCACGGGTCGAACTTTGACGAGCACCTGCGTTATTGACGAATCCGGAGGCACATGATGAGCGCCAAGCGATGGGGGATTGGGCTCGGGATCGTGGTCTGGAGCGTGTCTGCCGGATGGGTTGATCTGGTGCGGGCGGCGGATCCGGAGGTGTCCATATCGCTTGCGCCGATTCGTCAGGCCGTCGTTCGCGGCGATGAGGACAAGTTCCGCGCGCATCGTTGGATGAGAGAGGGCTACGTGGGCGGGCTCACGGAGCTCTCCCTCCAGTACGCTTTCCCTGATGGCACCGCGCTCTCCGCAGAGAGCCGTGCGCTCATCGATCAAAATGATCTTGGCGCAGACTTCTCCCTTCAGAAAGAGTCGTTGGGGTTTTTCAACCTTGATTACTCAGAAATTCGGAAGTATTACGACAAGACCGGTGGGGTCTACTATCCCTTCAGCACGTTTCGGAGCAGCGATACCTTCAAGGAGCTGGAGCTCGATCTCGGCCACTTCGGGCTGGAAACCGGGCTGACGCTGGAGGGCTGGCCCGAGCTGGCGTTTGAGTACGAGCGCGAGTTCAAGGACGGCGCCAAATCCCGCCTGACCTGGTCCGCGGTGAAAGAGGGCAGCACGACGCGCAACATCGGGCCCTCCTGGCAGGACATCGATGAGGTCGTGGATACCTTCGCGCTCAAGACACGGCATGAGCTGGCCGGCTTCGCCCTTCGAGGTGAGCAGCGTTGGGAGCTCGTCCGGACCGAAACGTTCCGTGAAGAGAAGCTCCTCGCGACGACTGGTGTCGCCGCGGACACGAAGATCCGCCGGCAGGACCAGGCGCCGGAAGCCACGCTGATGACGACGACGCTGGGGGCGGAGCGGAGTTTCCTCAACGACAAGGTCTTCACCTCCACGGGCTACCACTTCGCGCACATGGACAACCGGGAGTTTGAGGCCATTATTGAGTCGAACGCGGCCGGCACGCCGACGAACTTCTCCAACCCAAAACAAATTCGCGACGCGCGTGCGGACAACGACTACGATTCGCATACCTGGGTGGGCAACCTCACCATGACCCCCTGGTCGTGGCTAAGTCTCGGGACCAAGCTCAAGGCCGAGACCATCCATCGGGAGAGCAACTCCCGCTATCCCCAGGATGCTTCGCCGAGCTCCGCCGGCGGCAGCACGCCCGATGGGACGATCGAACTCGTCATCGACAGCTTCGCCAAGAACAAAGTGGTTCGATGGGGCGAGGGGCTGTCGCTGCGGGTGACGGCGCTGCCGCGCACCGCGCTCTACACCGAGCTGGAGCTCGAGCAGGCGCGGATCCAGATGGGGGAAGATCGAAAAGTAGTCGTCGGGTCGAGCGCGAGCGATGTGTTCAACCGGTACACGATCACCGATGTCCGCCGGGGAACCTGGACGCTCGGCGGCCGGGTGGATGCGGCACGCTTCCTCGATGTGACGGCCCATGTGCGCCGGCGCGTGAACAACAATGACTACGATGATCAGCGGGAAAGCGTCGCAAGCAGCACTGCGCTCTCCGCGTTCATCGATCGGCAGGACGTCCAGACGAACGAATTCGCCACTCGCGTGGCCCTCAAGCCCTGCCGATGGCTTCGGTCATCCGTCCGTTACCAGTTCCGCGATGATGACTACAGCACAGCGTTCGAAGGGCAGAACCTCACGAAGGCCGAGACGCGGTCGCACATCTACACGTTCGACGTGAGCGCCCAGCCGCTGTCCGAGCTCTCGACGACGGCCTCGTTCTCGCGGCAGACAGCGGTCACCACGACCCCTGCCACCTCGCTCTCGTCCACGCACATCCCGGCCTTCCACGCGGATGTCAACACCTGGCTCTTGAGCACGGACTATACGCCGAAGCCCACGGTGAGCCTCACCAACACGCTGCAGTTTTCGACGGCCGAGAACTTCAATGACTTCACCGCCAGCGGTATGCCCTTTGGGGCGGATTTCGATCAGCTCGATGTGACAACCGGCATGACATGGGCGCTAGCTGCAGAAACATCGCTCCGGATGGAATACGCCTTTTACTCCTACGTGCCTGGTTCCTTAGCCGAGGTCGGTGGCTACCACGCGCACGTCGTCTGGCTGGAGGTGACGAAAACGTTCTAGCTGTCCAGGATGTGTCCCAGGCAGGTTCTGAGTCGGCGCGTCTTCCTGCAGTACCTCCTGAAGGGCGGGGTGGTTGCGCTCTTTGGGGCGACGCTCTACCCGATGCTGCGGTACCTCTGGCCGCCGCGCGGGGTGGAGTCATCGGTATCCAGCGTCGTGGCCGCCAAGAGCGGGGAGCTGGCGACGAACGCCGCGAAGATCTTCCGCTTCGGCAACCGGCCCGGCATCCTTCTCCACACCCCGCGGGGGGAGCTGAAGGCGTTCTCGGCGGTCTGCACCCACCTGAACTGCACCGTCCAGTATGACGACGAGGCCAGCGTCATCTGGTGCGCCTGCCACAACGGCACGTTCGACCTCAACGGCCAGGTCATCTCCGGCCCGCCGCCTCGACCCCTCGAGGCCTACCAGGTGAACGTCCGCGGGGACGAGGTCGTCGTCTCAAAGCCGGCGTAGCCCGATGGAGCGCCTCGGCCTGCCTGCCGCGCCGCCCCCGCCTCCTGAGCGACGTGAAGCGACCAAGGGCGCGGCGCAGGCAGGGCGGCTTGGCGCCTTCTTCCGCCAGCGCTATCCGCTCGGCGGCCTCGCGGACCTCCTCGCCCACAAGACCGTCCCCGTCCATCGGCACACCGTCTGGTACTACTGGGGCGGGGTCACGCTTGCCCTGATCGGGATCCAGCTCGCCAGCGGCGTGCTGCTGTTGCTGTACTACCGGCCGTCAGCCGACGGGGCGTTCGAATCCATCCGGTTCATCATGACCAGGGTGGAGTTCGGCTGGCTCGTCCGGTCGGTGCACGCCTGGGCGGCCAACCTCGTGATCCTCTCCGCGATGATCCATCTGGCGAGCACCTTCTTCCTCAAGGCCTACCGGCCGCCGCGCGAGCTGACCTGGGTGAGCGGGGTGTTGCTGTTCTTCCTCTTGATGGGGTTCGGGTTCACCGGCTATCTCCTGCCCTGGAATACCCTGGCGTTTTTCGCGACGAAGGTGGGGACCGAGATCGCCGGGACGGTGCCGGGAATCGGCCCGATCCTGCGCACGTTTCTGTGCGGCGGGTCCGACGTCGGCGACGCGACCCTGAGCCGCTTCTTCTGGCTGCACATCGCCGTGCTGCCGGCGGGCCTGCTCGTGCTGGCGGGCCTGCACGTGCTGATGATCCAGCTGCAGGGGATGAGCCGGCCGCTGTCGTCGATGGGCGAGCGGTCCACCCCACCCCCTGCCGCATCCGCCGGAGGCGGATCTGCGCACAGCGCAGGGCCCTTCGGGCCAGCGGCAGGGGGTGGGGCCATGCCGTTTTTCCCGAACTTTTTCCTGCGGGACCTGCTGGCGTGGTCGCTCATGCTGGGGCTGGTGCTCTGCCTGAGCGTCTACTGGCCCGCGACGCTTGGAGAAAAAGCCGATCCCTTCGCGCCCACCCCGGCCGGCATCCAGCCGGAATGGTACTTCCTCTGGATGTTCCAGACGCTGAAGCTGTTTCCGGGGCACGTCCTGGGGATCGAGGGGGAGCTCGTCGCGATCGGACTGACCGGGCTGGCCGGCGTGGTGCTGCTGGTGGTGCCGTGGCTGGACCGGCCCGCCCGGCACGGACGGTCGTCCTGGCTGGTCAGGCTGCTGGGGATCGCGGGCCTCGCCTATGTGGCGGGGATGACCGGCGTTGCGCTGTGGCTTGGGGCGCATCATTGATGAAAAAATCGGGACCGCGTCTATTTTTCCTCCGGATAACCGCCAGAAAAATAGACGCGGTCCCATTTTTTCCAGCCCCCTTCTTTCTGGTGGCGATCGCGGTCGGGAGCACCCCGCCGGCGGTAGCGGTGGAGCAGCCGGACACGTGCGTCGAGTGCCACCAGGCGTTTGAGTTGGCGTCGCCGTCGGCGCCCACGCAGGTGATGGGACATGATGTGCATGCCCAGCGCGGCCTCTCATGCGCGGACTGCCACGGCGGCGATCCCACTGCGGCGGAGCAAGAGCGCGCCATGGACCCCGCCAAGGGGTTCATCGGCCGTCCGGCGCGCCACGAGATCCCGCAGTTCTGCGCGCGCTGCCACGCCGAACCGGCCTACATGCGCAAGTACAACCCCAACCTGCCCACGGACCAGTACGCCAAGTACCTCACGAGCCAGCACGGCAAACGGATCGCGCAGGGCGATCCGGATGTCGCGGTCTGCACCAGTTGCCATGACGCCCACGGGATCCGCGGAAAACACGATCCGCAATCGCCGGTGTTCGCGACGAACATTCCGGGTACGTGCGCGACCTGCCATACCGATGCCGCGCTCATGGAGCGGCACGGGCTGCCCGTCACCCAGCACTGGGACTACTCGCAGAGCGTCCACGGCCAGGCCCTGCTGTTCCGCGGCGACCGCGCGGCCCCGCACTGCGCCAGTTGCCACGGCGCGCACGAAGCCGCGCGGCCCGGGGTGATCGCGATTGGCAACGTCTGCGCCCAGTGCCATGGCCTCACGCGCGATCTGTTCGCCAAAAGCCCGCACAAGGCGGCGCATGAGGCGCTGGGGTTGCCGGAGTGCGAAGTCTGCCACGGCAACCACCTGATCCAGCGGCCGACCGATGAGATGCTCGGCACCGGGCCGCAGGCGCTGTGCGCGACGTGCCATGAAGCGGGCTCGCCGGGGTTCGCCACCGCCCAGCGGATGCGCGAGGCGATCGAGCGGCTGAAGGCGGAGCTGACGCGCGCGGAAACCACGGTCACGCGCGCCGCCCAGCTCGGCATGGATGTCGGCGAGGCGCAGTTCGAGGTCCACGAGGCGCAGGCCAAGCTGACGCAGGCCCGCACCTATGTCCACTCCTTTTCGGCGCAGACGCTGACGCCCATCGCGGACGAGGGCCTGCGCCATGCCCAGCAGGCCGGCGCGCAAGGATATGAGGCGATCAAGGCCTTCCAGTTCCGCCGCCAGGGCCTGTGGGCGACCCTTCTCATCATCACGCTGCTGGCGGTCGGGCTGTGGCTGAAGATCCGTGACCTCGAACGCTAGCGCGATGCGCCCGCCGGATCCTGGCCTGCGGGATCTGGCCGCGTGGCTCAGCAGCGTTTGCCCGGCGGCTGTGAAGGCGGGTGGCCAGGCGCTCCGCGAGCCGCGAATGCCGAATGTTGCGAGCCGCGGATGGGCCACAGCGCAGCAACATTCGCTGAGCGGCGCGCGGAGGCCTGGCCAGGACCCGCCTCCGCATCCGGGCAAACGCTGAATTCGCCCCGCGGCCACTCCCTCCGGCCAGGACCCGCCGGACTAGCGAGCTGCGCGCTATAATATCCGCAGCGGGCACGCCATGAGCCCACCCAAGCCGCCCGGCCTGCTCCGCAACCCCCTCAGCATCCTCGGCGTGATGGTGGCCGCGACGGCCACCGCGTTCGGCCTGCCGATGATGTTCGTGGACCTGTTCAGCAAGCGCACCCACCCGTACCTCGGCGTGGTGGTGTACCTGGTGCTGCCGTTTGTCGCCATGGGCGGGGCGGCCTTCATCCTCCTCGGAGTCCTGTGGGAGCGCCGCCGGCGCAAACGGCGGCCCGGCGCCACGGTGCCGCCACTTCCCCCTATCGACCTCAACCGGCCCGCCCATCAGGCGGCGGTGGTGTCGGCCCTGACGGCAATCATGACGATTGCGGTGTTGCTCTCGGTTACCGGCTACCGGGCGTACCACTTCACGGATTCGGTCGCGTTCTGCGGGCTGGTGTGCCACAAGGTGATGAAGCCGGAGCACACCGCCTACCAGCACTCGCCGCACGCGCGCGTGGCGTGCGTGCAGTGCCATGTGGGGCCTGGGGCGAGCTGGTTCGTCCGCTCGAAGATCACTGGGGCCTACCAGGTCTATGCGACGGCGTTCAACAAGTACCCGCGGCCCATCCCCACCCCGGTCAAGAACCTGCGCCCGGCGCAGGAGACCTGCGAGCAGTGCCACTGGCCGTCGAAGTTCTTCGGCGCGCAGCAGAAGACGTTCACCCACTACCTGACGGACGAGGTGAACAGCCCCTGGCAGATCCAGATGCTCATCAAAGTCGGCGGGGGCGACCCACAGGTCGGCGCCACCGCCGGCATCCACTGGCACATGAACATCAAGAACGAGATCTCCTACATCGCCTCGGATGAGCGTCGGGAGGCGATCCCCTGGGTGCAGGTCGTTGATCCGGAAGGGCGCGTCACCGAGTACCTATCCACGGAGGAGCCGCTGTCGCCTGGCGAGATCGCCAAGGCCGAGATCCGCCGGATGGACTGCGTGGATTGCCACAACCGGCCCTCGCACATCTTCTACCCGCCGGACCGCGCCGTGGAGCAGTCCTTCGAAGCGGGCCGGCTGGACCGGTCGGTGCCGTACCTGAAGCGCGAGGCGGTGCGGCTGTTGGCGCAGCCGTACGCGTCGGAAGACGAGGCGCTGGACGCGATCCTGAAGGGGCTGGTGGACTTCTACCAGCGCGAGTACCCGGAGGTCTACCGCGAGCGGGCGGTTGCGATCCGGCAGGCCACCGAGGAGCTGCAGCAAATCTACCGGCGGAACATCTTCACGGAGATGCGCGTGGATTGGCGCAGCTATCCGGACCACATCGGCCACCTGCACTCCGCCGGCTGTTTCCGCTGCCACGACGGCCTGCACAAGAGCCGCGAGGGGAACGTGATCACCAGGGACTGCAACGCCTGCCACACCATCCTGGCCCAGGGCCCGCCGGACGAAGTCGCGGCGGCGCCGCTTGCGGCCCAGCCGTTCCGCCATCCGGTGGACGTGGGGATGGACGTCACCGAGCTCTCCTGCAGTGGGTGCCACACCGGCACCTCCGGGCTCTGACAAGTGTGATCCACCTTTTACGGGGGGCTGTGCTATCATGATACCGCTGAGCGCTTCATGTCCCGCCTGATTCGTCTCGTAGGATCCCTGACCATGGCGGCGCCGCTGCTGCTGGCGATCGCCGCGGTGCTCGCCTGGGGGACGATCTATGAGACCCGCTTCGGCACGGCGGCGGTGCAGCGGTTTGTCTATCGCGCCTGGTGGTTCCAGGCGCTGCTGGGGTTTCTCGCGCTGAACCTGGCCCTGGCGGCGCTGTCCCGCGCGCCCTGGAAGCGCACGCACCTGCCGTTCGTACTGGCGCACATCGGCATCATCCTCATCCTCATCGGCGGCATCATCGGCGGCCGGTGCGGGATCGAGGGCCAGCTCATCATCCAGGAAGGCGCGGCCGAGCGGGTGCTCGAGCTTTCGACCAACGTGCTCGTCGTCCACCAGCCCAACCCCGGCGTCCATCAGGTGTTCCCCACGCACTTCGAAACCCAGGCGTGGGTCCATGAGCCGCACGCCGTGTTTCCGGTGGCGCTCGAGGGGCGGAACATCCGCCTGACGGTGGACCGCTACTACCCGGACGCGGTGACGGAAGAGCGCATCACCGACGACGGCACGGAGGAGAACCCCGCGGTGCACGTGATCATCAGGCACCTGGAACAGCAGGACGCGGTCTGGCTCTTCGCCCGGGACCCGGAGCGGTTCGGCATCGGCTGGGGCGAGGCGCACCTGCTGTTTCTGGAACCGAGCACGCCGGAGCAGGTGAGCCAGCTCTTGCAGCCGGCACAGGAGGCGCCGCCTCGGCGCGGGGTGCTCGTCCTGCGCCTGCCTGCCGGACAGGCAGGCCTGGAGGGCGCGTCGCGGACGCTGGAGATCCCGGTGCCCGATGAGGTCAACCGGACCGTGCCGATCGAGGGGACCGCCTACCGGATCACCTTCAAGGACTACTTCCCGGATTTCGCGATCACCGAGCAGGGAGTGGCCAGCCGCTCGATGGAGCCGAACAACCCGGCGGTGTCGTTTACCCTCGAAGGGCCTGAAGGCGTGGATCCGTACCTGCTCTTCGCGCTGCATCCGGACATCGCCGCCATGCACGGCTGGGGGCACAAGATCAAGGCCGACGTCCGCTACCGGCACGCGGCGTCGGAGGCGCTTCCGCCGAACGCGGTGGCGATCATCCGCGCCCCCTCGGGCCTGCCTGCCGGACAGGCAGGCCTGCTGGCCGCCGTCTTGACCGGGCCGGCCCAGGAGCGTCAGGTGGTGGACCAGCTGGAGGTCGGCGTGCGGGTGCCCCATCCGTGGCTCGGCTACGCATTCGAGCTGGCCGCTGCGTATCCGCGCGCGCGGGTCACGCCACAGATCACCAACCGCAGCGATGACGTGAAGGCGGAGGCGCTGCACCTCGTGGGGCAGGAGGGCGAGCAGACCGCCGACGGCTGGCTGGGATTGCGCGGCATGGTGGAGCTTCCGCTCGGCAAGGAGCCGGTTCGGGTCGAGTACCGGCCGGCGCAGCGGGAGCTGCCGGTGACGATCAAGCTGATGGATTTTCGCAAGATCGACTACCCCGGCACGCAGATGGCCGCCGGGTTTGAGAGCGACGTGCAGCTCACCGACCCCACGCGCGGCCTGATCCTCATGCGCAAGATCAGCATGAACAACCCGCTGCGCTACCGGGGGTTCAGCTTCTACCAGTCGAGCTACATCCCAGGGGCGGTGGAGACCACGGTGCTCTCCGTCCGAAACGATCCGGGCACGCCGCTGGTCTACGCGGGGTTCCTCATTGTGATCGGCGGCGTCATCGCGATGTTCGTCCTGCGGTCCGACCGCGGCGCCCGCGCGCGCCGGACCTCCCGGAGGCGAAGTCGGTCATGAGACAGGCCATGACGATGCGGTGGGGGATCGGCGTGCTGGCGTGGGCGCTGCTCGGCGCGACGGCGGCGTCCGCCGAGGTGCCGCGGGACGCGCGGGAGGCGGTCCGCCGCATCGCCATCCAGCACAACGGCCGGCACAAGCCGTTCGACAGCTTCGCGCGCGAGACGCTGAAGCAAGTGACCGGTTCGCCGCGGCACGGCGATGAGGATCCCGTGGAGACCATCCTGTCCATCATCGGATTCCCTGATCGCTGGCAGGCCCGGCCGCTGATCGCTGTGCCGTTCGTCCCGCTGCGCGAGGCGCTGGGCATGGACCGCCATGCGGCGCGCATTTCGTACAACGACCTGGTCGCGACGCGCAAGCTCATGCGGATGCTGCCGGCGATCGTCGCCAAGCAGCAGCGCGATGAGAAGCTGACGATGCTCGAAGAGGAGACGATGGACGCCTTCAACCGGTTCGCCGCCTTCAGCCGCTTGCTCGAGCAGGAGCTGGCGCTGGTCCCACCACCTGTTTCTTGGGCCGCAGGAGCGGTGTCCGCTTTTGCGGACACGGGCCCGTTGGGCCCAGAAACAGGTAGTAGGATGGTCCCGACGCCGTCGACGGCATCGCCGACATGGGTGTCCATCGCGCAGTCGGCCGGTTCCCAAGAGCCGCAGCAGACGGCGCTGCGCGAGGCCTGGCAGGCGCTCATCGCGGCGATCCGCCGGGACGATGACGCTGCCGTGATCGCCGCCGCCAGGCAGTTGCGCGAACGGTTGCGCGCGACCAACCCCGCCGCGTATCCGGCCGCCTGGCGGCTGGAGCTGGAGGTGTTCTCCAACCGGGTCAGCCCGTTTGGCGCGGCGCGCTGGGCCTACGCGCTGGCGGTGCTGGGACTGCTCGGTGGTTTGGCGAAAACCGGCTGGGCTCGTGCCGGCACCGTCGCGCTCTGGGCCGGCTTCGTCCTGCACGCCGCCGGCATTGTCATCCGCGTCATCCTGGGCGGCCGGCCGCCGGTGTCGAACTTCTACGAGACGACGCTGTGGCTGCCGCTCGTGGCCGTGGCGCTGGCGCTGGTGTTTGAGCGGATCTACCGGGTCCGGTACTTCGCGCTGGCCGCCGCCATCCTCGCCGCCATCATGCTCGTGCTCGCGGACGCCCTGCCGCTGGACTCCAGCATCTCGCCGGTCGTCGCGGTGCTGCGCAGCAACCTGTGGCTGACGATCCACGTGCTGACCATCGTGGCGAGTTACGGGGCGCTGGCGCTTGCGATGATCCTCGCGCACCTCTACGGCGTCCTGTACCTGAGCCGGCGAGCGCGCCGGTCGGCGCTCGTCTCCCTCGACACGGTCCTCTACCGCGCGATTCAGGTCGGGGTGGTGCTGCTCGCCGGCGGGATCATGCTGGGGGCGGTGTGGGCCAACGCCTCGTGGGGCCGATACTGGGGCTGGGACCCGAAGGAGACGTGGGCGCTCATCACGCTCTTGTGGTTCCTGGCCGTCCTTCACGGCCGGTTCGCCGGCTGGATCAGCGGGGTCGGCGTCGCGCTGGCCACCATCAGCGGCTTCTTCCTCCTGCTGATG
This sequence comes from uncultured Planctomycetales bacterium, assembly GCA_964556925.1. Lineage (GTDB taxonomy): Bacteria > Omnitrophota > Gorgyraeia > Aquiviventales > Aquiviventaceae > CAZKXY01. The sequence goes on along the minus strand of CAZKXY010000015.1, from coordinate 11,310 downwards.
ACGTACTACGGCGTCAGCTTCTACCTGGTCGGCCTGCACAGCTACGCCGGCGGGCACGCCAGGCCGCTGCCGCCGCTTCTGATCGGCTATGTGGTCGCGGAAGTCGTCTTCATGGTCCTCGTGGGCGCGGCGGCCATGGGCCGCCGGCGCCTCACCTGACGCGGCGGTCACCGGTGGGTCGCAAAGGGCGGGAAATCATCGCAACCGACGTGAAGCCAATCGTCAAGGCCTTGCAGGCGGAGCGGTGCGCCATCGGCACCTACCAACCCCTGCTGAAGATGGTCCTGCACAAGGACATCGTCACGCGCGAGCTCGCCGAAGATCTCCTTGCCGATGAGGTGAAGGACGAGGCACGCACCGAGAGCCTCCTCGGGCTGTGAAAATATTGAATGCTACAATGTGCACAGTGTGGTACACTAGAGATGCCCCATGCTAGTCAGCGATGCGATGGTCGTGATTCACCTGGCGAAACTCACGTTGTTGCAAACGAGCTGCGAGCAATTCAAGCCGGTGGTGGTCCCGGAAGCCGTGCATCGGGAACTCCTTGCGGGCAAGGCGAAAGGCTCTGCGGACGTTGGGGTCATTGAGGAGCTGTTCAACGCCGGAACGCTTCGCGTGAAGCGTGTCAGGAATGCGACACTCCTGAAGCGCGCAGGAGCGTTCAACGTGCAGCGAGGCGAGGCGGAAGCCCTTGCGCTGTACTGGCAGGAGGAAGCGGACTATCTGGCAAGTGACGATGACACCCTGAGAAAGCGGCGCACGCTGCTGAATGTGCAGTTGATCGGAACTCCGGCCATCATCCTTGCGCTCTACCGGAAGAACCTGCTCAACAAGGGCAAGCTCGCCGCAAGCCTGCAGGCGTTACGGAAGATCGGATGGTTCAGCAATACGGTGATAGACAAAATCTTGATGGAGGCCACATGAAAGACAACGCCATCGGCATACGGCTCTCAAAGGATGTGCTCTCACGCATTGAGAAGCTGAGTCGGGAGGAGCACGAAAATCGGAGTACCATCATCCGGAAGCTCGTGATGCTCGGCTATGCTGACATGGTCAAAGAGAAGGCGTCCCGGAAGTATCTGAGCGGCAAGCTCACCCTTTCGGAGGCCGCCCATCAGGCGGATCTGACGTTGTGGGAAATGGAGCAGTACCTGGTGGAGCGAGGCTTCAAGTCCAGCTATTCAATTGAGGATCTGGAACGAGAGGCCGAGTTGTTGAGGTAGGCGCCCCTCTCGCCCGTCGAGCCATGACGGGCGTCAGAGCACTCCCCACGGCCACCGCGTCTGACGATCCCTGATCCGCGTCATGGAACGTCAGTGCCCCTTCTGGTTAGACTTGGAGTGGGGTGGGGCTTCGCCTCATGGGGTGCGAGGGGCAGATGCGGATCCTCGAAGCATTGCAGGACGACCACGTCGCCATCCGAGGCAAGTTGGCCTTGTTGGATGACTGGCTGCCCCTCGCCCAGGCCGCGCCGTTTACCATCCAGCAGCTGACCCGCCTCATCGCCCGCCGCCTGCACGCGCATACGGAGAAAGAAACGTTCCTCTTGTCGGCCGTCCACGATCTCCTGCGTGAACAGGCGGGGGCCCCTGCGCTGGAGGTGCTGGCCGGGCATGAGCGCGAGCGGCAGGCGGTGGCGGCGCTGATCGAGCTGCTGCTCCGGTGTCAGGACGCCTCGGCAGACGAGCTGATCGCCTGCGCCTCGAACCTCATCGGCGCGCTGGAGGCGCAGCTGGCTCACGAGGAGCATCGGGTGTTCCCGGTCATTGAGCGGCTGCTCAATGACCCGTCGATGGCGGAGGTCGTCGCCAGCCTGGAAGAAGCGCTGCGCCAGCGAGAGCGGGAGGAGGGACCGAGCGCGCCGGCCGCCCCGCCGCGCGCCACGGTCACCCCTGAGATGAGCGTGGAGCAGGTGTTGCGCCTGCACCCTCGGGCTCAGCAGATTGTCCGGGCCTTCGGCATCGACCCTGAGGCGGACCGGGCCTGCCGCTTGTCCGGCCTGGAGTGGCGGCGGGGACTTGATGTCGACGCCGTGGTGCTGGCCCTGAACCAAGCCCTGGGCGCGCGCAACCCGCTGAAGGGGCTGCCGGAGGCGCTCTGGAACGCGTGCGACGGCCTGCTGGTGATCGACGAGCGCCGCCGGATCCTGGCCATGAATCCGACGCTCGCGGGGTGGACCGGCCGGTCCGTCGAGACGGTCGCCGGCCAGCGCGAGTGCGCGGCGCTCTTCGCCTGCGAGGATCGGCATGGCTGCCCGCTGCTCGAGCGCCCCGAGGCCTGCCCGGGGCTGAAAGCGATGCGGCAGCGGAAACCGGTCCCCGCGGCGGACTACACCATTGCGACGGCGACGGGACGCCGGATGCCGGTCAGCGCGAGTTACACGCCCCTCCAGCTGCATCCCGGCGGGCCGGTGTGGGCGCTCGCCGTGATGCGGGACGTCGGGCTGCGGCAGCGGCGGGAGCGTCGCATGCGCCGGCAAGCGATGCGGGATCCGCTGACCGGCTTGCCGAACCGGGCCAGCTTTCTGAGCGCCTGCGGCAAGGAGCTGGCCCGGGCTGCCCGGCATCACCGGCCGCTCGCGGTGGCCATGGCCGATCTGGACGGCCTGAAGGCCTACAACGATCGGCACGGCCATCTGGCCGGCGACGCGCTGCTCAAGGCGGTGGCTGGCCGGTTGCAGGTCGGGCTGCGCGCCACCGAGCTGGTCGCCCGCTATGGGGGTGATGAGTTCGTCTTCCTCTTTCCGGAGACCGACGCCGGCGGGGCGATCAGCGTGGCAGAACGCGTGCGCCAGGCGGTAGCACAGGTCCCATGCCCCGCCCCCCAAGCCGACGGGCGCGCGGCCCCGCCGGGGCGGGTGACCGTCAGCCTCGGCATCGCCGCGTTCCCGGTAGATGGGGACAGCGTCGAGGCGCTCCTGCGGGCCGCCGACCAGCGGCTGTATGAGGCCAAGGCCCATCGCAATCGCGTCGTCGGACCGCCGTTTCCTGCGGAGCGGCGGCGCCATCCGCGCCTCACGCTGGCGGCGCCCATTCACCTGGGCCACCCCGCCGGGGAATGGGTCCAGGACGGCATCACCAAGAACGTCAGCCTCGGGGGCGTGTACTGTTTCATGCCGCCCTTGAGGTCAATGGGGGTGGACGATCCGCTCAGCGTGGCTCTGGCGATCCCGCCAGCGCAGCACCATTGGTTGCCGTGTTCCCGCCTGGCAGGCCAGGGGCGCATCGTGCGCGTCGAGGCGCTCGCTGGGAGGGCCGCCGGGACGCCGGACCCCGCCTGGGTGGGCGTGGCCATCGCGTTTGCTGACGATGTGGCCATCCTCCCCGCCGCATCCGGGAATGGGCGGCCAGAGCCTCCCTCCGCGTGACGGGTCCTTCCCTCATCGAAGATGACGCCCGTCATAGACCCGTCGACGACGGCCCGGTAGACTCGTGATGATGACGATGAGCGAGGCACCCAGCCCAACCCAGCCAGCCTCCGCTGCGATCCCCCGGCCGATCGCCGAAGAGATCGCCGCGTTCGCGCAGCGCGTCCAGGCCTACCTAGGCGGCAGCCTCTCGCCGGATGACTTCAAGACGTGCCGGCTGCAGGCGGGGATCTACGGCCTCCGCGGCCTGAAGGACAGGCAGATGGTCCGGGTGAAGGTCCCCGGCGGGCGGCTGACCGCCGAGCAGATGGAGCGGCTCTCCCGGCTCGCCACCGAGTACGCGACCGGCCGCGGGCACATCACCACGCGCCAAGATCTCCAGTTGTATGAAGTGCCGGTGGGGCGCGTCCCCGCGCTCATGCGCGGGCTGGCCGAGGTCGGGCTGACCACGCGGGAGGCCTGTGGCAACAGCGTCCGCAACGTGACCGCGTGCCCGTTTGCCGGGCTGTGCGCCGACGAGCTGTTCGACGTGACCCCGTATGCGCTGGCGGTTACCCGCTATTTTCTCCGCAACCCGGTGTCGCAGCATCTGCCGCGGAAGTTCAAGATCAGCGTCTCCGGCTGCCGGCGCGACTGCGCGATGGCGCCGATCCACGATATCGGGGCGGTGGCGGCCTGCCGGGACGAAAACGGGCAGACGGTCTCCGGGTTCACCCTCTACGCCGGCGGCGGCCTGGGCGCGGTGCCGAGGGCGGCGCAGCGGCTCGAGCCGTTCACGCCGATCAGCCGGCTGTTGTCCACGTTTGAGGCGATCATCCGCGTGTTCGACCAGCACGGCGAGCGCAAGAACAAGTCGCGCGCCAGGATGAAGTTCCTCATCGAGCGCATCGGCTTCGCCGAGTTCCAGCGGCTCGTCGAGATCGAGCGGGGGGCGCTGCTGGATGCGCCGGAGCGGTTCCCGGCGCTGCCCGAGCCGTCGCCGGTGGCGCCGAGCGAGGCGGACCATCCGGCGCGTCCCGGCGTGGGCGCGGCGGGGCTTTCGCGGTGGCTGGCGACCAACCTCCGGCCGCAGCGGCAGAGCGGATACTGGACGGTCACCGTGCGGCTGCCGCTCGGGGATCTGTCCTCGATGCAGATGTGGCGGCTGGCGCAGCTCGCGCGGCTGCACGGCCGCGGGGAGCTCATCACGACGCAATGGCAGGACCTCTGCCTGCCGTGGGTGCAGCCGCAGCGCCTCGAGCCGCTCTATGACGAGCTGAGCTGGATCGGCCTGGCGCTGCCGCAGGCGTGTCGCCTGCAGGACATCACGGCCTGCCCGGGCGCGGACACCTGCCAGATCGGCATCACCTCCTCGCGGGGGCTCGCGACCGCCCTGACGCGCCTGCTCGAGCAGCCGCTCTACCACACCGGCGATCTCAAGGACCTGCGCATCAAGATCTCCGGCTGCCCGAACTCCTGCGGCCAGCACCACGTGGCGGACATCGGGCTGTTCGGCGCGGCCAAGACCCTCAACGGCCGCCTCATCCCGCACTACCAATTGCTGCTCGGCGGCGCCTGCGCGGACGGCGCGGTCCAGTTCGGCCAGCCTGTCGTCCGGCTGCCGGCCAAGCGGGTGCCCCAGGCCATCGAGCGCCTGCTGGCCTGCTACCGGAAGCAGCGCCTGGACCACGAGTCGTTCCGGGCGTTCGTCCAGCGCGTGGGCGTGGCGGCGATCCAGCAGGAGCTCGAGCCGTTCACCCTGCTCGAGGTCGGCACAGAGCCAGAGGCGGCCAAGGATTGGGGCAAGGCCGAGCCGTTTTCGCTCGGCGGGATGGGCCAGGGGGAGTGCGCGGGTGGCTAGGAGGGCGTCGATGAGCACAGAGCACGCGGTGGAGTTCCGGTACCACCCCATGCACTGCACCCTGCGGGATCAGGACGTCTGGGCGATCCTCACGAAGCAGCCGAACGGCGCCTGGCGCATCGTCAACTGCCTGGACAAGGACGAGCGCTGCTTCGGCATCGAGTGCGCGTTTACCACCAGCGGCGGCAAGTGGCCCTACCCCGGCTCGCCGCAAGACGCGTGCCAGCCGTTCCAGCGCGACCTTCGTGATTAATCTCACGAAACGCTACTGCGGGATTGACACCACGGGCGACCCGCTCCGCTACGGGTAGAAGGTGGGGCTGCGGTTTACCTTGACGCGCCGCAACTACGAGGCGCTGCCGGAGATCTTCACGTTCGTCGAACAGGAGGGCATCGGCCGGGTGTGCTTCTATCACCTGGTCTACTCGGGGCGGGGCAGCCGCATTGCGAAAGACGATCTCAGCTATGACGACACCCGCCGAGCGCTCGACCTCATCCTGCACGAGACCGCGGCGCGCAACCGCCAGGGCAACCGGGTGGATGTGCTCACGGTGGACAACCACGTGGACGGCGTCTACGTCTACCTGACCCTGCTGAAGGAGCGCAAGCCGCATGCCAGGCAGACGTGGGAGTGGAAGGGCGTCTGCGGCGGCTCGTTCCGGGTCCGCGCGTTGCAGGTGGCCGGCGATCCCTGGGCGCCTGACCCGGCCTGTGATCTGACCGATGAGGAGATCGCCTGAGCGGTCGGCGATGATCCCCACCGCGCAGTTTGTGGATTCGTGGGAAGTCTGGTATCCTCGTACCTATGCAGGGGATGAGGCGTCGCTGTGCCTGGTGCCGGATGCCGCGGCCCTCAGGCGGAAGCGTAAGCTCGACGGCCAGACGACCCGGCGCATTGTCGAGGCCATCAGGGAGATGATCCCATCTATGCCGCAGGCGGCGCGTTGCTCACCGTGCGATCGAGGCGCCGCCGGGCCAGCGGCGCAGCGGACATCCATGAGGGCTGGCCGTCCCGCCCCGCCCTTGGTGGGGCGGGACGGCGACAGGGTGTGGGATGAGGAGCGCAGATGATCCCGCGAATGTCTGAGCAGGCCTGGTCGCTGTGCGGCGTGGAGTTCGCGCTGGAGCTTCAGCCGGACGTGTTTCAGCCGACCTCCACGTCGGCGATCCTGGCCGAGGCGCTGGAGATTAAGCCGGGCGAGGTGGTGATCGACCTCGGCTGCGGCAGCGGGTTTTTCTCCATCCTCGCGGCCAAGCGGGGCGCGTCGAAGGTCTATGCGGTGGACATCATGCCCGAGGCGGCCCGGCTGACGCGGCGCAACGCGCAGCGCAACGGCGTCGCGTCCCGCATCGAGGTCTTCGCCGGCTCGCTGTTCGAGCCGCTGCCCGGCGTGCGGGCGGATCTCGTGGTGGACGACGTCTCCGGCGTCTCCGAGGAGGCGGCCCGCGCGACGCCGTGGTATCCCCGCGCGATTCCCTCGGGCGGGCCGGACGGCGCGGAGTCGACCGTGGCGATGCTGAAGGCCGCCGCCGACCACCTGCTGCCGCACGGGCGGCTCGTCTTTCCCGTGCTGTCGCTGGCGAACGAGCAGCGCATCCTCGAGACGGCGCAGCGGCTCTTCGCCGATTTGCGGTTGCGCGCGCAGCGGCTGTTCCCCATCCCCCAGACCCTCCAGGAGGCCTTGAAGCGCATGAAGGAGCAGCTCTCCTCAGGGGCGCTGCGCCTCATCCAGCGCGGCTCCAGGCTGTGCTGGCAGCTGCGCATTTTCGAAGCCCGCCTGACCAGTGAGCGGTCAGGGTGACACGCCCCCATGACCAGCGGCCCCGCGCCCGCGCATACGCGCTGACCGGCAACTTCCTCACCGAAGAGCCGTGCTGCACCTCCACCCCGCTGCCAAAAAGGGGTCAGGCTGCTCTGTCGAACAGCCGCTGGGACGACCGCAAACAGTGTCAGACACCTTTCGACCTGTCGTCTCGCAGCGGGAAACGTGTCTGACACGTTTTGCTCTGGGACCGTGGCGTTTCGACAGAGCAGCCTGGCCCCCTTGTTCCCAGGGGCATTCTTGTATAGCATAGTATTGTAAACGTATATACCAAAGTATTCTCGAAAACAGGGGGGCACCATGGCCGCTACCTTGAAAACCGCAATCAGCTTCCCGCGGGCGGAGTTTCAGCGCCTCGAGGCGATTCGCAAGCGCACGCATCAGAGCCGCAGTCGGATCCTGCTGGCGGCATTCCGCAGTTGGCTCAAACTCATGGAGCAGGAGGCGCTCGAGGCGCGGTACACGGCCGGCTATGAGCGCGAGCCGGAGCGCGTCGCGGATCTGGAAGGGTTCTACAGGGCCGGGCTCGCCCGCTTGGGCGGGGAGCGCTGGTGATGCAGCGCGGGGAAATCTGGTGGGCGGAGTTCCCAAAGCCGATGGGACGACGGCCGGTCCTGCTCGTGTCCCGTCAACGGGCGATCCAGGTCCGTGCCTTCGTCATTGTGGCGCAGGTGACCACGACGATCCGCGACCTTCCTGTTGAGGTTCCCTTGGGTCCTGAAGACGGTGTGCCAAAACCGTGCGTGGTCAACTGTGATGTGCTGACGACGGTCCCGAAACACATCTTGAAGGGATGCCTGTGCCTCCTCAGCCCCGCGAAGCGCTCCACGGTCCATGCGGCGCTCCGATTCGCGCTGGGACTCGATTGAGATGGAGTTCTTCGACGTGGTGCGCGAGCGCCGCTCGGTCCGTCAGTTCCTCCCGCGGCGGATCACGAACGCCCAGGTGCGGCGGATCCTCGAAGCCGCCAATCGCGCCCCTTCCGCCGGCAACCTCCAAGCCTACGAGGTGCATGTGGTGCGGGATGCCAAGATGCGCCGGCGCCTGGACGCGGCCACCGGCAACCAGGGCGCGGTGGCGCAGGCCCCGGTCGTGCTGGTCTTCTGCGCGGCCCCGCAGCGCTCCGCCGGCCGCTACGGCGCCAAGGGCGAGCAGCTCTTCTGCATCCAGGACGCGACGATCGCCTGCGCCTACGCCCAGCTCGCCGCCACCGCCCTGGGGCTGGCCAGCGTGTGGATCGGGGCGGTCCATGAGCTGGAGGTCGTGCAAGAGACCCTGCGGCTCAACGACAGCCTGTGGCCGATCGCCTTCCTGCCAATCGGGTACCCTGCCGAAACCCCTCCCCGCCAGAGCCGCCGCCGGCTCGACCAGCTGGTCCGCGGTCTCTCCCGTCAGTAAACCTTTTTGGCCCCTGGACGTCTAATCTGATAGAGACGCAACCAGGAGGGGCCCGATGAGACAACTGCTGATGGGGGTGTGGGGCGTGGCGCTGCTGGTGGGGATGTCCCAGGCGGCGTTCGCGCAGCCGCCGAAGGGCGGCAAGCCGCAAGGGCGCAAGGATCGGATTGAACACGCGGCGGATCGGAAGGAAAACCGAGCGGAAGCCCGCGAGCACGTCAAAGCGGAAGCCCAGCGGCTTCGCCAGCTCAAGAAGGAAGACCCGGAGGCATTCCGCCAGGCTGTGCAGGAGCGCAAGGCGCAGTTGCGCGAGCGGCTGGCGCATTTACAGGACACCAACCCAGAGAAGTTCGAGCAGGTCAAGGGCCGGATGCAGGAGCGCCGCCGGGAACGCCTGGAGCATCTGAAGGAGACGAACCCTGAGCGGTACCAAGAGCTGAAGGAACAGCACAAGGCGCATCTGCAGGAGCGTCTTGAGGACCTCAAGACCAACCACCCCGAGCGGTACGAGGCGCTGATGGAGCGCCGCCACGAACGGCGCCAGCAGAAGCTGGAGCAGTTCAAGCAAAACCATCCGGAGGCCTACGAGCGATTCATCGAGAACCACCCGCAGTGGCGCGAGTCCCGCCCTGAAGGGCGGGGCGACCGCGCCGCCCACGAGCATGCCCACGAGCGCCTGGAGGCGGCGCATGAGCACGGCCACGAGCATCTGCAGCAGCTGCCGGAGAATGTGCCGCCCGGCGCGCGGGAAGGGATGCACGAGCGGCTCCACGACCGCGTGCAGGACCGGCACGAGGGGTGGCACGACCAAGCCGAGGACGTGCGCGACCACCGCGAAAACCGCTGGGATCGGCGTGAGGACCGGCGGGACCGCGGCGAGGACCGCCGGGATGTCCGCGAGGACGTGCGGGATCGGCGCGAGGACCGCTGGGATGCCACGCACCAGGGCGGGCCGCGGGACCGGATCGAGGATGTCTACGACCGCCGGGAGGATGTGCGCGACCGTCGAGAAGACCGCCGCGATGTCCGGGAAGACCGGCGCGATGTCCGCGAGGACGTGCGGGACCGGCGGGAAGACCGAGGGGATCGACGTGAGGATGTCCGTGATCGCGCAGCCGGGCCGGGCCCCGGCCCAGTCGGACCGCATGGAGGGCCGAAGGGCGACCGCGGCGTCCGTGACCTTGGACGCGGCGAGGGCCGGGGCGGCGTCGGGCAGGGAGGCGAGCATCGCCGCTTCGGTCCTGGCCTGCACGGCGGGGAGGGTCCGCGCGGCGGAGGGCGCGAGGGTGCTCCAGGCCCAGGTGGTCCGCGCATGGGCGATCGAGGCGTGCGCGACCATGGGCAGGGCATCGGCCGCGGCCCGGGCCAGGGCGGTGAGCGTCAGATGGGAGGGCCAGGCCCGCGCGGCGGAGGTCCGCAAGGGGGCCCTGGGATGCGCGGCCCTGGCGGGCCCGGTGGCGGTGGGCCTCGTGGTGGGGGCGGTGGGGGACCGCGCGGCGGTGGCGGCGGCCGCCGAGGCCGATAAAAAATGGGACCAGGTCCATTTTTCCTTCAGCTTGAGCTCAAAGAAAAATGGACCTGGTCCCAATTTTGCTGATGCTATACTATCTTCTACTCCGATGGCGAGCGACGCGGACGCGATCCAGGCGGTGCTTCACGGCGACGCGGATCGCTACGCGGAGCTGGTGGACAAATATCAGGGCCAGGCGATTCGCCTCGCCTTCAGCTTCCTGGGCAATTATGAGGATGCGCGGGATGCCTCCCAGGACGCCTTTGTCAGCGCGTATCGCTCGCTGGCTCGGTTCCGCGGCGGCGCCAAGTTCTCCACGTGGCTCTATCGCATCATCATGAACGCCTGCAAGGACGCGCGCCGACGCCGCAGCCGCCAGCCGGTGGTGGTGGCCACAATCGGCGAGCCTGACCCTGACCCGGACGCGACCGGCCTCTTTGTCGAGGTGGATGACCCTGCGGCCGGTCCCAGCGAGCAGCTGGCCAACCGGGAGCTGGCTCTCGCCCTCAGCCAGGCCGTCCAGTCCCTGCCCGAGCACCAACGCACCGCGTTTCTCCTGCACCACGTGCACGGGGTTTCCTTGGAGGAGGCGGCGGAGGTGATGCGCTGCCGCGTCGGCACGGTGAAATCGCACGTGTTCCGCGCCACCGCTGCGCTGCGCGTCCGGCTCAGTCCGTGGCTGGCGAAGGAGGGGTTCTGATGGACTTCACGACGTGGTTGACGACGTGGCTGTCGCGTCATCCGCTGCAGATGCCGCAGGAGCCGGACCGGGCCCGCTACACGGCGGATGTCATGACGAGGATTCGCGCGCTCGAGCCGCCCGCCGCTTCCCCCGCGCCCATCCGCCTGTGGGGGGCCTGGCCCCGGCCGGTCGTGGCGTGGGCATCGGCGGCCGCCGGGCTACTTGTGCTGATCGGTGTGCTCTCGGTCGTCTCCGGCCGGTCCATGCGGCTGGCCCGCCACGGCCAGCAGCTGGTGCTCGCCGAGTCGTCCCCCAGCGAGGACGCCTGGCTGGATGAGACCATGGCGCTGTTCGAGCTGCTGGATGAGGAGATCACCGCCGAGTCGGCCGGCGAGTCGATCGAGACCGAGGAGGATTGGCTCCAAGAGCTCCAGTGGCTGGACGAAGCCGACCTCGCCTCCAGCTCCTAAAAGGTGTCAGACACCTTTCAAAGCGGGAAAGGTGTCTGACACCTTTTGCCTTACGCGCGCGTTCGGTGTTTTCTGCCTCGCACCCTTGTCATTCCGAGCCGCAACTGGGTATACTCAAACAGTCATGGAAGGGTCCGCGCCTGATCCACGGCTCAAGAAAGAGCTGCTCGTCGTCGACGACGAGCCGATGCTCTGCAGGATGCTGAGCGCCTTCTTCACC
>CAZKXY010000014.1:0-24759 GCA_964556925.1 uncultured Planctomycetales bacterium | reverse complement strand
CTGAGGCGCGTCGGCATTGACACTGCCGCGAGGCTCAACTATAATGCTCGGTGAGGATAGCGACGATGCCACGCGTGGAAGTGCGAGAGGATGAGTCACTCGAGAAGGCGTTGAGGCGCTTCAAGCGCATGCTTGAGCGTGAGGGCACCCTCAAGGCGCTCAAGGCCAAAAAGCATTATGAGAAACCGAGTGAGCGCAAACGCCGTGAGCTTCGGCAGGCGATCAGCCGCCGCGCGCGCTCACTTTGATCGACTCGCGTGCCTCTCCCGCCCCGTGCTGAGACAAACAGCCACTCGCCGACGCGACGTCAGACGGGCCCTTGCGATCGCCCTGACCGGCGGCTGCCTCAGCGTGTGCGGTCCCATGCCTAACAGCTCCGCCGTGACCCATCCGGAATCCCCCACGGCCCCGCGCGCCCACACCTTGCTGCTGGACAACGGCCTGCAGGCGGTCTGGGACGAAGACCATCGCCAGCCGCTGGTGGCCATTGAGGTGCGCATCAAGGGCGGCCTGCGCGCCGAGGGCCGGTACGTCGGAACCGGCATCACCCACTTCATCGAGCACATGCTCTTCAAGGGCACCCCGACGCGCCCGCCCGGGACGATCGAGCAGGAGGTCCGCCGCTACGGGGGGACGATCAACGCCTTTACCTCGCTCGACAGCACCGGGGTCTCGCTCTTCGCCGAATCCCGCCACCTCAAGGACGCGCTGGCGCTGGTGGCCGACATCCTGCAGCACGCCGTGTTCGAACCCGCCGAGTTCGACAAGGAACGGGCGGTCATCATCTCGGAAATCCAGATGAACCTGGATGACCCGGATCGGCGCATCCACCAGCTCTTCTGGTCGCGCCATTTCCTCGAGCACCCCTACCGCCACCCGATCCTGGGCTACCGGCCGCTGCTGGAGCAGCTGACGGTCCAGGATCTAGCGGCCTTCTACCAGGCGCAGTACCAGCCGCAGCACATCGTGATCGCCTGCGTGGGGGACGTCGACGGCTCGGCCGTGACCGCCGCCGTCCGCGAACTGTTCAGCGCGTGGCCGCGCGGGCGGGGGGATCCCGCGCAGTCGGGGATCCCGGCTGAACCGCCACCCGCCAGCAGCCGGGACGCCTCGCTGGAGCTGCCCATCCAGTCGGCGTACGCCATCCTGGGCTTTCCCTCCGTCCGCCTTGCAGACCCTGACCTGTATCCGCTCGACGTGCTGGCGAGCGTCATCGGACAAGGCCGCAGCAGCCGGCTGTATGAGACGATCATCCGGCAGCGGAAGCTGGCGCACGAGATCGGGGCGTGGAACTCCACGCCCTATGACCCCGGGCCCTTCGGGATCTCGTTGCGGACCGACCCGGAGCTCTTGGATCCGGCGGCGGGCGCCGTCCTTGAGGTGCTCGAGGCGGTCCGGCAAGACGGCATCACCGAGGCGGAGCTCCGGAAGGCGAAGCGCATGGTCCGCGCGGACCACCTCTTCAGCCTCCAGACCATCGAGGCGAGAGCCGGGGATCTGGCCAGCTCGCTGATGAGCACCGGCGATCCCGAGTTTTCCCGCCGGTACGTGGAAGGGATCGAGCGGGTCACGCGCCAGCAGGTGCACGCGGCCGCGCGACGCTACTGCGACCCGGCCGTGATGACCACGGCGATCATCCGTCCTGCGGGGGCTCCTGCGCCGGCGGCTCTTGAGGAGGAAGCCCCTCGGCCCATCGCCGTGAGCAAGACCACGCTCGAGAACGGCGCCACGGTCCTGCTGGGAGCGGATCGCACGTTTCCCCTGGCGGCGGTCGTCGTTGGGTTTCGCGGCGGGGTCCGGGTGGAAACCGAGCAGACGCAGGGCCTGTCCAACCTGGTCGCGCAGCTGTTGATCAAGGGCACCGCGCGCAAGACCGCGACGGACATCGCGCGAACGGTCGAATCGCTGGGCGCCCGGCTGGAGCCCTTCAGCGGGCGGGACGGCTTCGGCCTGGCCATGCAGATGCTCGCGGAGGACCTGCCTGAAGGGATCGCGCTGGCGCACGAGCTCGTCACCCAGTCCGCCTTCCCGGAGGAGGAGCTGGGCATCCAGCGGACGCTGATCGACAAGGAGTTGCGGGCGCAGGAGGATGAAATTTTCCATGTGGGCGGGCAGCTGCTGCGGCGGACGCTCTTCCAGGCGCACCCGTACCGGTTCAATCCGCTGGGCGACCGGGCGACGATCGGCCAGCTGACGCGCGCGCAGTGCGCGGACTTTGCCCGGCGGTGGCTGGTGCCGTCGAACCTGGTCATCGCCGTCTTCGGCGAGATCGAGCCACCGTCCGTCATGCGCCAGGTCGCTCAGACGTTCGGCGCCATGCCCGCGCACGCCTCCGCGTGGCCTGAGCGGTTGGCGGAACCGCCACTGGACGGGATCCAGCACGCCGCCAGGACCATGGACCGGGAGCAAGCCGTGCTCATGCTCGGGTTTCAAGGCAGCACCCATGCCGCGACGGATCGCTACGCGCTGGACCTGCTCACTGCCGTGCTCTCCGGCATGGCGGGGCGGCTGTTTCAATCCGTGCGCGAAGCGCACGGGCTGTCCTACACGCTGGGGGCGGTGCACACCCCTGGCTGGGACCCGGGCTCCCTGATGATCTATGCCGCCACCCGTCCGGAGGCGCAGGAGCGGGTGCGGCAGGTGATCGACGAGCAGCTCGCGCTCATCGTCGAGCAGGGCGTCACGGACGAGGAGATCGAGCAGGCGAAGCGCTACCTGATCGGCCTGCACCGGATGGACCTGCAGCAGTTGGTGGGGCTGGCCAGACGCTCAGTCCTGGACGAGCTCTACGGGGTGGGGTTCGACCGGTGGAACACCTACGAGCAGACCATCCGCGCGGTGACCCCGTCGATGGTGCATGAGGCGGCGAAACGCTATCTCACCGTCCGGCAGCGCGCGGAGATCGTCGTGTCGCCGAATGGGCATCGTGAGTGAATCGATGCGGCAGGCGGCGGCTTCCCGCGTGAGACGGCCCGCAGTGGCGGGGTACTTCTATCCCGCCGAGCCCGCGGAGCTGGCCCACGCGATCGCGACGTTGACCCGCGGGGCGACGCCGGCGAGCCGGGCCATGGCCGCGCTCGTCCCGCATGGCAGCTTCCGCCATGCCGGCCACGTGATCGGCCCAACGCTGGCGTCCATTCGCATCCCGCGGCGGTGCCTGATCTTGGGCCCATCGCACACGGGGAGCTGGATGCCGTGGAGCGTCATGGCCTCCGGCGCGTACCGGACGCCGCTGGGCGAGGTGCCGATCGATGCCGACTGCGTGGACGCGCTGCGCCAGCGCTGCCCCTTCCTGGAGGCGGATGCCTGGGCGCAGCGCGGCGAGCATGCGATTGAGGTCGTGCTGCCGTTCCTCCAACACCTGGGGCCGCCCGACCTGGCGATTGTCCCCCTGGTCATGGGGCCTGTCGCGCGCGAGGAGATCGCGCGGTTGGCGGTCGCGATCGCGCAGGTCGTCCGGATGCTGGAGGAGCCGGCGCTTGTGCTGGCGAGCGCCGATCTGTCCCACTACCTGCCGCACGAGCAGGCCGTCCAGCAGGACCGCGCGCTCCTGCAGGCGGTCTGCGCGTTGCGGCCCGCCGGGATGCGGGGCGCGGTGGAGCGCGCCGGCCTTCACCTCTGCGGTGAGGACGCGCTGGCCTGTGCGCTGGAGGCGGCGAGGGCGCTCGGCGCCAGCGGCGGCGCCGTGGTCCGATACGGGACCAGCGCGCAGGCCGGGGGGGATCCGCACTCCGCCATCGGCTACGCGGGCGTGGTGATGCGGTAATGGACGAGCCCGTCAAGAAGAAGGTCGACGAATCCTGGAAGGAACAGGCGGAGCGCGAGAAGCGCGCCTCCCCCCACTTGCCCTCCGGTCCGCCGCTGGCGGACCGGTCAACGCCGTCCGCCCCTCAAGCCGCCGCCGAAGGCGGAGGCGGGCAGGTGGGGGGGCCGGCAGGTGGGGGGGAGGAGCTCCCCGAGGCGCGGTTTGATCTGTTTGTGTCCGGCCTGGCGATGGAGGCGCTGATCGCGCTCGGGGACATGCCACATCCGGCGACGCGGAAACAGGCCATGAACCTGCCGCACGCCAAATACCTGATCGACCTGCTCGGCCTGTTCGACGAGAAGACGAAAGGCAACCTCTCCGTGGATGAGGAGCGGCTGCTGACGGATACGCTCTACCAGCTGCGGATGCGGTATCTGGGCAAGTCCGGAACATCATGAGCCTCCTTGTCGCGCTCGCGATCACGGCGGGGCTGCTCGGCCTCCTCGTGTATATCGTCCGGGAAGCGACGGTGCTCAAGACGACCGCCGCAGAACTCAAGACGAAGCTGGAGGAGTTCAAGACGGGCGGCTTCGAGGCGCTCATCAGGGGCAAGCTCGACGCGCTCGAGGACACCGCCAGAAGGCAGGTGGAAGAGCGGGAACGGCTCCTGCGGCAGACGAGCGAAGAGCTCTTCCGGCAGCAGCAGGCCACCATCACGCAGATCACCGAGATTCACCAGGGCTTTGGGGCGGTCCAGGCGCAGATTCAAGGGTTGCGCGACCTGCAGAGCCAGGTGGGTGCGCTGAACGACCTGCTGAAGCCGCAGCAGCTCCGGGGCGAGCTCGGGGAGGTGATCGTGAGAAACCTCCTTGCCGATAAGCTCCCCAAGCAATATGAGGAAGACTACACCTTCTCGGATGGGAGAAAGGTGGAGTTTGCGATCCGCCTCAACGACAAGCTCATCCCCGTCGATTCGAAACTCCAGTTGGAAGATTACAAACGGCTGCGCGAGGCCGATGAGCGGCAGCGCGCCGTGCTCCGGACCGAGTTCAAGCGGACCGTCCGGCAGAAGATTGACGAGGTGAAGCAGTACATCCGCCCGCAGGAGGGGACGACGAACTTCGCGCTGATGGTGATCCCCTCCGAGGCGGTGTTCTATGAGCTCGTGGCCAGCAAGGATTTCACCGAGGGCGGGGGCCTCTACGAGTATGCGCAAGCGCACCGGGTGTTCCTGACCTCTCCCTTGACGTTCTGGGCGTACCTCACCACGATCGCCCAGGGGCTGAAGGGTCTCGAGATCGAGCGGCAGGCCGAAGCGGTGCTCTCGTCCCTGCAGAATCTGTCCACCCAGATCCGCAGCTTTGTGCAAGAGGAGTTTCGGAAAGTCGGGGTGCACCTTCGGAATGCCAACAGCCAGTACGATCAAGCGGAAACGGCCCTGAAACACGTTGAGCAAACCCTGACAAGTCTGGAACGCCTCGGGACCCCCCACCAGCACCAGGAAGAGGTGCTGCCATGATTGACCCCCGGTTGCTCGAGATCCTCGCGTGTCCGGCGTGCAAGGCGCGCGTGCGGCTGGAGGCGGACCTGCCTGCGCCGCGCCATGACATGCAGCCCCAGGTGGCATCGGCGCGGCAGGCCGGCTGGCTGGTCTGCGAACAGTGCGGCCGGCGCTACCCGATCCGCGACGGCATCCCCGTCATGCTCGTCGAGGAGGCCGAGGCGCCGCCCGCGGCGCCGCCCCAGTGATGGCCGCGCGCGTCCTGGTCATCCATGGGCCGAACCTCCAGCTCTTAGGCCGGCGCCGTCCTGACCTCTACGGGACGGCGGACCTTCGGTCGATCGACCGCGAGCTGCGGCGCGCGGCCGCCGCTCGCAAGGCGACGGTGACGATCGTCCAGTCGAACCATGAAGGCGAGATCGTGGAGCGCATCGGCCGGGCGAAAGGCCGCTACGATGCGCTCGTCATCAACCCGGCCGCGTACACCCACACGAGCGTGGCCATCCGGGACGCCATCGAGGCCGCGGGCATCCCGGCGGTGGAGGTGCACCTGTCGAACATCTACGCCCGCGAAACCTTTCGGCAGCACTCGCTGATCGCCCCGGTCTGCCGGGGACAGGTCAGCGGCTTCGGCCCGGCCAGCTACCGCCTGGGGCTCGAGGCGGCGCTGACCCTGCTGAGGCGCGCGACATGATCCCACACCCTGGCTGGGCTCCGCCGCAGGCGGAGCCGTCCAGCCAAGGGGATGGGATCAATGGGAAGGCTGGACCCCGTCAGTGGCGGGACAGCCAGGGTGTGGGATGATTTCGACCAGCGAATTCCGCAGCGGGGAAGCGATCATGCTCGATGGACAGCTGTGGATCATCATCGAGTTCCAGCACGTCAAGCCGGGCAAGGGCGGGGCATTCGTCCGCACAAAGCTGCGCCGCCTGAAGGACAACTCCGTGATCGAGCGGACCTTCCGCGCCGGCGAGAAGTTTCAGGAAGCCTTCATCGAAAAGCGGACGCTCCAGTACCTGTACCGCACGGCGGACACCTTTCATCTCATGGACACCAAGACGTATGAGGAGGTCGAGATCCCCACCGAGGTGGTCGGCCAGGCGGCCGGGTTCCTGAAGGAGAACATGGAGCTGGAAGGCCAGTTCCACGACGGCCAGCTGCTCGGGGTCCAGCCGCCGATGTTCGTGGATGTCCACATCGAATCCACGGAGCCGGGCGTGCGGGGCGACACCTCAAAAGCCGGGATGAAACCGGCCAAGCTGGAAACAGGGGCGACGATCCAGGTGCCGTTGTTCGTGGAGACCGGCGACGTGATTCGGGTCGATACGAGATCCGGATCCTACGTGTCCAGGGTGTAACACCTCGCGAGGCCACGGTGGAAAAACGGGTGCGGTCGTCCGAACGGGAAGCCTTTCGGCTGATTGAAGAAATGCTGCAGCTCATGGAAAGCCGCGGGCTCGTCGAGCTGGAGATGGAGCATCAGGGGATGCGCATCCGCCTGAAGAAGGCCTCCTCCGGCCCCGCGCCGCAGGTGGTGGAGTACGTCGCCGGGGTGCCGCATCCCGCCGCCCCGTCAAAGCCCGCCGCCGAAGAGACCCACCGCATCGTGATCAAGTCCCCCATGGTCGGCACCTTCTACCGCGCGCCGGCCCCTGACGCCCCGCCGTTCGTCGAGATCGGCCAGGACCTGGAGCCCGGCCAGGTGGTCTGCATCATCGAAGCCATGAAGCTGATGAACGAGATCAAAGCCGAAGTCGCCGGCCGCGTGGCGGAGATCCTCGTGGAGAACGGCGCCCCGGTGGAGTTTGGGCAGCCCCTCTTCGTGGTCGAGCCGCGCGACTAGCTTCGCGCGGCGGGCCGGACATCCGATGTTCTCAAAGATCCTCATTGCCAACCGGGGGGAGATTGCGGTCCGGGTCATCCGGGCCTGCAAGGAGATGGGCATCCAGACGGTCGCCGTCTATTCGGAGGCGGACAGCGCCAGCCTGCACGTCCGCCTGGCCGATGAGGCGATCTGCATCGGCGGGCCGAAGGCCGAACAGAGCTACCTGAACATCCCGGCGATCATCAGCGCCGCGGAGATCACCGACGTTGACGGCATCCACCCCGGCTACGGCTTCCTGTCCCAGAACGCCCATTTCGCCGAGATCTGCGAGTCGTGCAACATCACCTTCATCGGCCCGCCCGCCCACGTCATCCGATTGATGGGGGACAAGCTGGCGGCGAAGGACCTCATGCGCAAAGCCGGCATCCCCATCATCCCCGGCAGCATGTCCGCGGTCCGCAACAAGGAGGACGCGCTCAAGACGGCCCGGCGCATCCAGTACCCGGTGATCGTCAAGGCGGCGGCGGGCGGCGGCGGGCGCGGGATGCGCGTCTGCCACAACGACGTCCGCCTGATCAGCGCGCTGATGACCTGCCAGGCGGAGGCCGAGGCCAGCTTCGGCAGCGGCGACGTGTTTGTGGAGAAGTACCTCCGGGAGCCGCGCCACATCGAGTTCCAGATCCTGGCGGACAAGGACAATCACACCGTCCACCTGGGCGAGCGAGACTGCACGATCCAGCGCCGCCACCAGAAGCTGATCGAGGAAGCGCCCTCCCCGGCGGTCGACCCGAAGCTCCGCCGCAAGATGGGCGAGCTGGCCGTGCGGGCCGCCAAGGCCGCGGGCTATGCCTCGGTGGGGACGGTCGAGTTCCTGCTGGACAAGGACGGGGCCTTCTACTTCATCGAGATGAACACCCGGATCCAGGTGGAGCATCCGGTCACCGAGATGGTGACCGGGATCGACCTCATCAAGGAGCAGATCCGCATCGCGGCCGGCGAGCCGCTCCACTTCAAGCAGGACGACGTCCGATTTGAGGGCTGGGCGATCGAGTGCCGGATCAACGCGGAGGATCCGTTCAACGGCTTCTCCCCCTGTCCCGGCCGCATCACGGACTACCACGTCCCGGGCGGGCGCGGGGTCCGCGTCGATACCCACGTCTTTCCCGGCTACGACGTGCCCCCCTATTACGACTCCCTCCTGGCCAAGCTGATCGCCGTGGGCGCCACCCGCCAGGACGCCATCCGCGTCATGCAGCGGGCGCTGGACGAGTTCGTCGTGGAGCCGATCCGCACGACGATCCCGCTGCACAAGCAGATTTTCAGCGATCCGACCTTCTGGCGCGGCCAGATCGCCACCGACTACCTCGATCGTCAACTGCAACCAGGAGAAGCGGAATGACCCCACGACCTGCCAGAGGCGGCGCGTGCCGCCCCTCCGCATCGAGGCGCCGCCTGGCCAGCGGTGCAGCAGACATCGATGGAAGCTGGCCGTCCGCCTCCGGCGGACACCGGCAGGGTGTGGGATGACTCAGGTGCGCCGATTGGGCGTGTTGACCGGAGGCGGCGACTGTCCGGGGCTCAATCCCGTCATCCGGGCCGTCACCCGGCGGGCGATCCAGGCGTCGATTGCCGTCATCGGGATCCGGAACGGTTGGAAGGGGCTGATCGAGGGGGACACCATCCCGCTGGACCTGCAGTCGGTCTCCGGGATCCTGCCGAAGGGCGGCACGATCCTGGGCACCTCGCGCACCAATCCCTACAAGCGGCCCGAAGATCTCAAGCGCCTCAAGGAGCATCTCGCGTCGCTCGGCCTCGATGTGGTGATCGCCATCGGGGGCGAGGACACGCTCGGGGTCGCCACCAAGCTGTCCAAGGAGGGCATCCGGATCGTCGGGGTGCCCAAGACCATCGACAACGATCTCGCCATGACCGACTACACGTTCGGGTTCGACACCGCGGTCAACATCGCGATGGAAGCCATTGACCGGCTCCATACCACGGCGGAAAGCCACCACCGCATCATGGTCGCCGAGGTCATGGGTCGGCACGCCGGCTGGATCGCGACCGCCGCCGGCATCGCGGGCGGCGCCGACGTCATCCTGATCCCGGAAGAGCCGATCGACGTGGAGGCGGTCTGCGATCTCATCAAGAAGCGGCACGCCCGCGGCAAGGACTTCAGCATCGTGGTGGTCGCCGAAGGCGCCAAGTTCAAGGACGACGCCAACGTCGTGGTGGAGGAAAAGGTGGATGAGTTCGGCCACGTCCGCCTGGGCGGGGTGGGGCACCTGTTGGGCAACCTCATCGAGCAGCGGACGGGCTACGAAACCCGCGTCACCGTGCTCGGGCACCTGCAGCGGGGCGGCAGCCCCACGGCCTTTGATCGGATCCTGGGCACGCGGTTCGGCGTGAAGGCGGTGGAGCTCGTCCTGGACGGGCGGTTCGGCACCATGGTCAGCCTCCAGGGGAACACCGTCGTGCCGGTCTCGCTCGAGGACGGGACGGGCAAGCTCAAGACCGTGGACATGGATTTCTACCGCATCGCGACGCTGTTCTTCGGATGAGAAAGGAGAAAGTGCCAGGCACTTTCCCGGTTAGAATTTTTGCGCATCTGTGGAAAACTCGAGTTTTCCACAAGCCGGGAGAAATTTGAACCGGCGAAGTGCCTGGCACTTTTTAGATGAATCCGGGTGAGGTTATTGCGGCCGCGCTGCGCGAGGCGGCGCAGCTGCACGCGGGTCTGTCGCAGCCGCAGCAGGCGCTGATCGCCAAGGCCGCCGAGGCCATGACGCAGGCGCTGCGGTCGGGCCGGAAGATCATCTGGTTCGGCAACGGCGGATCCGCCACCCAAAGCCAGCACATGGCGGGTGAGTTCGTCGGGCGGTTCCGCGCCGAGCGCCGGGCGCTGCCCTCCATCTCGCTGACGGAAAACATGGCCAGCGTGACCGCCATCGGCAACGACTACGCGTTCGAGCAGATCTTCGCCAGGCAGCTGGAAGGCCTGGCGCAGCCCGGCGATGTCGCGGTGGGCCTGTCCACCTCCGGCACCTCGCGGAACGTCGTCGAGGGCTTGAAGAAGGCCAGGGTCCTGGGCTTGACCACCATCGGGCTGACCGGGGGCTCCGGCGGCGCGGTGGCGGCCGCCTGCGACCTGTGCATCTGCGTGCCCTCCACCGTCACGGCTCGCATCCAGGAAGTGCATCTGACCATCGGCCACGTGCTCTGCGGCTTGGTGGAGGACGCGCTCCTCAAATGAGGGACCGCGTCCCTTTTTCCAATCGATCCCGCGGGGGAAAAAGGGACGTGGTCCCGGGACTGGCGATGTCGAAAATCCGTTCGTTCAACTCGCTGCTCCGGATCGTCCGACAGGCCCGCGCCAGCGGCCGGAGGATTGTCTTCACGAACGGCTGTTTCGACCTGCTGCATGCCGGCCACGTGGCGCTGCTGGAGCAGGCCAGGCAGCGCGGCGACCTGCTGGTCGTCGGGCTCAACAGCGATCGATCGGTCCGCCGCCTGAAGGGGCCGGGACGCCCGATCGTCAGGGAGCGGGACCGGGCGCTGGTCCTGGCGGGCTTGGCGAGCGTCAGCTACGTCACCCTGTTCAACGAGGCCACGCCGGAGCGGCTGATCGCACGCCTGCGCCCCGAGGTGCTGGTGAAGGGGGCGGATTGGCCGTCCGCGAACATCGTCGGGCGGGACCTGGTCCGGCGCCACGGCGGGCGCGTCGTGCGCATCCCCCTGCGCAAAGGCTACTCGACCTCTCGTCTCATCGAGCGCATCCGGTGCTGCCTGGCCTCGCGGGGATGATCCCCCCACCTGTGTGCCCGTCGCCCACGGGGGCGAGTGGGAGATGCGAATCGTCTCGGACCGTGTGAAGGCAGGCCCCTACCCCCACTGTCTTGGTGTGGGGGCAGGCCGAGCACAGGTGGGGGGATGACGCGCCGCGGCCTGCTGCGGGTGTTGGATGCGAACGCCAACCGGGCGCTCGAAGGGCTGCGGGTGTGCGAAGACCTCGCCAGGTTTCATCTTGAGGCGCCGGCGCTGTTCAGGCGCACGCGTGCGCTCCGTCATGCCGCAGCCCGCGCCCTGCGGAGCCTGCCGATCGGCCCCAGCGACCTCGCGCGGGCACGTGACAGCCGTCGCGACCCAGGGCGGCGGGCGCACGGCAGCCGCATCGCCTCCCTGGAGCGCCTGCTCGTGATCAACCTGCAGC
This sequence comes from uncultured Planctomycetales bacterium, assembly GCA_964556925.1. GTDB lineage: Bacteria > Omnitrophota > Gorgyraeia > Aquiviventales > Aquiviventaceae > CAZKXY01. The sequence continues at coordinate 13,478 of CAZKXY010000014.1, read as the reverse complement.
GGACGAAGGAAGCCCTGCGGGTGCTGGAGGAATGCAGCCGGCTCGTGGCCCCGCGACAGAGCCGCGTCTTCCAGCACCTGCGGTTTCGCACGTATGAGGTGGAGCGTGACCTCTTGCTTCGCGTGGAAGCTGTACGTCATCCTTGACCGGGATGCCGCCGAGGACCGCGATCTGGCCGACCTCGCCGCCGCCGCGATTCGGGGCGGGGCGGACGCGCTCCAACTGCGGGACAAGACCGGCTCGGCACGACGGGTGATGGCGCAGGCCGCCCGGCTGCTCGCCATCACGAGGCCCGCCGGGATCCCCTTGATCATCAATGACCGGGCGGATCTCGCCAGGGCGGCCGGGGCTGACGGGGTGCACCTGGGGCAGGACGACCTGCCGGTGGCTGAGGCCAGAGCCATCCTCGGCGCGGGACGCCTCATCGGCAAATCCAGCCACAGCCTTGACCAGGCGATGGCCGCGGGCGCCGAAGGCCCGGACTACGTGGGGTTCGGCCCCGTCTTTCCCACCCCGACCAAACCCGACTACGGCAGCGTGGGGCTTGACCTCATCAGCCGCGTCATCTCCGCGGTCCGGGTGCCCGTGGTGTGCATCGGCGGGATCGACCTCGCAACCCTGCCGCAGGTGCTGGCGTCCGGGGCGGAGCGGGTCGCCGTCGTGCGCGCGGTCTGCAAGACCGCCGATCCTGAGGCCGCCACCCGCGCCTTGAAACACCAATTGACACAATTTCCCCGCGCATCCCCCACCCGCATATAATAGAATGTAGCTTGCCCGCACATCCTAGCAGACTGTCCGTAGCCTGTTGACGTTCCTTCTCGTACGCGGAAGGGGAGAACAGCGAGCATTAATTGGATGACAGTAGATGCGAGCGCCACGAGGGAAAACCATCGGTTTCCCCTCGTGGGGAGCTCGCCATCGGATTCTATAGCGAGCGACGCGGGTATAGCACAGTGGTAGTGCGCTAGCTTCCCAAGCTAGTCACGCGGGTTCGATTCCCGCTACCCGCTTGCTCCTGATGTGTCCGAAGAGCCGCAACGCATGAGAATCGTGTGGGGTGTGGTGGCCCTGATCGGGGTGGCCGGCTGCGAGACCCTGCCGGAGGAGCGCCCTGTCAGCCGGCCCCCCCAGGCCATTCCCGCCCTTCACGGGTCCTACCATCAGGTTCGCCGCGGCGAAACCCTCTGGCGCATCGCCCACTCCTACGGGCTCGATGTGCGCAGGCTCGCTGAAGCCAACCGATTGCCCAGTCCAACGCAGGTCGCCGCGGGCCAGCGGCTGTTCATTCCGCTGCCCCCGGAATCCCGGCAATTCCTCTGGCCGGTCCGCGGGGCGCTGAAGGGCGCCAGCCCATCGCACGGCGTGGACATCGCCGCGTCAACCGGGACGCTGGTCCGCGCCTCCCGCCGGGGCCGCGTGGCCGTGGCGACCCGCCGCCTCTCGGGATGGGGACCGACGGTCGTGCTCGATCACCTCGATGGCTACTTCACCGTCTATGCCGGCTTGGAGCGGCTCCTGGTGGCTCCGGGGACCGAATTGCGCCAAGGGGCGCCGATCGGCAGCGTCGGCTCGCGCGCCCTCCACTTTGAAATCCGCTACGGGGGCACGCCAAAAAACACGCTGGCGCTTCTGCCGCGCGAATGATCCCATGAACCTCCGTCCTGAGCTGGCCCAGCACCTGCGGCAACGGCTGCAGGCTTTCAGCGAGGGGTTTCGACAGAACCTGGCGCTCATCGGCCCCGCAGGCAGCGGCAAGACCTACCAGCTGCAGCAGCTCGTCGCCGAACCGACGCCGTCGCTCTCCCTGGTCTTCTGTCCTCTCTACCGGGAATCCGCCCAGAGCTTTCTCAAGCGACTGCTGTGCGCCATCCTGCCGGCGGCGGATCGCGACGTGCCCAACACGACCGCGGCCGTCCGTCAGGTGGAGGGCCTGCTGGCCAGGCGCCTGTACGGGGAAGCGTTCAACCGCGCGCTGGACGTGATCCCGATCCTGATCGAGGAACGGCAGCGCCCGTGCGTCCTCCTCCTCGATGAATTCCTCTTCCTGGAGGACCTGGGGCTGGCGCACGCCTTCCATGAGCTGGGCAAGCGGGTCATGACGTCGCCCTCGACGCTCTTCCTCCTCTCCAGCTCCTCGCCGTATCGGGCGCGCATGATCCTTCGCGAGCGCTTGCACCTGCTGTTCGGCCAATTCGAGCTGGTGTCCCTTGAGGGCCTGGACGCCGCGATCGCTTCCCTGTGGGTGCAGCGGGAGCTGAAAGGCCTCCGGGGGGTCAGCACGCTCGCGCCATTCTTGTTGCAGTGGCTCGGCGCCTATCCATGGTACCTGACGGTCATGATCACGCGGCTGAAGGAGCGCGCGTTGTTGGAGCAGAGCCGCGAGCTGACGGAAGCGCTGTTCCTGCAAACGGCATGGGACCTCCTGGGGACCCCCCCGGGCGCGCTTCACCAGTGGTGCGCGTCGCGGCTGGAAGCGGTGTCTCAGAAACGCCTGGGGGCGCGCGCGGTCGACGCGCTGATTCAGGTGGCGTCTGGGGTGCGGACGACCACCGACCTCGGCAAGCGGATCGGCCGCGGGGGGCTGCCGGAGGCGCTGCAGCTGCTCGTCGAGCAGGATCTGGCGGAGCGCAAGGGCATGTGCTGGGTCGTGACCGACCCGATCCTCCGCACCTGGCTGTCGACCGTGTGCGCGGCGCAGCGCGCTGACGCCCGCCAGGGTGGAGCCGAACGCCGTGAGGGCATGGAGCAGCACCTGCGGATGCTGTGGTCCCGGTGGATGCAGGCGACGCACCTGTCGTTCGCCGAGCAGGTGGTGGCCCTCCTCACCAAGTTTTGCGATGACACGGTGTCGCTGGATTCCAAGACCGGGCGGCTGCCCCGCTTCGAGGCCATCCGCACCCAGCCCCCGGTCAGCCCCGGCAGCGACGCGTACCTGATCGCGGACGGGCCGGGGCGGCGCTGGTGCGCGACGGTGCACAGCGAGCCCGCTGACGAATATGCCATCGCCAGCTTCGACGCGTTCTGCCACGCCCAGAGCCCCAAACCGTCCCGCAAGGTGGTCATCGTCAAGTCCGGGATGGACGACAACGCCCGGCTGCTCGCCAAGGCCACGAACATGTGGGTGTGGCAACTCGACGACCTCAAGACGCTGCACTCGCTCTACGGACCCCTCTGACGATGGATCAGCTGTGGGCGCCGTGGCGTCACACGTTTTTGACCCGGAAGCGCGCCCGCCGGTGCGTGTTCTGCGCGGCGAAGCGGGGAGGGGCGGATCGGCTGCGGCGCGTGGTCGCCAGGGGCCGGGACGCCTTCGCCCTGCTCAACCTCTACCCCTACACCAACGGCCACCTGCTCGTCGCCCCCTACCGGCACGTGGGAACGCTCGAACAGCTCACCGACGAGGAATGGACGGAGCTGGGCCGGTTGACGCGGCGCCTCGTCACGCGGGTGCGCGTGGCGCTGCGGCCCCACGGGTTCAACATCGGGGTCAACCTGGGCCGCGTGGCCGGCGCCGGCATCCCCGGCCACCTGCACCTGCACATCGTGCCCCGGTGGCAGGGGGACACCAACTTCATGCCCGTCGTGTCGGGCACGCGGATCCTCTCGCAGTCGCTGGATCGTCTCTACGCGCTGTTGACGTCTCGAACGCCCTGACCCATGCCACCGGTCAGCGAATCGATGAAACCGACGCTGCTGTCACGCGAGGAGCTGGAAGCCCGGGAAGAGCGGTGGTTGGCTCCGTACGCCATGAAGAGCCGCCACACGCGGGGCCGCCACTACCCGGAGCCGGAAGATCCCTACCGGACGGCGTATCGCCGGGACCGGGACCGGATCATCCACACGACGGCCTTCCGGCGCCTCGAGTACAAAACCCAAGTGTTCGTCAACCATGAGGGCGATCACTACCGGACGCGGCTCACCCATACGCTGGAGGTCACGCAGATCGGCGGCTCCCTCGCGCGCCTGTTGCGGCTCAATGAGGACCTGGTCGAAGCCGTCTGCCTCGCGCACGACATCGGGCATCCGCCGTTCGGCCATGCCGGCGAGCAGGCCCTGCGGGAGCTCCTGGAGGGCCACGGCGGCTTCGACCACAACCTCCAGGGGCTGCGCATCGTCGACCTGCTCGAGACGCGCTATCCGGGCTTCCCGGGCCTGAACCTCACGTGGGAGACCCGCGAGAGCATCAACAAGCACCGCACGCCGTACGACCAGCCGGATATGCAGGTCGCCCTGGATCCATCCCTCTCGCCGCTGCTGGAAAGCCAGCTCGCCGACGTGGCGGATGAGATCGCCTACGACAACCATGACCTGGACGACGGGTTGATGGCGGGGATCTTGCACGAAGACGAGCTCGAGGAAATTGCGCTCTGGCGGCAGGCGCGCGGCGCGCTCGCGGCCGAGCGCCTGCGCGACCCGGAGCTGCGGCGGTACCAGATCATCCGCGCGCTCATCAACCAGCAGGTCACCGACCTCGTCCAGGCGACCGCCGAGCGGCTCGCCACGCGGCGGATTGACTCGGTGGAGCACGTGCGGGCGTGCCCCCAGCGGCTGGTGGGCTTCAGCGAGGAGATGACCCGGCTGCGCACGCCGCTCAAGCGGCTGCTCTGGACCTCGTTCTACCACCACTACCGCGTGGCGCGGATGGCGGACAAGGCCAGGCGGTTCCTCACCGAGCTGTTCCAGCTCTATATCACGAAGCCGGAGCAGCTGCCGCGGACCCCCCGGCTGCGGATCCAGCGCGGGGAGGACCCGTACCGGGTCGTCTGCGACTACATCGCGGGGATGACGGACCGGTATTGCCTGGAGGAATACCAGAAGCTCTTTGATCCGCTCGAGCGGGTCTGAGCGCTCTGCATCTCAAGGAGGCGCGTGATGCGTTGGGTCAGCGTAGGGCTGGTGGCACTGCTGGGCCTTGCGGGCTGCGCTCGGAAGAGCGCGCTGCTCTTGGAGCGACGCGGACGCGGGGTGGTCTCAGAGGAACCCGCCATTGGGAAGCCTTCGATCTGGACCCTGGCCCCGGTGATGCAGACGCAGACGAAGGAAGGCATCGAGGTCACCCTCAATTTTGCCTCCCAGGAGTTCCTGCGGAACTTCTTCGCCAACCGGCAAATCTTCGGGGCCTACGCGAGCCAAAGCCCCTACTACCCCGAGCAGCTGGTCTTCTACGTGAGCATCGCCAACCGCAGCGATGAGAAAATCCTGATTCACCCCGGCGAGTTCGTGCTCATCGACAACCTCGGCACCCAGTACAGCACGGTCGGGGTGGATTACGTCGCCGCGGTCGGGGAATCCCGCCGGCCGGTCTCGACGACGACCCGAGGAGTGTTGGAGGGCGCCAGCCCGGGCTACTTCGGCCTCAGCGTGCCGGTCGGCAGGCTGTTCGTCAGCAAGCCCCAAGGGCCTTTCGCGCTGCTGGCGCAGTCCGCCCTCCAGCGCGGCTACCTGTACCCCGGGGTCGTCCATGACGGGCTGATCGCTTTCTGGAGCCCGTCGCAGCACGCCAAGACGTTGCGCCTGCTGCTCACCAACATCAAGACCTCGTTTAACGCGGAAGACCTGCCGCGGACGACCCTCGAGTTTGCGTTCGAGTTCCACGTCGCCCAGCCCTAAAAAGGTGTCAGACACCTTTCAAAGCGGGAAAGGTGTCTGACACCGTGGCGACCGCCACATGCCTGAGACGCTGCACGCAGAGTCCCCGATCCTCGATGAGCTGACCGCGGCCCAGCGGGACGCCGTCCTGCACGAAGCCGGGCCGCTGCTTGTCATCGCCGGCGCCGGCACCGGCAAAACGACCGTGATCGCCCGCCGCATCGCGTGGCTCATGGCGACGAACCGGGCGCAGCCCGAGGAGATCCTCGCGCTGACCTTCTCGGACAAAGCCGCCACGGAGATGGCGGAGCGCGTCGACCTCCTCGTCCCGTATGGCTATGTCAACATCGCGGTCAGCACGTTCCACGCGTTCGGCGATCAGCTGCTGCGGGAGCACGCCCTGAAGCTGGGGCGTTCGCCCCAGTGCCGCGTCCTGTCGCAGGCCGAGCAGCTCGTCTTCCTGCGCCGCCAGGCGTTCACGCTGCCTCTGCAGGAGTTCCGGCCGGTCGCCGACCCCACCCGATTCCTCTCGGCCTTGGCCACGGCGTTCGCCCGCGCCAAGGATGAGGCGGTCAGCCCGGAGGAATTTCTCGCCCACGCCGGCGGCCTCGAGGGGCAGGTCGCCGCGGCGCCTGCCGACGAGACCCTCCAGGCTGCCGCGCGCCGGGCCGGAGAGCTCGCCCGCAGCTACGCCGCCTACCAGCAGCTCTTGCGGGACGCGGACGCGGTGGATTTCGGCGACCAGGTGCTGCTGGCGATCCAGCTCCTGGAACGCCACCCGGACGTCCTGGCGGCGCTGCGCGCCCGCTTCAAGTACCTCCTCGTCGATGAGTTTCAGGACACGAACTTCGCGCAGTTTCGGCTGCTGCAGCTGTTGGCGTCTCCCACCGCCAACGTCACGGTTGTTGCGGACGATGACCAGAGCATCTATAAATGGAGGGGCGCGGCGATCAGCAACGTCCTCAAGTTCCTGGAGTACTACGCGGGCGTGCGGACGGTCGTCCTGACCGAGAACTTCCGCTCCACCCAGCCGATCCTCGACTGCGCCTACCGGCTGATCCGGTTCAACGACCCGGACCGCCTGGAGGTCCGCCAGGGCATCGACAAGCGCCTGGTCGCGAAAACCGCGTATCCCCCCGAGCCGCCGCACGTGCACGTGTTTGACACGGTCTCCAGCGAAGCCGATTGGGTGGCGAAGACCATCCGCGACGCGATCGAGGCCGGCAGCCGGCGCCCCAGCGACTTCGCCATCCTCGTGCGCTCCAACCGCGAAGCGGACCTCTTCCTGCGGGCGCTCAACGTCGCCGGCGTGCCCTGGCAGTTCAGCGGCGCCAGCGGGCTCTTCGCGAGGGAAGAGAGCAAGATCCTGCTGTCTTGCCTGAAGGCGCTCGCCGACCCCGATGACAGCCTGAGCTGGTACCATGTGGCCAGCTCGCCGTTGTACGGCTGCCCGATGGGCGATCTCGCCAAGGTGCTGGCGGTTGCCGACCGGCGCCACGAGAGCCTCCGGGAGGTCGTCGAACGGTTGGACCGGGATCCTGACCTCAGCCAGCAGGTGTCCGAGGCCGGCCGGAAGCCACTGGCCCAATTGCGGGGCGATGTGGAGCGGCTGCTGGAGGCGTCCCGGTCGCGCTCAAGCGGCCAGCTGCTCTATCAGTGGCTGTCAGACCGCGGCCTGCTGGCCGCCCTCAGCCGCGTCGAACGCCCCGAAGACGCCCTGCGGTTGCAGACCGTGGCCCGATTCTTCGATCAGCTGCGGCGCCTGGAGGAGCTGACCGGCGGGAGCCTCCCGGAGCTGATGCGGCACCTCGAGCTGTTCCAGGCGATGGGCAACGAGCCGCTGGAGGAGGACGACGCCTGGGCGGATCGCGTCAACGTCCTCACCATCCACAAGGCCAAGGGGCTGGAGTTCCCGGTCGTGTTCCTCGTCGGCCTGGTGCAGGGCCGGTTCCCGACGCCCCAGCGCCGCGACGCGATTGAGCTGCCGGAAGGGCTGATCAAGGACCTGCTGCCCTCGGGCGATTACCACCTGCAGGAGGAGCGCCGTCTGTTCTACGTCGGGATGACGCGGGCCAAGCACCAGCTGCACCTCTCCGGCGCGTACGACTACGGCGGGAAGACCGTCCGGAAACTCAGCCAGTTCGTCCTTGAGGCGCTTGACCTCGCCACCCCCAGCCCGCCGGCGAAACGGGCGAGCGCCAACGAGCTGATCCAGCGCGCCCATGCGCGCGCCCCGCTGCCGGTCGGGGTCACCGCCACCCGAGGGCGCATCCTTCGGGTGGACCCGCACGGCGTGGACGACTATCAGACCTGCCCCCTGAAGTACCGCTACAGCCATGTCCTCAAGATCCCGGTCATGCGCCATCACGTCGTGGTGTACGGCGCGGCCCTGCACAAGGCCGTGGAGCAGTTCTTCAGGCGGCGGCTGGCAGGGGAGACGATGGATGAAGCGCAGCTGCTGGCGGCCTTCGAGCAGGCCTGGAGCTCCGAAGGGTTCCTCACGCGGGAGCACGAGGAGCAGCGGCTGGCGCAGGGCCGGCAGGCGCTCAAGCGGTTCTACGCCGCGCAGCAGGCCGCCCCCGAAACCCCCACGCTGATCGAGGAGCGGTTCGCCTTCCGCCTCGAGGACCTCTTGGTTGTCGGCCGCTGGGACCGCGTGGACCGCCGCGGCGATGAGGCGGTCATCATCGATTACAAATCGTCCGACGTCCGCGACCAGCGAGACGCCGACCGGAAAGCCCGCGGGTCGCTGCAGATGCTCGTCTACGCGCTGGCCTGGCGCACGCTCCACGGGCGCATCCCTCGCTTGGAGCTGCGGTTTCTGGAAACCGGCCTCATCGGCCGCGTGGACGTGACAGACGCCGACCTTGAACGCGCCAAGGCGCAGCTGCGCGAAGCGGCGGAGGGCATCCGCCAGCAGCAGTTCCAGGCCACGCCGCAAGAGTTCGCCTGCCGGTGGTGCGCATTTCAAGCGATCTGCCCCTTCGCCTTTAAAGCCCCGTAGAGCTTGCTTCAGCCGGCCGGCCGCACCCGCAAAAAACACCGCCAAACCTTGACGGGGATGGGCTGTATCGTGTTAATTATAAAATGAACGTATATTTACTTATAAAGTCTAGGCGAACTTCGCGCAAGCGAAGTCATAAAGCGAGCGGGTCCCTCAGCCCGTGCGTGCGCGTGTTGAAGGACGGCCGAGCTGCCAAACAGGTGGGTCGGCCGTTGACGTTGGGGGGGAACGCGGAGCGATGCAGATGTTTCAGCGCCCGCTGTCGCATTTCAGAATCGGCCCGTCCGCCCAAGAGGTGTCCGAGGCGCGCTTCAAGCGGTTCCTCAAGGACCTCGAAACCTATGAGCGGAAGTTCATCTTCGAGCGCACGATGGACGCCTTCCTTGATCTTTACTCCTCCTGGAAGAAGAGCCATGACCAGCCCCTCAAGATCCGCCTGGTCATGCTGGCCTTCGAGCTGCACCGGCTCGACAACGCGTTCCGGTGCGACCTGCGGTTTAAGGACGAGCACCCCGCCCGCCCATGCGAGAAATCGTCGTCAGGAACTTGACCTCGGACGACTGGCTCAGGCGTGACTGCGTCGTCACCGAGCTGATGCAGCAGGGCGAGTACGCCACGCGGGTCATGCGCCGCTGCACCTACCGCGTCGAGTCCACCACCCAGCTGCCCGCGACGGACGATTCCATCCCCTGGGCGCGCAATCTCGATCCGCTGCCGCCGCGGCAGGTCTTCGTCACGAAGGACCTTGACCCGGAGACGGGCGGGGAGCGGGTCGTCTACAAGGTCCTGGGGCACTTCTACGTCGTCTGGGGCCGCCAGGTCCACTGCATCGGCTACCGCCACATCCTCGCCATGGACATCGAGGATGCGGCGTCCCTCGCCTAACAGGTGTCAGACACTTTTCAAAGCGGGAAAAGTGTCTGACACCTTTTTGTTAGAAGCGGTTCCTGTTTTATGCTAGAGTTGCGCCATGATACGGCGCAAGGAGGCCATTGCCGTCCTGGGCGACGGCGGGTGGGGCACGACCTTGGCGATCCACCTCCACCGGCTGGGGCACCGGGTCGCGTGGTGGGGCGCCTTTCCGGAGTACGTCGCGTTCCTGGCCCGCCGCCGGCAGAACGTCAAATTCCTCCCCGGCGTGCGGATCCCGAAGAGCCTGCGCCTCACCTCCGAGCTGACTGACGCGCTCGAGGCGGCCACGCTCGTCGTCCTCGCCATTCCTTCGCAGTACCTCCGAGGGGTCCTCCGTCAGATCAAGCGCGTGGTGGGCGCCCGCCCCCTGTTCCTCAGCGCCGCAAAGGGGCTGGAGCAGCGCAGCCTGAAACGGATGTCGCAGGTCATCGCGGAGGAGCTGGGGCCGGTCCTGGTCGCCGTCCTCTCAGGGCCGAATATCGCTTCGGAGATCGCGCGCGGACACCCGGCCAGCTCGGTCGCCGCGTCACGGGATCCTGCCCTCGCCGTCAGGGTCCAGGCCGCGCTCATGGATGAGCGGCTGCGCATCTATACCTCCACCGACCCCATTGGCGTGGAGCTTGGCGGCGCGCTGAAAAACCCGGTCGCGATCGCCGCCGGCATCGGGGACGGCCTCGGGTTCGGCTCGAACGCGAAGGCCGCGCTCATCACGCGCGGCATGGTCGAGATGGCCCGCCTCGGCACCGCGCTCGGCGGCGCCGCGCACACGTTCTGGGGCCTGAGCGGCCTCGGCGACCTCGTCACGACGTGCCTCTCCGGCCGCAACCGGTGGCTGGGGGAGCAGCTCGGCCAAGGGAAATCCCTCACGCAGGTGCTCGCCTCCACGCCCATGGTCATTGAAGGGGTCGCGACCGCGAAAGCCGCCGTCGGGCTCGGCCGGCGGCATCGGGTGGAGCTGCCCATCATCGAGCAAGTCGACGCCATCCTGTTTCACGGCCGGTCCCCTCGGAGCGCCCTCCAACACTTGATGCGCCGGGCCGGCAAGGCCGAGTCCGCGTAAGCCTCGCTCTCCCATTGCGTTGACAGTCCTCACGAGGCCTGTTATTCTGAAGGTTCTTCCAGGAATTCCACCTCGGGGCGTGGCGTAGCTTGGTAGCGCGCCTGAACGAGCGCGAAAAAGACCATGAGCGTGAAGATTTCGATTGATCGTGGCAAGATTGCCGAGTTCTGCCGCCGGCATCACATTCGAAAACTGGCGCTGTTCGGCTCCGTGCTGCGCGACGACTTCCGGCCGGATAGCGATGTGGACGTGCTAGTGGAGTTTGAGCCAAACGCGTCTGCGGGGTTTCTGCGCCTGGCGGCGATGGAGCTGGAGCTGTCTCAACTCCTTGGCCGCCGGGCTGACTTGAGGACACCACCTGAATTGAGCCGATATTTTCGGGACACCGTCATCAAGACAGCCGAGGTCCAGTATGCCGCAGCGTGACGATGTCGTCCTCTTACGCGACATGCTCGATGCTGCAAAGGAGGCCGTGTCGTTTGCGCAAGGGAAGACGCGGGCTGACCTGCATCAAGACCGGAAGCTCGTGCTGTCGTTGGTGCACCTGGTGGAAATCGTGGGTGAGGCCGCTGGCAAGGTCAGCAAGAAGTTTCAAGAAGCACACTCAGAGATTCCCTGGCCGGTCATCGTCGGGATGCGAAATCGGCTGATCCATGCCTACTTCGACATTGATATTGACCGAGTTTGGGATACCGTGCGGGACGATCTTCCTCCGCTGATCGCCAAATTGGAAAAAGTCGTCCGGGGCGTGGCGTAGCTTGGTAGCGCGCCTGCGACGGAGCAAAGCGACGGAGTCCCGCCCCGCCGCCGAAGAGGACGGTGAGCATTCGGCGGGGCGGGAAATGGGGTTTCCCGCCGCCCCCAGCATCGGGGCGTGGCGTAGCTTGGTAGCGCGCCTGAATGGGGTTCAGGAGGTCGTGAGTTCAAATCTCACCGCCCCGACCATTTGGGGGCGGCGGGACAGGCAGGAGGTCGTGAGTTCAAATCTCACCGCCCCGATGAGTTCTCACTAGCGGGTGGCCGACCCGAAGCGAGTCCCGCCGGCTTGCCCCGCACGAGTGGTCTCGTGTCGCGGGGGCTGGCGGGGCGAGCGGAGGGCGCCAAATCTCACCGCCCCGATACGTCAGGATACACAAGATGCCCAACAACAAGATGCTGGTCGGCCTGATCGGCGCAGGAACCGTCGGGTCCGGGGTCGCCCGCGCCTTGCTGGAAAAACGGCGGCTGCTCGAGCAGCGGACCGGCGCCCGGATCGTCCTGCACAAGGTCTGCGATCGCAACGTCCGGCGGGCGCGCGCCCTGCGGCTGCCGGCCGGGCTGATGACCTCGGATCCCGCCGCGATCCTCAAGGATCCCGCGATCCAGATCGTCGTCGAGCTCATCGGCGGGCTCACGCCGGCCAAGCGGTACATCCTGGAGGCGCTGCGCCGGGGCAAGCACGTCGTCACGGCGAACAAGGCGCTCTTGGCGCACGCGGGCGGGGAGCTGTTCGCGGCGGCCGCGCGGGCCAACTGCGACCTCTACTTTGAGGCGTCGGTCGGCGGCGGCATTCCGATCATCAAGGTGCTGCGCGAGGGCCTCATCGCCAACGACCTGGACGCGATCCTCGGGATCGTGAACGGCACGTCCAACTACGTGCTCACCCAGATGCGGGAGAAGGGCCTCAGCTTCCATGAGGCGCTGCAGGAGGCCCGGCACCACGGGTATGCGGAGCGCAACGCCTCGCTCGACATCGACGGCGACGATGCCTCCCACAAACTGGCGATCCTGACGCTGCTGGGGTTCGGCGTGCAGGTCAAGCTCTCCGACGTCCACGTGGAAGGCATCAGCAAGATCTCGCAGGCGGACATCCGGTACGCGGACGAGCTGGGCTACTGCCTGAAGCCGCTCGCCATCGCGAAGGACGTCGGCCATGAGCTCGAAGTCCGGGTCCATCCGACCCTGCTGGCCAAGACGCACCTCTTGGCGAACGTCAACGGCGTGTACAACGCGATCTACGTGCATGGCGACATGGTGGGCTCCACGCTCTTCTACGGCCGCGGGGCGGGGCAGAACCCGGCCGCCAGCTCCGTGGTCTCCGACATCGTGGACGTGGCCCGGAACATCGCGAGCGGGGTCAGCCACCGCATCCCGCTCACCCGCAGCCCGCAGCGCCGCATCAGGCGGCTGCGCCGGATGGGCGCGATCGAAACCCGCTACTACATGCGGTTCCTGGTCACCGACCAGCCGGGGGTGCTGGCGCGCATCGCCGGCGTGCTGGGCGCGCACCACATCTCCATCGCCAGCGTCCACCAGAAAGAGCGCCGGGCCGCGCGGATCGTGCCGGTCGTCATGATGACCCATGAGGCCAAGGAGTCGAACGTCCGCAACGCCCTGCAGGTCATCGACCGGCTGGGGTTCGTGAAGCAACCCACCGTCGCCATCCGGACGGAAGCGCCCCGGGCCAGGTGACGCCACCCGGATGACCCCCCGTGCCGTTCGGACCGACCCGCGATCCGCCTGGCGGGGCGTGATCGAAGCGTACCGCCCGTACCTGCCCGTCAGCCCGAAGACGCCGATCGTCACGCTGCTGGAAGGCGATACCCCGCTAATCAGAAGCCGCGCGCTCAGCCGCCGCGTCGGCCGCCCCGCGGAGGTGTACCTCAAATACGAAGGCCTGAACCCCACCGGCTCCTTCAAGGATCGCGGGATGACGCTGGCGATCTCCAAGGCGGTCGAAGCCAAGTCGGCCGCGGTGCTGTGCGCCTCCACCGGCAACACCTCGGCCTCGGCCAGCGCGTATGCGGCGCGCGCCGGGCTGCAGTCGATCGTGCTGATCCCCAGCGGCGCGATCGCGCTGGGCAAGCTCTCCCAGGCGTTGATCCACGGCGCGCGCGTCGTGCCGGTCGAGGCCAACTTCGACGCGTGCCTGGC
>CAZKXY010000013.1:0-24820 GCA_964556925.1 uncultured Planctomycetales bacterium | reverse complement strand
ACACCGCCCCGGGCGCCTCCAGCGTCTGATCCGGCCCAGCCTCGAGGGTGGGGGGGCGGTTGTCGGCTGAGGCACGGTCGCAGATGACCGCACTGGAGAACAGCACGACGAACCAACAGGATGGAATGATCCAATGGGCAAGAGTTGCAGGCGTGGTTCGGCGAACTCCCCTCTGCCCTACGGCATCGGGTAGTTCAGCAGCACACTCAACCTGATCGCGGAGGCCTCTCTGTTCCATGTTCCCTTGGATAATCGAACGGATGATGCCGGGAACAGTATCTATAATGATTAACTTATGATTTCAAAACTATTAACAATAAGAGCAAAAAAATACCGGGCCACTCATTCGGTAGCCCGGCTCTCTTCGCTGAAAGCTGCGAATCCTCACGAGAACGCGCCGATTCAGCTTTAACGGAGAAGCCTCGTTACTTGTACTATACCTGGTGCAGACTGTCCTGTGCAACATCCGCCTTCCCCATCTGATAATGATAAAAAAATCCGGGCTGCCGCTTTTTCGGCAGCCCGGCTGTCCTTGGCTCACAAGGATCCGAGGCTTTGCGCCCCCCCGTTACCGGGGGTTTGCCTGTTCGAAAGCATTAAAAGTGTACCATATTTCAACCTGAATATGTCGAGGCAAAGCAAGAAAAAATGACACCGGTGGGGATAAAATGTGCTAAAATTGCACACCCGTTCTCAAAAATACTCGGTGAGGATGGTCCGGGTTCGATCAAGCACCCGGTTCAAGAGGCGCTGGGGCTGGCTGAGCGATAAGCGGGGCTCCTGCGTGGCCATTTCCAGCAGGCCGATGGCGGCGTTCAATCCGAGTTGGCGTCCCAAGTCTCCTTGCCGCGCCGTTCTCGAGGGACGGCAGATGGCGGTGGACACACCGGTTGCGTGCTCCATCCATTCGGCAAACCCATCGATCAACGCTCCCCGGCCGCTGAGCAGCGCGACGTTCGGGCGTGGCTGCTGGGCGAGGAGGCGCTCCAGCGCAGGCTTCAACGTCTCCCAATGCGTCGCAATGATCGTCCGAACTTCCCGCCGGCGGCACGCGGTCCCTTCCACGCTCCAGGCCATCGCCTGCTCCACGGTGACGCGAAGCTGTGTGGCAACGGCCGTCGCCAACTGCACGCCGCCGATCGCTACCGGCTCGGCCGCCAGCAGCGCGCCTTCAACGAAGAGGCCGAGGTCCGTGGTCAGCCCGCCCGCGTCCACGACGAGCACGCGCTCGTGCCGCACGGCCTCATCGGCTGCAGCCGCAAACGTGGCCGGCAGCGTGTAGGAGAGCTGCGCGACCTCCAAGCCGGCAGACTCCACCACCTGCACGATCGCCTGCCGCGCCGCCATCGGCATCGTCACCACATGGAAGGTGCCGACCAGACGGGTGGCGGATCGCCCTCTTGGATCTCGCACGCCGGCAAAGCCGTTTCCGGTGAAGCTCAGGCGCTCCGCCAGCAGCGGCTCCCGATCAACACCAAGCACGCGATCCAGCGCGAGCCCCTGGGCTCGGTCCAGATCGTGCGCACGCACCGCCACCGGCTCATCACCCAGCGTGACGGCCGCCACCGCCTGTTCGCTCGTCAGGCCAGGCGGATTCATCGCTACGAGCGCCCGGTGAAACTCTTCGGTGACCGCCGTGGCCTCCAAGGCCTGCTCGATGGTCCGGCTGACCATCAACACATCTCCCAGCCACGCGGCGGACACCGCGGGGTAGGCCACGACGCTGCTGCCCAACAGCTCAAACCCGGCGCTGGACTCGTGCGGCAGGCCGATCGCGCACGCGACCTTGGTGGAGCCGATGTCCAACGCGACCAGCGGCTGGATCATCACGTGCGAGGACCGACCACAGGCTCTTGAAACCGCACGTCGATATAGCCCGCCTCGAAGGGCTGCCGGACCATCGCCCGCAACGCGCTGCGCAAGCGATGGAGGTTGGACTCCAGCTCCGCCTCGGCGCCGCAGCGCACTTCGGTGCCGTCCTCCAAGACAAAGCGGATCTGCTGGGGATCGCCCACATTGACGGCGGTGACCCGCCGCGAGATCATCGCCGGGGACCGGCGGATCACGTCCAGCGCCCGAAGGGCCAACCGCAACCGCTCGTCCTGGCCGGCGTTCCCTGCCCGCAGCGAGGCCCCGGGGCGGTCGATGCCGACAAGCTGCACCAATCGCTCATGGGGCTGCGGGCTGCCGTCGGGCACAATGAACCCGTCTCGGTCAACGGGATACCAGCGACCTGCCTGCGCCGCGCCATGAGGCCCCCTCCCCGGCGGCATCGGCGCGGCAGGCAAGTCCAGGCGAAGCTGGGCGATCGGCACTCGCTTGATGGCCTCGAGCCGGATCGTGTCCGGCAGCTGCCGAACCACCCGCACATCCTTCAGGCCCGGCTGCTGCGCGCGCAGCTCTTGCGCCAGCGCCTTGAGATCGAGGCTCCAGATGTTCCGGCCGATGAGCGGGTCGCGCAGCCTGAGCGTGGCATCCTGCGGCAACTGCACGTGGGCCACGAGAAACGCCTCGGATCGGATCGCGTACGTCCAGAGCGCCCATCCGCTGAAGCCGAGGACCGCCGGCAGGAGGAACGGCTGCGGATGCCGCGCGCCCCAACGGATCAGCCCCACCAGCCGCCGGCCGATCCACGGCACAAGCCCGGTCCGTCTCACCAACCGCCGTCGTCTCATGAAAAAGGTGTCAGACACTTTTCCCGCTTTGAAAAGTGTCTGACACCCTCTTGGGCCATCAGGATGAGGCGCTCGCAGAGCTCCTCATACGAGATCCCGAGGCAGGCCGCGGCTTTCGGGACCAGGCTCGTCGGGGTAAACCCGGGAATCGTGTTGATCTCGAGCACCACCGGCACCCCCTGCGGCGTGAGGATGAGATCCGTGCGGGAGAGATGCCGGCAGCCCAGCGCCTGGTGCGCCGCACGCCCCGCCGCCTGGACGCGCGCCGTCACCTCCGGCGGCAGCGGCGCCGGCACCAGGTACTCCGTGGCACCCTGCGTGTACTTCGCCGTGAAATCAAAGAAGGGCTGCCGGGGGCGGATTTCCACCACCGGCAACGGCTGCTCTTCGAGGACGCCGGCGGTCAGCTCGCGCCCGGCGATGAATTCCTCAATCAGCGCCTGCGGACCGTACCGGGCCGCCGTGGCGAGCGCCGCCGCCAGGCCGGCGGGCCGCTCCACTTTGGACACCCCGAGGCTGGAGCCTTGGTCGATGGGTTTCACGACGAGGGGATACGACCAGCCTGGTTCCAGATTCGAGATCCCGACATCCACGACCTGCCAGCGCGGCACCGAAAGCCCCGCGGCCTCAAACCGCCGCCGCGACGCCACCTTGTCCATCCCGAGCCGGCTGGCCGCCGCCTCAGAGCCGGTGTACGGCATCTGGAGTGTGTCGCAGAGGTGCTGGATCGTCCCGTCTTCTCCGAACGGCCCGTGAAGGGCGAGAAACGCCAGGTCGGCCCCGAGGCGACGCAGCGCAGACGCGACCATCTCGCAGGCCTGCTCGACGGTCAGCGCGGGGGGAATCACCACGGGCTCGGCGGCCCAGCCGCGCTTCCGCAACGCCTCGAGCACGCCCTGGCCGCTGTTGAGCGAAATCGCATGCTCGCAAGACGGGCCGCCCATCAGGACGGCGATGGTCGCCTCAGGATGCCCGGACATCGCTCACAACCGCTGGCCGATGATGCGCACTTCGGGCTCCAGCAGGATGCGAAACCGCTCCCAGACCCGGCGCTGGATATGCTCCATGAGCGACAGGACATCGTCGCAGCTCGCCTGGCCGGTGTTGACGATGAAGTTCCCATGCCGCCGGGACACCTGGGCGTCGCCGATGCGGCTGCCTTTCAATCCGGCCAGATCGATCAGCCGGCCCGCGCTGGCGCCTGGAGGGTTCTTGAACGCGCAGCCGGCCGACGGCAGCCGCAGCTCCTGGGTGGTATTGCGGTACTGGAGCGCTCGCCGAATCCGCTCGTAGGCTTCCGGCTGAGGAATCCTGGGAAATTGCAACACGACCTCGGTGATGATGCCCGGCTCCAGGGACGTATAGCGGTAGCTGAAGCGCAGCTCATCCCGCGTGATCTGCTTCACGACCCCCTCGGGCGAAATCAGGCTGATCTGCCGGAGGAACCGGCCGATATCCTGCGCATTCATCGCGATTGCGCCCCCCAGCTGCCCGGGCAAGCCCGCGAGCGCTTCGAGCTCGCCCCAGCCGCGCTGGGCCGCCAGATAGACCAGCCGCTGCGTCAACAGCGACGCCCCGCACCGGAGGGTGGCCGTCGCCTCGTCGGGCTGGCTCAGCTCCGTAACGGTGCGGAAGCGGGGGCCCAGATGCACCACCAGCCCCCCCACGCCGCGGTCAGCCGCCAGGGTGTTCGTGCCGCCTCCGACGATGGAGACCGGCAGGCCCAGCCGCGAGGCCTCGCGCAGGACCTCGACCAGCTCCTCCATCGTCTGCGGCTGCGCGAACCACTCCGCCGGGCCGCCGATGCGGAAGCTCGTGTGGTCAGCCAGCGGCTCGTGCCGTCGCGCGCAATTGAGCGGCCAGGTCATGGCAGACGTCTCCAATGTCTCCGGCGCCAAGGAAGAAAATCGTATCGCCGGGCTGCGCGATGCGGCGCACATAGGACGGCAGCTCCGGCTTGGGCACGTACCGGACGCAGGGATGTCCGTGCGCCTTGATGAGATTGGCGAGCCGCTCGCCGGACACGCCGGGGATCGGCGGCTCGAAGGCCGAGTAGATGTCCGTCACGATGAGGCCGTCGGCGCGGTCGAAACAGGCGGTCAGCTCGCGCTCCAGGGTGTGCGTCCGCGTGAAGCGGTGCGGCTGGAACACCACCACCCGATGGCGGTCCGAGACCGCGTCGGCCGCGAGGGTCGCCTGGATCTCCGCCGGGTGGTGCGCGTAATCCTCAATCAACCAGATGTCGCGGGGCAGCCGAAACACCTGGAAGCGCCTGCCCGTCCCCTTGAACCGGACCAGCGCCTCGCGGATCGTCGCCAACGGCAGGTCGAGCACAAGCCCCAGGCTGATGACCGCCAGGGCGTTGAGCACGTTGTGGCGTCCCGGCAGCGGCAGCGCGAACGTCCCCAGCCGCCGCCCTCGGTAGGCGGCGCGGAAGATGCTGCCATGGCCGGCCAGGCGGACGGACTCCGCCGTCACGTCGGCGCCGGGCCCGAACCCGTAATTCATCATCGACCGCGCCGTCAGCCGCTGCCGGATGACCGGGTCGTCGGAGCACCGGATGAGGGTTCCGCCGGGCCGGATCTGCCCCACGAACTGCTCGAACGCCGCGATGAGCCGCTCGAACGTCTGGTAGTGGTTCAGATGTTCCCGATCGACGTTCGTCACAATCGCGATGCGCGGGAACACGTGCAGGAATGAGCCGTCCGACTCATCGGTTTCGGCGACCAGGTAGGTGCCGCCTCCTGCGCGGGCGTTCGTGCCCAGCGAGAGAACGATCCCGCCGACGACGATGGTGGGATCCCATCCGGCCTGGAGCAGCAGTTGGGAGGCCAGGCCGGAGGTCGTGGTCTTGCCATGCGCCCCGGCGACCGCGACCAGATGATGCTCCTTGGCCAACGCCGCGAGCAGTTCCCCCCGGCTCATGACCCGCAGGCCGCGCGCCGCCGCCTGCCGCAACTCCGGCTCCTCGCGGGACACCGCCGAGCTGTAGACCACGAGATCCGTCTCCAAGTGACCGGCGTCATGTCCCAGGGCGATCGTCGCGCCACGCGCCTGCAACCGGACCGATGTCCCATTGAGCTTGGCGTCACAGCCGGACACGAGGCAGCCGCGCTCAAGGCAGATCGACGCGAGGCCGCTCATCCCGATGCCGCCGATGCCCATGAAATGCATCCGCAGGCCCTGATGGATGAGCGGGGTCGTCCCCCCACCTGTGCTCGGCCTGCCCGCATGCCCAGCAGGCCACTGCAGGGCAGGCCGTATACCAGACATCCGACGCTCGGGCTCCACCAGCTGTCTGCTTCCGCCGAAGGCGGAGGCTCGAGCGGCGGACGATGGTGACCGGTCCGCCAGAGGCGGACCGGAGGACAGGAGGTGGGGCACACAGGTGGGGGGATCACCGGCCATGCGAGGCTCCTGCCACGTCCAAAATGGTGTCCGTCAGCCGCTGTACGGCATCGGCGACATGCCGCTCCCGCATCCGCTGCCCCATGGCGGCGCGGCATGAGGGGTCGCCCAACAGTCGCCTCGCCGCGTCCAGCACCGCCAGCGGAGACGCCTGCGCCTCCTCGAGAACAATGGCAGCCCCGTCGAGTTCCAACAGCCGCGCGTTTGCGCGCTGGTGCGCCCCGGCATACGGGTACGGGATCAGGATGGCGGGCAGGCCGCAGCGGGAGAGCTCCGCAAGCGTCGATGCGCCGGCCCGCGACAGGACAGCGTCCGCATGGGCGAAGGCCAGCTCCATCTCGCGAAGGAACGGCGCGATCCATGCCGACAGCGCGGACTGCGCGTAGGCCGACCGGACCATGGCTTCGTCCGCCGGCCCGGTCAGATGGATCATCTGCCAGCAGCGGCACTCCTCCGGGGAGAGGCGTGCGAGCGCTTCAACCATGAGCCGGTTGATCGCCCGGGCGCCCTGGCTGCCGCCGAGCACAAGCAGCGTCGGCCGCTCTGGATCAAGCGCAAAGCGCCGCGCCGCCTCGGCGCGCACGGCGCGTCCAATCGCCCGACGAACCGGTAAGCCGGTTATCACGGTCGACGCGCCATTCGCGACGGGCACGGTTTCCTCGAACGAGAGGGCGATGCGATCCACCCACGGCGCCAGCAGTCGGTTGGCCTGTCCCATGACAACGTTCTGCTCATGGATGACGCAGTGGATCCGACGCGCCGTGGCCTGCCTGCCGCGCCATGGCGGTGTGGTCGCGCGGCGCAGGCAGGCGGCCAGGACCACCGGCGCTGAGATCCACCCCCCGAACCCCACCACCACATCGGGCGCGAACGTCTCGAAACAGCGCATGGCCCGCGACCACAGCTGCCCGCCCCCCCACAAGCGGCCCCAGACATTCGAGCGGGTGTCCATCGCCAGCGTCTCCACCTCCGTCGCGCCCTGCGCTAAGGCTTCGGCGAGCGGCGCCATCTGCGGCCGCTTCGCGTACCACAGCTTCACCTCGGCGCCGGTCTGGGCCAATGCCTGCGCCACTTCCAGCGCCGGGATCAGGTGGCCGCCGCTTCCGTCAGCGACCAAGAGCGCTTTCAAGTTTGAACCGTTCCCCATGCTTGCTCGCCTGGAAGATCAACGCGCAGGCCACGAGGTTCATCACCATGGAGCTGCCGCCGTAGGAGATGAGCGGCAGCGGCAGGCCCTTCGTCGGCAACAGGCCGGTGACAACCGCGACGTTGACCATCGCTTCCATCCCGATCATCCCGACCAGCCCGCAGACCAGGTACTTGCTGAACAAGTCGTGCGCGGCGATCGCGATGCGAAACCCGCAGGTCACGAACAAGGCCAGCAGCCCCAGGACCGCGGTCGTGCCGATCAACCCCAGCTCTTCGCCGATGATCGCGAAGATGAAGTCCGTGTGGGCGCTCGGCAAGAAGAAGAGCTTCTGCATCGAGGCCCCGATGCCATGCCCGGCGAGCCCGCCACTCGCCAGCGCGAAGTACGACTGGAGGATCTGGTAGCCGCCGCCCTGCGGATCGCCCCAGGGATCCAAGAAGGCCAGGATGCGCCTCCGCCGGTACTCCTCGCCCGCGATGAGCATCACCAGCACGACCGCCGCCACCCCCACCACCGCCGCCAGGTGCGCGCCGCGGGCTTTCGCGACGCAGAGGAGGAGCACGGCGACCGCCCCCATGACAATCGTCGTGCCAAGATCCGGCTGGATCAGGACGAGGCCGGCCATCAGCCCGGTCACCAGCAGCGGCGGCACCACTCCCCGCCAGAACGCTTTCACCGCGTCGCTGCGACGCGCCAGCAGGTCCGCCAGGTAGAGGATCAGAGACAGTTGCGCGAACTCCGAGGGCTGCAGACTCAACCGCCCGAGACGGAACCAGCGTTTGGCGCCGCCGACCTCCTGTCCCACGAGGGCGACCAGCAGCAGGAGGAGGATGCTGGCCACCAGCACCCCCTTCGCGCAGCGGCGCAGGGCGTCGTACGGCACCATGAGGCAGCCGATCCCCAACGCCGTCCCGCAGATGATCGCCACCAGGTGCTGGGTGATGAAATGGAGGCTGCCGCCATAGGTCGCTTCAGACGCCATGGCGCTGGCCGAGTAGACCGCGACGATGCCAAGCCCAAGCCAGGCCAGGATGATCACCAGCAAGATCTGCCGCAAGTGCCGTGGCGTCATCCCACACCCTGCCGCCGTCCCGCCCCACCAAGGGCGGGGCGGGACGGCCAGCCCCCATGGATGTCTGCTGCGCCGCTGGCCCGGCGGCGCCTCACGGGTCGTGTGCGGTATGCGCCGCCTCCGGCAGGGTGTGGGATCATCCCATCCCCCGCCACCCGTCCACAATGGCCTTGAAGGCCTGACCGCGGGCTTCAAAGTTCGCAAACATGTCGAAACTGGCGCAGGCCGGAGAAAACAGCACCGTCGTCCCGGGAGCGGCCAGCGCCCTGGCGGCGCGAACCGCCTCGGCCAGCGTCTCGCTCTCCCGCACGGTCGTTGAGCCGTTCAACAGCGCCCGCAGGCGCGGGCGCGATTCCCCGATCAGCACCACGCCCCTGACCCGCGCGTCATGGAGCCGGGCCGCCAGCGGGTGGAAATCCAAGCCCTTGTCGCGCCCGCCCAGGATGACCACCACATCGCCCCGCGTCTGGTCGAGCGCGAACAGCAGGCTGTTGGGCGTCGTGGACTTGGAATCGTTGACGTAGCGCACCCCGTGGATCGTGGCAACGCCCTCCAGCCGGTGCTCAAGCCCTCGGAAGGCCCGGATGATCTGCCACGTCAACGGGTCGAGCAGCCCCGAGAGTCTCGCGACCTGCAACACGGCCTGAGCGCCTGGCGACAGCGCCCGCAGCGTTTGCGGCGCGAGCCGCAGCTCAGGCGGATTGGTGCGGTTGTCGCCAAACCACACGCGCCGCGACGGCACCCCCTGCGCCAGCTCGACGACCCTCGGGTCGGTGCCGTTCAGCACCGCCCAATCCGAGGCGTTCTGGCGTTGAAACAGCCGGGCCTTCGCGGCGAGGTAGGCGTCGGCGTCCGGATGGCGGTCGAGATGATTCGTGCCGAGGTTGAGCAGCACGCCGATCGCCGGCCGGAACGCCTGGCAGGCCAGCAGCTGGAACGAGCTCACTTCCACGACGGCAACCGTCTCGGCGGTCAACTGCGGCGCGACTGACGAGAACGGCAGGCCCAGATTGCCGCAGGCGATGGCGATCCGCCCGCTCGCCTTCAACACGTCGGCCAGCAGCGTCACCACCGTGCTCTTCCCGTTGGTCCCGGTGACCGCGATGACCGGCGCCTGACAGAAGTGGAACGCCAGGTCGATTTCGCCCATCACCGCCACGCCGGCCTCCTCGGCCCAACGAACCGGATCGACGGATTCCGAAACGCCGGGGCTGACGACGAGCAGCTCGGCGCCATCGACCAGCCGCCTGGTGTGGCCGCCGAGCTCCACTTCCTCCACCCCCAACGCCGTCAACGAGGCCCGCTCGGCGCGCAGCGCGGGCGTGTCCTGCGCGTCAGTCACCCGCACGCGGCAGCCCGCCCGCCCCAAGAGCCGGGCGGCGGCGTTCCCGCTTCGGCCCAAGCCAACGACGGTCACCCGGCGCCTGTCCCACGAGCGGCCGAAGACATCCGTGGCGCGCAGATGAGGCGTCGACGCCAACGCGGAGGGGCTCATCGGGTCACCAGCCGAGTCAGGCCCAGCATGGCCAGGCCCAGCCCGACGATCCAGAAGCGGACGATCACCTTTGACTCATGCAGCCCGCCCAGGTGCACATGATGATGCAGGGGAGCCACCCGGAACACCCGCCGCTTGTTGCGCCATTTATAGGACGCGACCTGGAGCATCACGGAGACCGCCTCCGCCACGAACACCCCGCCGATCACCATCAGCCAGAGGCCGGCGTGCGTCAGGAGGCTCATGGCCCCCAGCGCCGCCCCCAGGCCCAACGCCCCGACGTCGCCCAGCACCACCGAGGCCGGGAAGCTGTTGAACCAGAGAAAGCCCACGCACGCGCCGGCCAGGCTCGCGCACCACGGCAGCAGGGCGCGGCCGAAGGGATCCGCCATGGCCCAGAGCCCCACGATCGCCAGCGCGATGGCCATGCAGCCCGCCGCCAGCCCGTCCATGCCATCGGTCAGATTGACCGCGTGGGCGCAGCCGGCGATGACGACGGCGGCAAACGGCACCCACGCCCAGCCGAGGTCGAGACTGCGCGACAGCCACGGCAGTTCCACCAGGCGCTGAGACCAGGGGCTGCCGGCGCCCAGCAGCGCGCCGATCGCCAGCGCGGCCATCAGCTTTGGCCCCCTGCGCAATCCGGTCGCGTTGGGCCGGCGGAATTTCAGCGTGTCATCCACCAACCCGATCGCGCCGAGCCCGACCACCGCGCCGAGCACGAGCCGGCCCGCGCGATCCGACAGCCCGCCGCCCATCGCCGCCACCAGGCATCCGACCCCGAGGACGAACAGCCCCCCCATCGTGGGCGTTCGCGGCTTGGTCTCCTGGTAGGCGGCCAGCGGCGGACAGTCCTCGTATCGGACCGGCGTCAGACACTGCGCGCGGGCCAGCGCGGGGATGAGCAGGCGCCCGACGACCATGCAGCCTGCCGCGCTGACGAGGAACATGACGGCGGCGTCACGGAACAGACTCACGAAGCCCTCACGGGTCGCTGGATCCTCGCTGGTAGTGGTGGACGAGGAACTCCGTCACCCGTTCCAGGCTGAGCTTCCGGGATCCCTTGACCAGCAGCCCGTCCCCGTGCTGCAAAACTGACGGCAGCCGTTCGATCAGCTCCGGCACGCTGTGGTAGATCCGCACGCGGTCGAGGTGCCCTTGGCCGGCGCCCTGCGCCACCTGCTCGGCATACTCCCCGACCGCGAGCACCGTATCAATGCCGAGCTGCATCGCGAGACGGCCGATGGCCTGGTGGGCCGACGCGGCGTAGGCCCCCAACTCCAGCATGTCCCCCACGATGGCGATCTTGCGCCGCACCTGAAGGTCACGCAGCGTCTCCAGCGCGCGGGCGAAGGACAGGGGGTTGGCGTTGTAGCAGTCGTTGAGGATCGTCAGGCCGTTGCACTGCACGAGCTGCGAGCGCAGCGGCATCGGCTCGAACGTCGCCAGGCGCGCTTTCGCCGTGGAGAGCGGCACGCCCATGGCCCAGACGCAGGCCACGGCCGCCAGCGCGTTCTCCACGTTGTGGTAGCCGAGGAGCGGCACGGTCCACTGGCTGGCGTGGTCCCGCAGCCGGATCAGCATGCCGCTCGCGGACCGCTGGATATCGAGGGCCTGCAGGTCGCACCGGTCGGTCGTGCCGAACGTCACGAGGCGGGTGCCGGCCGAGAGGTGGCGCGAGGCCTCCAGGCAGACGTCGAGCTGGTCGCCCGGCAACACGATGGTGCCGTGCGGCCGGACGGCATCCAGCAGGGACACCTTTTCCCGCAGCACGCCCATCAGCGAGCCGAAGAACTCCAGGTGCACCGGCCCGATGTTGGTCACAACCGCCACGTCGGGCTCCACGAGCGAGGCGAGGTAGGCGATCTCCCCGGGATGGTTCGAGCCGAGCTCCACGACCGCCATCCGATGATGATCGGTCATCCGCAACAGCGTCAGGGGCACGCCGATGTGGTTGTTCTGCGTGCCGTGCGTCTTGAGGATCGTGCGGGGCCCGCCGAGCAGGTGCGCGATGAGCTCCTTGGTGGTGGTCTTGCCGCAGGAGCCGGTGATGGCGATCACCGGACGGCCCAGCCGCTGCCGATGGAACCGGGCCAGATCCCCGAACGCCAGCGTGGTATCCTGCACGAGCACGAGCGGGAGCCCAGGCGAACACCCCTGCGCCTGGGGCAGCCGGGAGATAATCGCGCACGACGCGCCGCGCCGCGCCGCCTCCTCGAGGAAGTGGTGGCCATCCAGCCGACGGCCCTGGATCGCGACGAACGCCTCGCCGGCGGCGATCGTCCGGGAATCCATGCTGATCCCTTTGACCGGCGCCTCAGGCGCGCCGCTGAGCAGCTGGCCGTCAACGGCCTCAAGGACCTGTCGGATGCTCCACGCGCTCATGAGACGGCCACGGTGTGACGAGACTCCACCCACCGCTCGACCACCTCGCGGTCGGAAAACGGCACCGAGACGTGCTGGAACGTCTGGTAGGCCTCATGCCCCTTGCCAGCGATCAAGACGGTGTCGTCGCGCTTGGCGGCTGACAGCGTGGTGACGATGGCCTGTTCCCGATCCGGCACGACATCACACTGGGCAAATCCCGGCGGGAAGCCGGCCTGGATCTGCCGGATGATCTCCATCGGGTCCTCTCCGCGCGGGTTATCGGAGGTCAGGATGACGCGATCGGCCAGGAGGCTCGCCATTTTCCCCATCACCGGCCGCTTGGTCAGATCGCGGTTGCCGCCGCAGCCAAACACGACGATGAGCCGGCCCCGGGTCAGCTCCCGCAGCGACACGAGCGCCAGCCGCAACGCATCCGCCGTGTGGGCGTAATCGATCACGATGTTGAGCTCCTCAGGGTTCGGCACGCGCTCCAGCCGGCCCGGGACCTGCTCCACGCTGGCCAGGCCCTCCCGGATCGCTCCGGGTGAGAGGTCTAGCGCCAGCAGCGTCGCCGCCGCCGCCGTGAGGTTCCAGACGTTATGCCGACCCACCAGCGGCGTGGCGATCGGCACCACCCCCCACGGCGTCTCCAGGATGAGCTCGGTCCCCTGCCAGGAGCAGACCAGGTGCTTCACCGAGATCTTGCCGGGCCGCTCGACGCCGTACGTGACGACCGGGCGATTGGGAATCGTCTCTGCCAGGACCCGGCCGTACTCGTCGTCCAGATTGACGACGGCGCAGCCCCCCGGTCTGATGTAGTCGAAGAGCCGCCGTTTGGCCGCGGCATACGCGTCCCGGGTCTTATGGTAATCCAAGTGGTCGGAGCCGAGGTTCGTGAAGATCGACGCTTCGAACTCCAGCCCGTCGATTCGCCCCTGCGCCAGCGCGTGCGAGGACACCTCCATCGCGCACCACGACAGGCCTTCCCCGACCATCTGCGCGAAGTAGCGGGCCAGCTCCAACGGCCCGGGGGTCGTATTGAGGGAGGGCACCATCCGCCCGCCGATCTGGTAGACGATCGTCCCCAGCAAACCCACCGATTCTCCGGCGCGTTCCAGCATGGCCTTCAACAAGTAGGTCGTGGTGGTCTTGCCGTTGGTGCCGGTCACGCCGAGCAGCTTCAGCTTGCGGGACGGATGCCCGTAGAAGCGCGTCGCGATGGCCACCAAGGCCTGATGGGTGTCCGGCACGACGAGGCACGGGCAGGCGCGGGCCGATGCCTCCTTGCCCTGCCGGGTGGCGAAGGTTCGGTTGGACCGGCCGGCTGGCAGGCGTTGTGCGACCACGGCGGACGCCCCCCGGCGGATGGCCTCCTCGATGAACTGATGGCCGTCCATCGTGGCCCCCGCGATCGCGACAAAGAGGTCGCCCGGCCGGACCTGCTTGGAGTGGCAGGCGATGCCGGCCACCGGCACCGCGGCCACCGGATCCGCCGTCACCCCGCGCAAGAGATCCCGCAAGTTCATCCGTGCCTGCTCGCCCCCCAGTAGCTCGCCAAATGCTCGACCATCCGCTTGAACATCGGCGCGGCCACCACCCCGCCGAAGTACAGCGGGCGCGGCTCATCCACCGACACGACGATCACGAAGGACGAATCGGGCACCGGCCCAAAGCCGACGAAGGAGGCAACGAAACGGCTGTGGGAGTAGCGGCCGGTTGGCTCAAGCTTCTGAGCCGTCCCGGTCTTACCGGCCACCGTGAGGCCATGGACATTCGCCAGCTGGCCGGTGCCCGACTCGACGACACTCCGGAGCATCGATTGCAGAATCGCGGCGGTCTCTTCACTGAGGATCCGAACCGATGCGGACGGTCCCTGCGCGCGGATGACCCAACCATCAGGCCGTTGCACCCGCTCGACCAGATAGGGGCGGACCCGCAGCCCGCCGTTGGCCGCGACCGCGGTCATCACGGCAAGCTGAATCGGCGTGACCGCGACCTCCTGGCCGATCGGGATGATGTAGGGGGAGAGCTTCGACCAGCGGGACGGCGGGCTCAGCAGCCCCCGCACCTCCCCGGGCACGTCGATGCCGGTGGGCTCGCCGAAGCCGAACGCCCGGATGTAGCGGTAGAGCTCGTCCGGCTTGAGGCGCTGCGCCGCCTTGGCCGTGCCGATGTTCGACGACAGCCTGATGACGTCATGAAAGGACAATGTGCCGTGGGGCTTGTGATCGTGCAGCGTGTGCCGGGCGACCGTGTGGTACGCCCCGTTCTCGCAGAAGATCGGCTCCTCCGGCGTGATCCGCCCCTCCTCCAACAACGCGGCCGCGGTGACGATCTTGAAGATGCTGCCCGGCTCGAAGAGGTCCGTCACCGCGCGGTTGCGGCGGGCGTCAGCCGGAACCTTGGCCGGCTCATTGGCGTCAAAGGAGGGAGCGTTGGCCATCGCGAGGACGGCCCCGGTCGTCGGGTCCATCACGATGATCGAGCCGCCCTTCGCGTGGTACTTCTTCACGCCCCAGCCGAGCGTGTCTTCGGCCACCTGCTGCACCACGCTGTCGATCGTCAGGACGAGCTCCAGGCCGCCAACCGGATCCGCCTGCGTGGTCCAGGGGCCGATGAGCCGCTTACCTCGGGCGTCCCGGAGCGTGGAGCGCCACCCATCCTGACCCTTCAGCACACCGTTGAACTGCAATTCCAGGCCTTCCAGGCCGCGCTCATCGATATCCACGAAGCCCAGCAGGTGGCTGGCCAGCCGGCCGTGCGGGTAGAACCGCTTCGGCTCTTCGAGCACGCCCACCCCCGAGCGCTGCAGCGCGGCCAGCATCGGGGTGATGGAAAAATCCACCTGCCGCGCCACCCAGACGAAGCCCTTGTCCCGTTCCAGGCGCCGCTGGATGGCGCGCGGGTCCCGATGCAGGATCCCTGAGAGCTGCCGCGCCGTGTCCCCTCGGGCCGTCATCTGCCGCGGGTTTGCGAAGACGGACGGCATCGGGATGCTGATCGCCAGCGGCCGGCCCGCGCGATCATAGATCGCGCCGCGCTGCGCCCGCAACGGCTCGCCGATCCGGTGCTGGGTGACGGCGACGGCCGTGTAGCGGTGCTGCGCCGCCGCCTGCAACCACACGCATCGCAGCCACAAGACGCCCACCAGGCCCAGCCCCACCAGCAGGATGCTGATGATGCGGTCGTTCGTCATCCCTCGACTCGCTTCGCTCGCTCGGGACGCTCCCGAGCGAGACCCTCTCGGTCGAGGGTGGGGGCCGAGTCGAGGGATCGAGCGGGCCACCGGACGGTTGTGCCCTTCAGTCATCGGTCATCGACGCCACGGCGGTCAACGCCGGCTCCGGACGTGCGTCTTCGCGGCGGGCCGTCGTGGGAGGCGCCGGGGCCATCGTCGACCAGGCGACCAGCTTCAGCCGACGCGCTTCCGCCACCCGGGCCAAATGGACGGGCGAGGAGAGCTCCGTCACCTCCACGCGCAGGCGAGAGACATCGGTCTGCCGGACGTGCATCCGCTCAAGGCGGTCGCCCAACGCGTACCCTTTCAGGAACGCGGCGTTCCGCTGGGCCACCCGCAGACACCCGAGCCCCACGACCACCCCAATCAGCAAGAACCACCAACGTAATTGCATCATGGGCTCAGGGTTCTGGGCTCAGGGCTCGGGGGACTTGCCCAGAGCCCTCAGCCCCCAGCCCGGAGCCTCGTTTGATGGCCCGCAAGCGCGCCGACCGGGCCCGCGGGTTCGAGGCGACCTCTGCCGAAGACGGACGCAGCGGCTTCTTCGTCAGCGCCGCCCAGCCCTGCTGCTGCACGGCCTGCGCAAACGCGCGCTTGACGAGCCGGTCTTCAAGCGAATGGAAACTGAGGATCACCGCGCGCCCCCCGGTGGCCAGCAGCAACGGCAGCGCCTGCAGCAGTTCCTCGAGCGCGCCGAGCTCATCGTTGACGGCGATGCGCAGCGCCTGGAAAATCCGTGTGGCCGGATGCAGGCGACCGTGACGCGCCACCGCCGGCACCGCGCCGCAGACCGCCTGCGCCAGTTGCGTCGTCGTCACGAAGGCGGTTCGCTGGCGCTGCGCCACCAGATGCCTGGCGATGCGCCTGGCGTACCGCTCCTCGCCGAATCGAGCGAAGCACCCCTCCAGCTCATCGGCCGACCACCTGTTCACCACGTCCGCCGCAGTCAGAGGCTGGTCGCGGTCCATCCGCATATCGAGCGGGCCTTCGCGCGTGAAGCTGAACCCCCGTTGCGAATCATCGACCTGCACACTGGACATCCCAACGTCAAGCACGATCCCATCAACCGAGGGCACGCCGAGGTCCGCCAGCAGGCCGGGAAGATCCCTGAAGTTGCCGTGCACGAAGGTCAGGCAGGGAGCGAACTCGACCAGGCGGGATTGCGCGCGCTGCAGCGACTCGCGGTCGCGATCCACGGCGATCAGCCGCCCGTCAGGCAACACGCGCGGCGCAATCAGCAGGCTGTGGCCGCCGGTGCCGGCCGTGCCGTCCACGATCACGTCGCCGGGCGCCGGCTGCAACACGCGCAGGACCTCCGCGCCCAACACCGGCTGATGCCACGCCGGGCCGGCCTCAGCGCGCATCCGGGGAATCGTCACCTCGGCACATGCGGTGGGCATCGCGTCTGGCTGATCGCTTCCCTACTCCAGCATCACGCGTTCCGCGACTTCCTCAAAACCCTGCCGCGAGCTCTCGTAGAACGCCTGCCATTTCTCTTTCGCCCAGATCTCGATGCGGCTTGAGATGCCCACGATCACCACGTCCTCCTTGATCTGGGCGAAGTCTTTCAACGACCGCGGGACGAGCACGCGGCCCAAGCCGTCCACCGTCACCTCGATGGCGCCAGAGAAAAACAGCCGATTGAACTTCCGCCCCTCGCTCTTCGTGAATGGGATCTGCTTGAACCGGGCCTCGGCCGTCCGCCACTCGGACTCCGTGAACACAAACAGACATCCGTCCAACCCGCGGGTCACAAAGAGGGACGTGACGTGATGGGTCTTGAGCGCCTGGCGGAATTTCGCCGGGATGATCAGGCGCCCCTTGCGGTCGATGGTGTGCTCGTACTCGCCGTAAAACATTCCGCTGCGGAGATCGCGTTGATCACTCTCCCACTTTTTCCCACTTTAACCCACAATGACGCTGCAACTATACCTGTCCCCCCACTGGTTTGTCAAGACAAAAACCATGAAATCTTACGTGATGTTAATCAATTGCAATAAGTTATGAGAGGATATGGGGGGAGGTGCGAGGGTCGAACGGACGTTACGGAAGGCGGGCGAGCAGGCGGCGGGCGCGGAGGAGATCGCGCCGGATTTGACGGCGCAGGGCCTGCGCGCTGGGAAAGCAGCGCTCCTCACGCAGCCGCGCCAGGAGCGCCACTTCGACAGGGATGCCGAGGAGGGTGCCGGCGAAGCCCAGCAGGTGGACCTCGCAGACGAGGGCCCCAGGACCGAACGTGGGGCGCACCCCAAGGTTCATCACGCCCGGCCACGCCCGACGGGCCGCAAGCCCTTGCACCGTCACCGCGTACACCCCGCGCGGGGGAATCACCTGCGCGGTCAGCCGCAGGTTGGCCGTCGGAAACCCGAGCCGACGGCCCCGGCCGAGCCCGCGCACGACCGTCCCGTAGAGGGCCGGCGGCCGGCCAAGCAGCGCCCGGGCCGCATGAAGATGCCCAGACGCGATTGCCCGTCGGATGCGCGAGCTCGAGATGGGGGCGCCGGCGTGGGTGACGTCGCGGACAGATACCACCTGCATCCCGTGCGCGGCACCGACCGCCCGCAGGACCGCCAGGTCGCCCCGGCGGCCGTGCCCGAACACAAACCGCTCGCCGACGACAACGGCCCGCGCCCGCAACCGGCCGATGAGCACGCGCCGGACGAACGCGTTGGCCGAGAGGCGCGCGAAGCGCCTCGTGAATGGGATGACCCACACCCAATCCAGCCCGAGCGAGGCGAACTGCTTGACCCGCGCCGCAAGCGGCATCAGCGCCGGGTGCTCACGGACCGGATCCAGCACGTGCTGCGGATCGGGGTCAAACGTGACGGCGATGCTCGTGCCGCGCGTCCGGCGCGCCATCCGCACCGCCGTGCGGATCAGCCGCTGGTGGGCCCGGTGTACCCCATCGAAGACGCCAACGGTGACCACCGCTCGCGGGGGCGCGGTCGAGACCGCGGCCAGCCCCCGGAGGATGCGCGGAGCGTGTCGTCTAGGCATGAGGGAGCGTGGGCGAGGCGGGAACGGGGAGCAGCGCATGGCTGATCGATGCGGGGTCGGCCTGCTGAATCCAGGCCAGCGGCTTGGCGTCCTCGACGGTCCATTCCCCGATGCGCACGCGGGTCAGCGCCGTCAGATGGCCGACCGTCCCCAGCCGCTGCGCGATCTGCTCGGCCAGGGTGCGGACGTACGTGCCGGCAGAACATCGAACGCGAAAGGTGAGCGTCGGCGGCGTGAGACGGACGAGGGTAAGCTCGGCGATCTGCACGGTCCGCGCCCGCAGCGCGACCGGAGCGTTCCGGCGCGCCCACCAGTACGCCGGGCGTCCCCGCACTTTCACGGCGCTGTAGGACGGCGGCGTCTGGGAAACGGCGCCGCGCATCGACGCCAGCACGCCGGCGACACCATCCGGATCAAGTGGAAGCACCGGCGTGGTTTCAACGGCCCGTCCGGTCGCATCGCCGGTGTCGGTGCGCGTGCCCAGCCAGACGGTCGCCTCGTAGGCTTTCTCATGGTGCTGAAACGCCGCCTGGTGCTTGGTCGCCTCGCCCACCAGCAAGATCAACAGCCCCTCCGCCATGGGATCCAGCGTGCCGGTGTGACCGACGCGCCGCACGCCGAGCTTGCGGCGCACCACCTGCGCCACGTCGTGGGACGTCATGCCGGCGGGCTTGTTCACGAGCAGCATCCCCTGCATCATGGTGAGGGGGGCGGCCGTTTGAGCTGCTCCAGCGTGTCCGACAGCGCGACCGACCACTCGATCGACGGGTCGTAGCGGAAGGAGAGTTCTGGGATGGCTTTGAGCCGGAAGCGCTTCTTGATCAACCCGTACACAAAACTGGCTGCATGGTCCAGCGCCTCCTGCGATCGGGCCTGCTCCTCCGCGCCCCCCAGGCAACTGAAGAACACTTTGGCATACCGCAAATCCTTCGACAGCTCCACCCGCGTAATCGTCACAAACCCCAGGCGGGGATCCTTGAGCTCTTGATGGATGATGCGGGCGATCTCCTGCCGGAATTCGTTCGCGATGCGCGCCACCCGATTCGTCTGCATCGTCACCAGAACTCCTTGTCCACCCGGCTGAGCTCGACCAGGCGCGTGTCCCGCAGCCAGCTCGTGACCTCCTCGAGCAGGCCGTTCACATAGGCGCGGGAGACCCCTACCGTCGAGATCCCCACGGTCGCCAGCTGCCACTTGTCGTGCGCATCCACCTCGGCCACCGCCACGTTGAACCGCCCACGGAGCTGATCTTTCAGGCTCTTGAGCACCGAGCGCTTATCCTTCAGCGAACGGGCGCTGGGCAGGTGCACGTCGACCTGCAGCAGCCCGACAATCATCCGCGAGCCAGCTCCTGGAACCGCGCTTCGCCCACCAAGACGCGCAAGGCGCGCAGGCAGCCCGGCCCGTCCGGCTCCTGGCGCATCCGCGCAAGCTCCTTCCGCACGCGGCCCGCGTTCAGCCATCCCAACGCCCCCGACGCCAGGGCCTGCTGCAACGCGCGCGAGGTCTGCGGATCCCACGTCAGGCCGAACCGGTGAGCCAGCCGCGCCCCGCGCAGGATCCGGCTGGGATCGTCGAGAAAACTGCGCGCATGCAGGATGCGCAGCCGCTTGCGCGCGAGATCCTCCGCCCCGTGAAAGGGATCCACGAGCTGCCCGAAACGCGCCGGCGACAGGGCGACCGCCATCGCGTTGATCGCGAAGTCTCGGCGGAACAGATCCTCTTCCAGCGTGCCTGGCGCCACGCGCGGATAGGCGCCCGGCTTGGCGTAGGTCTCGTTCCGGCAGGTCGCGAAATCCACGCGCAGCGCGACCGGCTGCGTCAGACCCACCGTAGCTGTCCCGAACTGCTGGTGAACCGCAACCGTCCCGCCGAGCGCGCGAGCAGCGGCGCCCGCCACGTCGATCCCCGATCCCTCGACCGTCACGTCGAGATCCTCGATGGCGTTCAGGCCCAGCAGCCAGTCGCGCACGCACCCCCCCACCGCATAGGCGGGGGCGCGCAGCGACTCGGCCACCCGCCCGATCGCGTGAAGCGTGGGTCGGAGCCGCTTAGGGACGGGGGTGGAATCGCTCATGCACGGCTTTGAGTCGCGCCCGGTCCACGTGGGTGTACCGCTGGGTCGTGCTGATGTTCGCGTGGCCCAACAGCTCCTGCACCGTCCGCAAATCCGCCCCGCGCTCCAGCAGGTGCGTCGCGAAGGAGTGCCGCAGCGTGTGCGGCCCGATCGCCTTCTCCAGGCGGCTCGCCTTCGCGTACTGCTTCAGCAGTTGCCAGACCCGCTGCCGGCTGAGGCGGCCGGCCCGACGGTTGAGGAACAGCGCCTGCACGTCGGGGCGCTTCGCGACGAGCCGGCGGCGCTCCGTGCTCAGGTAGCGGCGCACGGCGTCCGACGCCGCGCGGCCCAGCGGCACGATGCGCTCCTTGCTGCCCTTCCCCAGGCACCGGAGAAACCCGGCGTCGAAATTGCAGCTGGCCACATCAAGGGACACCAGCTCCGAGACGCGCAGGCCGGCGCCGTAGAGCAGCTCCAGGATGGCCAGGTCGCGCGCGCCGCGCGCATCGTCCGGCACGCTGGACAGCAGCCGCTCCACTTCGCTCACGTGCAGGGTCTGCGGCAGCGTGCGCCACAGCCGCGGCGTTTCGATGAACGCGGTGGGGCTGTGCTGGATCAGCCCCTGCGCTTCCAGGAACCGGAAGAGCCCTTTGACCGCCGCCAGCTTCCTCGCCACCGTCGCGGGGCTGCGCGTGGTTCGCAGGGATTGCAAAAACTCGCGCACATGAACCGGCCTGACCCGGGCGGGCGATGCCACCCCCTGCCGGCGCAGAAACCGCTCAAAGAGCGACAGATCAAGCTGGTAGCTGGCGCGTGTCGTGCGGCTGAGGCCGCGCTCCAGCTCCAGGTAGGTCAGGTATTCGCTGATCTGCTGCTTCACGGGGCACCTGTCGTGTGGTCGCCGGCGGTCTGATTGAGCATCTCCTCGACCT
Organism: uncultured Planctomycetales bacterium; assembly: GCA_964556925.1. Taxonomy (GTDB): domain Bacteria; phylum Omnitrophota; class Gorgyraeia; order Aquiviventales; family Aquiviventaceae; genus CAZKXY01. The sequence goes on along the minus strand of CAZKXY010000013.1, from coordinate 3,430 downwards.
CGCGCCAGTAAAATTGCCGGTGGAGCTGCCGCGTCTGCGCATTGAGCTCATGCCAGAGGGCGCTGGCCTGGGCCTCCAGGACGCTGCCGCTCTGCAGCTGCGCATCGATCGTCTTCCGTGTCTCGATGTGGGGCGCAAGCCGGGCGGCGGCGTCTTCACTCAGCAAGGCCTTGAGCTGCTCCATCTCGGCAAGCGCCTCGGAGGAGGCCCGGCGGAACCGCTTGGGGTTGATCGGCGGCTGCCGGAGGGATTCGATCAGCTCGCCGTTCCAGTATTCGAACATCAGGAAATGCTTGCGGTACCGATCCAACGGGGTCAGGGTGCGGCTGTAGTCTTGGAACGCAATGACCGGGCTGGGGCGCGCCTTGGGGTGCTTCGGCTTGCGGGTGAACTTCCGCTGCAGCGACTCGCAGCCCGTCAGTCCAGAAAGCAGAAGGCAAAAAGCAGACGGCAGGATCAGCCACCTGTGACGCTTTGGCCGTCTTCTGCCTCCCGCCGACTGCCTACTACTGCCTTCTTCCTCCCTGAATGAGCTGTTGAAACTGTTTTTCATCGAGGATCTTCACCCCCAAGGCCTTCGCCCGGTCGTGCTTCGAGCCGGGCGAAGCGCCGACCACGACGTAGGTGGTCGTTCGGCTCACGCTTGAGGACGCCTCGCCCCCGAGCCCGCGGACCAGCGCCTCGGCCTGCGGGCGGGTCAGGCTCGACAGCTCCCCGGTAAACACGAACGTCGTGTGCGCGAGCGGCTGCGCTCCGGCGCGGGCCGCCTCGGTCATCTGCACGCCGGCGGCCTCCAGCTTCTTGATCAGCTCGCGGGTCTGCGGCTGCTTGAAAAAGGTCGCGACGGACTCCGCGACAATCGGCCCGATTCCCGCCACCCCTTCCAAGGCTGCGACGTCCGCCTGCATCAGGCGGCTCATGCTGCCGAACTGCCCGGCCAGGTCCCTGGCGCCCCGCTCGCCCACATGGCGGATGCCCAGGCCGTAGAGCAGCCGGGCCAGGCCGCGGCCTTTGCTGGCCTCGATCATCGCCAGCAGGTTCTGCGCTTTCTTCTTCGCGAAGAGCGGCACCTTCAGCAGCTCCTGCTCCGTCAACCGGTACAGCTCGGCGACGTCCCGAATGAGCCGCCGGCGGATCAATTCCTCGACGGCCACATTGCCCAGCCCCTCAATGTCCATGGCCGCGCGGCTGCCGTAATGGAGCACCGACTGCACGAGCTGCGCCGGACAGGACGGGTTGATGCAGCGGTAGGCGACCTCCCCTTCCTTTTCTCTGGCGACGGCGCCGCTGCACGTCGGACACCGTTTCGGTGGATGGACCGGCCGCTCCTTGCCGCGCCGGCGGCTCTCGATCACCTTCACGACTTGCGGGATCACATCCCCGGCGCGCTGGATCACCACCCAGTCTCCAACGCGCACGCCCAGCCGCTCCACTTCATCATAGTTATGGAGGGTCACGCTCGAGATCGTCACCCCGCCGCAGGACACCGGCGTCAGCGACGCGACCGGCGTCACCACGCCGGTGCGGCCGACCGAGGGCGCCACCTCCAGGATTTGGGTCGTGGCCTGATGGGCGGCGAACTTATAGGCGATCGCCCAGCGCGGCGATTTCAACGTCGCGCCAAGCCGCTCATGGGAGGCGCACTCGTTGACTTTGACGACCGCGCCGTCCACCTCATAGGCGAGCCGCTCGCGCTGCGTTTCGAGGCGCCGGCACTGCGCCTCGACCTCCTCGAAGGAGCGGCACAGCTGCGCGGGCTCTGGAACCGGCAACCCCCACGCCCTGCAGGCCTGCAAGAACTCCCAATGCGTGGCAAACGCCCTGCCCTCGACCCCCCCTGAGGAGTGGACGAAGAATCGCAGCGGGCGAGCGTCGGTCACCTGCGGATCCTTCTGCCGGAGGCTGCCGGCAGCCGCATTGCGGGGATTGGCGAACGTCTCTTCCCCGCGACGGCTGGCCGCCTTGTTGTACCGCTGGAACTCCTTGATGGCCATGTAGACTTCCCCACGCACGTCCAGCCGGCTGGGAGCCGTCCCGAGGAGGACCAGGGGGATCGCCTGGATCGTGCGGGCGTTGGCGGTGACCTCCTCGCCCGTGATCCCGTCGCCCCGTGTCGCGGCCTGCGTGAGCCGTCCCTGTTCATAGGTGAGCACCAGGCTGAGGCCATCGATCTTGGGTTCCACGGTGAAGGTCGGCGAGGCGCCCCCCAACCCTTTGCGGACGCGCTCATGCCAGGCGCGAAGCTCCTTCTGACTGAACGCGTTATCGAGCGACAGCATGGGCGTGGCGTGCCGGATGGGGCGGAACGCGCGGCTCGGCACCCCGCCCACCCGCTGCGTGGGGGAAATCGGCGTGACGAGCTGGGGGGCCTTCGCCTCGAGCGCCTGGAGCTGCCGCAGGAGCCGATCGTACTCTGCGTCGGAGATCTCCGGCTGGTTGAGGACGTAGTACCGGTAGTCATGATGCCGGATCGTCTCGCGCAGCCGCTCGATCTGCGTTGCCAACGCGCCCGCGTTCGCGGTTGCTCTCGGCATGAGGGGTATCGTGTTACCGGCCGATCGCCAGCCGGTCCGCCAGGAACGCCGGCAGGCCGGCCTGGTGGATCTTGCGCTGGGCGGCGGCGACATCGTAGGCGACGCGGCGGATGGCAATCCGCTTAGCGTCGGTGTCGATGATGGCGGCGCTGGCCCGCGGATCCCCGTCCCGCGGCTGGCCGACGCTGCCCGGGTTGATCAGGTAGCGCATGCGGGACGGATCATCATGATAGGCGACGTCGGCGAGCTCGCCGGGCCCGGTGAGGACGCGGGCCAGGCGGCGTTGCGCGCGGTCGTACTCCAAGATGCAGGGCAGATGGGTGTGACCGACGAGGCCGAGCGGCGTCCGGCAGATGGCCAGCGTATCAAGCGCCTGCGCGATGTCCACCAGGTAGTCAAATCGCTGGGGGTGATGAAGGGTCGCGTGCGCCAGCGTGAAGGCGTCCACCGTCGTCGTCAGCGGCCACCGGCGCAGCGTGTCGAGCTCGGCGAAGCTGAGCCGGTCGCGCGTCCACCGCACCGCTGCCCGGGCCGCGTCATTGAACCAGCCGAGATCCAACTTGCCGATGCAGGCGTGGTCGTGGTTGCCGGCGACCACGGTCGCCTGGCGCTCCTCCAGGCGCGCCAGGCACGCCGCCGGATCCGCGCCGTAGCCGACCACGTCCCCGAGGCACAGATACCGATCGACGCGCTCCGATGCGAGATGGTCCAGCACCGCGGTGAGCGCCTCGAGATTGCTGTGGATGTCGGAGAGCACCGCGTACCGCATTCGAGTGCGGAATGCGGAATTCGGAATGCGGAATGGTCAGGCTCACTCCGCACTCCGCATTCTACACTCCGAATTATTGAATTACGCATAAATAATGGACAGGCTCACCGCTTCCAGGGCAGCTCCG
>CAZKXY010000012.1:0-27284 GCA_964556925.1 uncultured Planctomycetales bacterium | reverse complement strand
ATAAATTCGGCTGTCGAACCGCTGTCAAACCCCTCAACGACATTGTTCATGATAGACACCGATGCTCGACGGACTTGATCAACCAAACCGAAGTCTCGTTTAAACGCACCGTCTTCGGTCAGGTTGTAGATGGCCTGCGTCAGATGGCGGCTCGCCTGCCAAGTTTCCAAATCCTCAAATCGTTTGACTAGCGGCATATGAACACGCACGCCTACACGCCTGTCATTACGCATCTGGCACCAGCCGGCGCTTGAGCTGCTCGTACCAGTAGGTCCCGAGCGTCCGCTTCAGGGCGCGGATCGCAAGCTGCTGGTTCGCCGCCCACCAGAACGACGGCTGCCAGCCCTCCACCATCGAGACGATCCGCTCGGCGGAAAACGGCCGGCGGACGACGATGCGCCGCAGCGCCTGCGGGTTCGTCTCCCGCCCGTTGGTACCGACCGTCGAGGCCCACACCGCGTCGTAGCCGGCCCGCTGCGCGGCCGCGGCCACCGCCGCGCTCCACAGCCCGCCCGGCGCGGCCAGCGCCCGCACCGGGATCCCCAGCCGCTCCTCCAGCAGCCGCTTGGATTCCGTCAGCGACTCGTCCAGCTGCTCATGGGAGAGCCGCGTCAACGGGTCGGGCGACAGGCCGCGCGAGCCGATCTCCATGCCCAGGAACACGAGCTTGCGCAGCTGCTCCCACGCCATGTAGCCCGGGCGGCCAATGCGCTCCACCGTCACGAAGAATGTCCCGCTGAAGTGGTGGCGCAGCAAGAGCGACGTGGCGACACCGAAGTGGCTTGCGTAGCCGTGGTCGAACGTCAGCACGACCGCCCGCTCCGGCAGCGCCTTGGCGCCCTGCTGCCAGGCTCGGAACGCGCGCGAGCTGACGGTCTGATACCCGCGATGGCGCAGCGGCAGCAGCACCTGCTCCAGCTCCTCCGCCGTGATGCGGGAGAGGCCCTCAGGCTGCGGGTCCGCCGTCCCGCCGTCGCCGGCAATGTCGTGAAACGTCAGCGCCACCACGCGCATCAGTTGAACAGCTCCGGCCACCACACGGGGAGCCAGCCCAGGAGGACTTCGGCCATGCGCCGGTGGAGGAACGCGTTCGGGTGCAGGTCGAAGCGGTTCACCGCCACCTGGCGCCAGTCCCGCACATCTCCCAGGTACTCGAGCAAATCGACCGTCTGGATGCCGTAGTCTGACGCGATCTCCTGGACCCGCTCATGGTGCGCTTGAAACTCGTAGTCGCCGGGAGTGCCGATCTCCGAGGGGTACAGCAGGACGGCCACGCGCGGGCAGAGCTGCCGGCTCTGCGCCGCCCAGGCGCGGAAGACCGCTTCGAACCCGGTCCATCTGGGTTGATCCAACGACAGGACCGCCTGGAAATACCGCTCGAAATCTCGCCTCGTCCCGAGCAGCCGGATCGCCAGCTCGAAATCGAGAAACCACCACGCATACGAGACGCGCTGGAGCAGCTTGTGGCAGAAGAGGCTCGCCCATGGCCGGTCGCGAACCCCCAGCTGCTGGAATTCATCCGTTTCCGTATCATTGAGGTGCCATTGGTAGATCAGGACGTCCGGTTCCACTTCCGGACCGAACCGCTGCAGGTTCTCGAGGTGCGTGACGATGTGGTGCCCGCCGACGGCGTGCACGCTCATCTCAATGCGCGAGGGAGCCGCCCGCTGCAAGCCGCTCAGCACAAGCGAGGGGTAGGCGTCGTGCTCGTCTCTCAAGCCTGCGCCGAAGGTGATGGAATCGCCCTGCACCATGATCCGGAGGGCCCCCGGCGGTTTCGGCCCGAGGGCATCCGGGCCGCGCGAGCCGAATCGATTCAGGTGGTAGTAGCGCTGCTCGAAGCGCTCTACGATCGGCCCCGCCCCCCACCCGAAGCTCGCCCCGTCGAAGAACACCGCGCGCATGAACACCTCGGCGGCCAGCAGCGCAACACCCCCGCCAGCCAGGAGCTTGAGCCACACGACGTTGATGCGGCGCACCGCGGCGTCCAGCCTCGCCCATCGGCACAGCCGTCCCACGACGAGCGTCCCAACGGTCAGGGTGAGCCCGATGGCCCCGATCTGCCGGCAGCCCCCCCGCAGAAAGCCCACGAGCAGATCCCCGGTCGTCCCCAGCCTGAGGAAGGAGAGCAGGCCCAACGCCACCCCGAGGCAGATGAGCAGCGCCCAGCGCAGCAGCCAGCGCTCGGCCTCCGTGGCCTGGCGCGGCCGCTCGCCGCTGACGGCGATGTCCGTTGTCCCGTCGATCACCTGCATGCGTCCCTCAGAACAGCGTGTACACGAAGGGGGCGAGCGGGGTGCTCTGGGCGAAGAGCAGGAGCAGCCCGAAGAGCAGCAGCAGCACGAGCGCCGGGATCAGCCACCAGAGCTTCTGCTTCCACAGAAACCCCAGCAGCTCCCCGACGATGCCCCCGTAGCCCTTCACTCGCTTGATCCACTTGGCCATCGGCTCCTTATCCTTTCGTCAAGACCTGGTGCCCCAGGACGAGCGCGTCCATCTCGCTGCGCCGGAACGTCGAGATCGCCTCATCGGGCGTGTTGACGATCGGCTCGCCCTTGAGGTTGAACGAAGTGTTCAGCACGACCGGCACGCCGGTCTCCTGCTCGAACGCCTCGATGAGCCGGTAGTAGAGCGGGTTCAGGCGCCGCTCGACCGACTGCAGCCGCCCGGTGCCGTCCACATGGGTGACCGCGGGGATCGTGGCCCTTTTGTCCTGCCGGATGGGTGCGACCATGAGCATGAACCGCGCAGGGTCGGCACACTGGCCGTTGGCGAGCTCGATGTAGTCGGCCACGCTGCGGTCCAGCATCGAGGGGGCGAACGGCCGGAAGGGCTCGCGGAACTTGATCTTGTGGTTGACGATCGCCTTCATGTCGTCGCGGCGCGGGTCGGCCAGGATGCTGCGGTTGCCGAGCGCCCGCGGGCCCCACTCGAACGCGCCCTGGAACCACCCCACCACCTTGCCGCTGGCCAGCAGGCGAGCGACGTGCTGCGTCAGGCGGTCGTCCGAATCGAAGCGCTCGGCGGCCACGCCCGCGCGGGCCACAGCCGCCGCGATGACGTCCTCGCCGTGTTGCTGGCCCCAGTACGCGTGCTCCATGACGAACCGCCGCGGCTTTTGGAGCAGGACGTGATACGCCCACAGCGCCGCCCCGACCGCCCCCCCGGAGTCGCCGGCCGCCGGCTGGATGAAGACTTCCTTGAACGGCAGCTCGCGCAGGATGCGGCCGTTGACGACGCTGTTGAGCGCCACACCGCCGGCGAGGCACAGCCGGCTCGAACCGGTCAGCTCATGCGCCCGGCGCGCGAGGGCAAGCATGACCTCCTCGGTCACCCGCTGAATGCTGGCGGCCAGGTCCGCGTAGTGCTGGCTTGATGTCACATCCGCCTCGCGGGTGGTGCCGTCCCGCGTCCAGGCCTCGTGCGTGACAAACGGCGCCTTCCGGTCGCGCGGCTCGCCGAAGAGCGTCAGGAACTTCGGGCTGTACGCGCGCGTCGCGGAATAGTGGTATGAGAAGTAATCCAGGTCCAGCCAGAAGCTGCCGTCGCGATCGAGGTGGATCACCTGCCAGACCTTGTCCACGAACCGGGGGGTGCCGTACGGCGCCATCCCCATGACCTTGTACTCGCCCTCGTTCACCTCGAAGCCGAGAAACGCGGTGAAGACGGAATACAACAGCCCCAGCGAATGCGGAAAGCGGATCTCCGACAGCAGCTTGAGCTCGTTGCCGCCTTGGCCGTCCCACGTCGCCTTCCCATGCGAGAGCATCGTCGTCGTCCATTCGCCGACACCGTCCACCGTCAGGACCGCCGCTTCCTTGAACGGCGAGCAGAAGAACGCGCTCGCCGCGTGCGAGAGGTGGTGCTGGCTGAACAGAATTTTCTCCGGCGGCACGTCGAGCGCGCTCTGAATGGTCTGCTTGACCCAGAGCTTGTCGAGCAGCCAGTTGGTCATCGAGCGGCGAAACGTGTCGAGCGTGCGCGGGAACCCCTGGAGCTGCGTCAGCAGGATCCGCTCGAATTTCAAAAACGGCTTCTCGTAGAAGACGACGTAATCGAGATCGCCGGCCGTGAGGCCCGCCTGCTCCAGGCAAAACCGGATCGAAAGGTGGGGGAAGCCGAAGTCGTGCTTCACGCGGCTGAACCGCTCCTCCTCGGCCGCCGCTGTGAGGATGCCATCGCGCACCAGCGCCGCCGCCGCGTCATGGTAAAAACAAGAAATCCCAAGAATATTCATCGCGCGTAAAAAGTGCCAGGCACTTCGCCGGTTGGAATTTTCGCCAGGTTGTGGAAAACTCCGAGTTTTCCACAGGCTGCCCGAAATTCGAAGCGGGAAAGTGCCTGGCACTTCATGATTGCTCCAAGGCCTGATCGATCCGGTCGTACTGGCGCGCGAAGGGCTGCCAGGTGGAGGCGCGATGGCGGGCCCGCAGCGGATCCGCGACGAGCCGGAAGACCATCCCGAAGGGGGCGAGGATCACCACGTAGAACAGCGTGAGGAGAATCCACGCCTGCACGTTGCCGATCGTGCGCAACAGCGCCACCCAGCGGTCCAGCCAGCGTCGTGTCGATGCCTGGCGCGGCCGATGCGTCACCGTCGGATCGGTCATAGAGGTGTCAGACACTTTTCCCGCTTTGAAAGGTGTCTGACACCTTTTCCGTTTCGTCGTCATTTGGTGATCTGCACGCCATCAAGCCAGAAGGCGCTGCCGGCCGCAACCTCGTGGCGTGTGAAGACATGGCAACCCTTCAGCTCCCCGACGCCGGGCAGGACGCGGTGGACGGCCTCGCGCACATCCAGCGTCATCTCGTGCCACGCGCCGTCGCCGGTCAATGCGAAGGCGCCGCCTGCCTGCGCCGCGCTACTCATCTGCCCGTCCGGCGCGGCAGGCAGGCCCTCCGGCGCATCCTCCCCTAGCGTCACCCAGTCGTTGTAGCTCGTCTGGCACCGTACGCCGAGCGATGTCCCCTGCGGGGCCTTGTAGGCCAGCCGCAGCATCGGGTGCTCGTCCAGGGACCAGCCCGGCATCGTCTTGCCCACCGCGAGCTCCGGCCCGGCGGTCTCGCGGCGCGCCTTCAGCGCCCGCCGGCCGCTGGACGCCTCGGCGGCATCCAGCTCCAGCTTCGTGGCCTCACTCACCGTCGCCCATCCGTCGGGGCCGTACTCGAAGTCGCCCTGGTAGAGGATGTCTCCCATCGGCGGAAGCTCCCCCGTCGCGGCCGCCGGCTGGGCGATGTACGCGAGGAAGTGGCCGCTGGAGCGGAAGTTCTGGTTGAAGTGCTTGCGCTTGCCCAGGAAGGCGTCCTGGATCCCCCGCTGGAAGATCCGCGTGCCGAGGTCCAGGTAATCGGCGCGCGTGTAGCCGCTCAGCTTGTAGCCGTAGCCGAAGGCGTGCGCGACGAGCATATTGAGGTCCGGATGGCCCGGCTCGCCCCGGTAATTGTCCGAGGTCAGGTACAGGAACGTGCTGCCGTCAGAGGCCAGCCCCTCGTTCATCAGCCAGTCGAGCGCCATGAAGATCGAGCGGGCCGCGGTCTCATCGCCCGTGAGCCGGTGGTACCGGCTGATCCCCTCCAGCAACAGGCCCGTCATGAACGGCGAGCCGCCGTACTCGTCGGGCCGCGCCCCTTCCTCCGTGTCGTGGGCGTAGAGGTTGTGGATGAAGCCGCCGCGCTCCGGCCACTCCTGCTGGGTCTTGTAGAGGTTGTCCACGTACTCCTTCGCCAACCGGAGGAAGTGGTCCTCCCCGGTCATCTCGTAGTAGGCGACCACGCCCAGCAAGGGAGACGCCGCCTCGCGCTCGGTCCAGAAGTTCGTCGCGCCCTTCGGGTAGAACGCCTTGGAGGGCGGGAACGTGCGCGTGAGGTAGTCCACCATGGCCTTGGCGACCTCGCGTGAGCGGGGATCGCCGGTCAGCAAGTAGTCGTCCGCCATCGCCTCCACGTAGACGTAGCGGGTCTGCGAGTAGGTGATGTGGCGGCCGGCATCCGGCCCCTCGTGGACGAGCTCGCGCTCCCGGTACGCCAGCAGCTCCTTGCGCGCCGCCAGGAAGATGTCCGGCTCGCCGGAGCGGACGTAGAGCTGGTAGAAGGCGTGCGGGGTGCTGTAGTAGCCATCGACGCGGATGTCGCCCTGCAGCTGGTCATCCCGCCTGAGCGGATAGTGCTGCCTGATCTGCGTGTCGTAGCCAGGAAACCCGTGCGCGTACATCGGCACCTGCGCGCCGATCACCTGCGAGTCGCACAGCCAGTAGGCAGGAAGTGCCAAGAACCCTTCGGGCGCGTCCCACGCGATCGGCGTCGGCGACGCGTCCGTCGCCTGCCGCGTCCGGCCCCAGACGAGCGTCACCGGTGCGTCGCTGTCGAGCCCCGGGAGATGGAACTGGACGAGCAGCGACCGGATGGAGTGATCCTTGGGCCACCGCGCCAGCACCTGCGTCGCGATCGGCAGCTCCTGGCCATCGCGCAGCACCACGACGTCGCGCTCCGAGGCGAGCTGCCCGGGCGCGAACGGGACGCCGTTTGACACCAGCGCCGGGCCCCCCGGCTCGCCGCGCAGCCGCACGACCATCACGTCCAGCGAGCCGCTCGTCTGTGGCGCAGGCTCCGGGACCGGCGGCGGCACTGGCATCGCCGGCCGCGGCGCCGCGCGCTGCGGCGCAGAAATTGGGACCGTTTCTATTTTCCTATCGGCAGCCGTCTGGAAAATTGAAACGGTCCCGTTTTTGCTCGGTGGGGTCTGCACAGCCACACCGCCGCGCGGGACCAAGCGCAGATTATCGAAGTACAGCGTCACTTCCTTGCCGGCCTGGTCCACGAAGAGCACGAGGAAGAAGAGCTGCGACGTATCCAGTTTCTGCAGCCGCTCCCGCGGGATGTGGACGCGGTTCGGCCCCGGCTGCAGGGGGTAGTCGATCGTCACCTTCTTCCGCGCCCGGTCGTCCACACGCACCGCGAACGGCACCGGGTCGGGCTGCGGGTTGAACACGTCCAGCGTCAGCGCCTCGAACTCCCGCACCGGCTGCGACAGTTTCTTCGTATTGATGCTGGGCCAGTCGTCCTTCGGGAAGACCGCTTTGAGCGAGTGGGCGCCCTCTGTGACATGCTCGGTGGAGAGCGACAGCGCAAATCCCTGCTCAGGGGAAATGTCCCACGGCTTCAGCTCCTCAAACCCGCAGTAGAGCCCGGGGTCCGCGCCGCGCGCGGCTGGCGGCCGCGCCGCATGGAGCGCCCGATACCCGATCGTCAGCACGATCACCCACACGAGCAGTGTCCGGATCTTCATGGCACCCCCGCGACCGAAACGTGCCAGGCACTGCTCTGTCGAAACGCTACGGCCACAAGGCAAAAAGTGTCAGACACTTTTCCCGATGCGAGACGGCGGGTCGAAAAGTGTCTGACACTTTTTGCAGTCGTCCCACTGGCTGTTCGACAGAGCGGCCTGGCACTTTTTCCGTCGTGTTGAAGCGCGCTGGTGAGTTCGTAGTCCCGGTAGCAGTCGGGGTCTCCGCCCAGGCCCTGCTCCGCGGCCCTGATGATATTGACCAGCTCGCGCGCGGTCACGTAGTGCAGCCGGAAGCGCGCGCCGTCGTCGTAGCGCGTCTCCAGATACGTCCACAGCTCATCCATCGGCCGGCCCAGCAGCACCGCCGCGTTGTCCTCCCTGGCACCGTGGGTGTGCACCTTGACGACCACCCATTCCTCGCGGCCTTTGACGCTGATGGCTTGGCGCACCCAGAGATCCGCGCGTCGCGGCGTCGGCGGGTTGGCGGCGCTGATCTCGCCGTTCTCAATCCGCGGCAAGAGGCCGTATTTCCGCCGCGACCAGTTGAGCGCCAGTGGCCCCTGGACAAGCAGCAGGTGGCCGTTGCCCTGCCCCCACGCCAAATCCTTTGGTGTGGGGGCCTGCCCGCCCACGCGGACGTCCCACCCGGTGTCGTGCGACTTCGGCCGCGTCGGATCGCCCGCCGCATAGTAGAGGCTGTTCACCTTCCGCGCCTGCGTCTCGTGCGGCGCCGAGGGCATCGTGAAGTCCGCGTAGCAGCCCGCCTGCTGCAGGACGGCGAGCTCGTCGTTCACGCCGCACCACGCCCCGTCGGGCCGCGAGTTGTTCAGCGCCCAGTTGCCGTGCACGAACCCGAACCGGACCTGCCCGGTCGCCTTGTCCCTCGCCAGCAGCCCGTGCCGCGCGAAATCCGCTTTCGCCTGTTCGAGCTTCTGCGCCAGCGTCACGTCGGTGTCGTCGTGGTGGTGCAGCTGCACCTCCACCTCGGCGAATCCCTCTCGGCACAACGTCGCCAGCAGCTCGACGAGATCGGGCTGGTAGGCCTCGGCCGGGTAGAAGAAGGTGGGGCGCGGTATCTTCCAATCGCTATCGTGGTGCCAGCGGGCCAGGCGCGGGTACTCTGTGACCCAGCGCTCCACCCGGCGGCGCTGCGTCGCGGCGTCGGCGCCGCCAACGTTGGGCTCGAAGTGATCCGCGACGCAGAACAGCACATGGACCGTCGCGCCCGGCGGCGCTTCCGCGGGCCGGTGCCGCAGAACCCCAGGCAACCACAGGTGCGCGTTGCGGATCATCTTCAGGTCCTGTCCTGCCCGTTGCCGGCGGCGTCAAGACCCCGGCGGGCGCCGATGCGCGGCGTCCAGCCGAGCACCTCTCTCGCGGCGCGGCCATCGAACGGCCCCAGCGGGCGGCTCGACCGCAGCCGGTACAGCGACAGCGGCAGGTGAACCTTGGTGAGACGGCTGACGACGCCGGCCAGGATAGCGGCCGCCATCAACACCGGGCGTGGCACGTAGGACACGCGCAGCTGCGGGCCGGCGAGGCGACGGCATGCGTCAATGTAGTCGTGCTGCATCAGGCCGTCGGCGGGATCCACGATGTGGAAGGTCGAGCCCAGGACGCCGTCGCGCTGGGCGGCGAGCAGCAGCGCGTCGACGACATCGTCGACGTACACCAGCGGCAAGGGCAGGCGGCCATCGCCGACGACGAACCAGCGGCCCCCGAAGGTGATGGTGCCGGTCGGGGCGAACTGCTCCGCCCCCCGGCCGAAAATCTGGCCCGGCCGCAGGATGACCGCCGGCAGCCCCTGCTGCCGGATGGCGTCCAGGACGATGCGTTCGGCATTGAGCTTCGCCTGCGTGTAGAAGCCGCGCAGCGCTGGCCGTGGCTCCAGCGCAGCGGTCTCATCGATGGGCGTCCCCGGCCGATGCCCCGCGTGGTCCAGCACGCCGACCGAGCTGACATAGACGAGGCGCTTCACCCCGTGGCGGAGGCACGCGGCCACCACGTTCTTCGTACCCCAGATGGTGCCTGCCTCAAACGCGGCCCGGCGGCCCCCGGTCGCCGCGCCGACATGGTAGACAAGCTCGACGCCGCGGACCGCGCGGTCCACCGCCTCAGGATCGCCCAGGTCGCCATACACTACGTCGATCTGCGGGTCGGCGGCGAGCGCCGGCGCCGGACGGCGCAGGAGGAGCCGGACCGTCTCTCCGCGCTGGCGCAGGCGGCCAAGCAGCGCGCCGCCGAGCAGGCCGCTGGCGCCCGTGACCAGGATGCGGGGCGGCACCGCCGCCGGGGATGAGGCGAACCCCGCCCTTAAGGGCGGGGCGAACGCGCGCGCCTTGGCCGCGTCCGCCTCGCGGCCGGCCTGCTCGATCAAGCAAACGATACGCCGGCCCTCCTCGGCGGAAACGGGCGGCGGCCCGCCGGCTGCGAGCGCCTCATAGAACCGGCGCACCGAGACGCCGATGCCCGGGTTGGGCGCCAGGCGCCCGGTGAGGAACTTGATCGCGTTCAGCGGCACGCGGTAGAGCTGGCCGAGCGCCACCAGCGCCGTGCCAAGCATGCGCTGGATGGGCTTCGGCGCCGGCAGCGTCCGGTGGAGGCTGAGCGTCTGCAGGTAGCAGTCGACGTGCAGCCGCCCGCGCGTGCCGTGGATCACCAGCTCGTTCTGCATGGGCCGCGCATTCCACGAGAGGTACATCGCGCCCCGGCCGCGCTCGGCCTCGACGACGGCGTGCCACTCGTCGAAGAACAGGTGCGGGTCGCGGCCGGTCGAGCGGTACCGGACCTCGACGCGCGTGACCGCCCCGAGGAACGCTTCAAGGAGAGAGAGGCCGTGCGCGCCGAGGTCCGCGAAGGGATAGCCGCCCCGCCCGTAGAACGCCGGCATGGCACCACCGGCATACGACGGGTAGTCCGAGTTGCGGAAGAAATGCGCCGCGAGCACCTCGCCCAACGCACCCCGGCGCACCAGCTCGAGGGCACGCAAGACCACGGGATCCATGCGCGCGGAGTGATTCACGGAAAGCACGCGGCCGGTGGCCTGGGCCGCCTCGATCATCCGGTCGCACTCCTCCACGGTCTCCGCCATCGGCTTCTCGACGAACACATGGCAGCCCAACTGCATGGCGCGCACGGCCAGCTCGCCGTGCAGCGCCGGCGGCGTGAGGATGTGGACGACGTCCGGCTTGGCTTCGGCCAGCTTCTCCAGGCTCCGGCACACGGCCGGGATGCCGAACGTCGCGGCAGCCTGCCGTGCGGCGGCCTGGTTCGGGTCGGCGATGCCGACGACGGTCACGCCGTGCACGCGCGTCAGCGCCCGGAGGTGGTAGGCGCTGACATAGCCGGCGCCAACGATGCCCACCCGGATCGGCGCAAAAGGTGTCAGACACTTTTCCCGCTTTGAAAGGTGTCTGACACCTTTTGCTAGGCGGTCCTGCACGATGCCCAGGGCCTCGTCCACCCGCGCCTCCCACGTCATGCCAGCCACCGCCCGCAGGCGCGCGGCCCGCTGCTCCGTACTGTCCGTCTTGAGGGCGTCTTCGGTCTTGGCGAGAAACTCCTCGTGGGTCCGCGCGATGCCGACGCAATCGGCGAAGCGCTCCACTTCTGGGATCGGCACCGACACCACCGGCTTGCCCGCGGCCAGGTATTCCCGCACTTTCAGCGGATTGGAATGGCGCACCTGCTCGTTCTGGCGCAGCGGCACGATGGCGACATCAAACGCCTTCGCCCACTGCGGCAGCGTCTCATGGGGCTGCGGCCCCGGAAGGATCACGTTGGGCAGCGACCGCAGAACGCTGACGTCGATCGCGGCCCGCCCGATCAGGAGGAACGTCCACTGGGGCCGCGAGCGCGCGAGATAGCTGAGCAGCTCCAGATCCGTCCACGCCTCCAGCAGGCCGAAGAACCCGATGACCGGATGCCGGAGCGCCCGCGCGCCGGCGGCAAGCGGCAGCGCCGGGTTCAGCGCCCGCCCGAACAGCTCCACGTCAACCCCGTGCGGGCTGTAGGCGGTGCGCGGGTTGAGCGGCTGTTTCGCTTCGAGCAGCGCCCGCGAGGCGACGAACACCTGGTCGGCCCGGCGCGCCAGTATTTCGTCCAGGCGCCGGATCTCGCGGCGGTCGACATCGGGCAGCGACGCGTAGTCGTCGATGCAGTAGTAGACAAGGCCGCGCTCGTCCAGCTGCCCGGCCAGCGGCGCCGCGTGTGGCACTGCGAACCAGAGCAGGGGCCGCTCGAACCCGAGATGCCGCAGCGCCCGCTTGACCAGCCACCGGCCGAGCCGCCGGTTCAGCGCGCCAACGCCGGGCAGCGTGCGGAACGGAATCTGCGGCAGGGTCATATGCCACATCTGCGGGTGAACCCCGCCCTTTTCTGAAAGGGCGGGGTGAATCCGGCTCGGCAGGCTGGTGGCCCGGCTCAGCTTCTTCCAGAGCTTTTTCGCGTCGCGCGCGCTGGCCTTGGGCGCCCGGAGCCCGGGCACCTCGACATAGAGCAGCGGAAGCCGCTCCGCGAGCCGTGTTGCGATGTGGTGGCTGCTGGTGCGGTTTTCTGCGAACCAGTCGTTGCCGAAGTAGACGATAGGCATGTGGCCGTCGTTCATCGGCGTCCCGCCAGCTCCTCAACGGTGGCGAAGCCAAGCCCCCGGCCCTTCAGGTCCCGGATGAGATCCCGGAGGGCCTCGACCGTGTGCGGGGAATCCTCGTGCAGCAAGACGATGTCCCCCGGCCCGGCCGACCGGGCCGCGGCCCGCATCGAGGCGGGCGTGGCCTCCCGACGATGATCCCCGCTCTCCACCGACCAGAGGACGACGGTCCACCCGCGCGCGGCCGCGTAGCCAAGCAGCGGGAGGCTCATCGCGCCATACGGCGGGCGAACCAGACGGCTCGAGACGCCGGTCGTCTCCTGAATCGCCGCCGCGGTCTGCTCCACTTCTTTGACGAGCGCCTCCCGACCCATCCCGTTCAGCCGGTGATGCGACCACGAATGGCCGCCGACCGCATGCCCGTCGCGGACGATGGCCCTGGCGAGCGCGGGGTACTTCTGCACTTCGGCGCCGACGAGGAAGAACGTCGCCTGGACCCCCTCCTCGCGCAGCACGGCGAGGATGCGCTCGGTGTGCGCAGGGTGCGGGCCGTCGTCAAAGCTCAGCGCCACGACCCGACTGCGGCGATCCCCTCGCGCAAGCAGCAGCCGCTTCGGCGCCATCCGGAGGATGGCAGCCTTCACCGCGCGCTTCACAAGTGTCAGACACTTTTCGACCTGTCGTCTCGCGTCGGGAAAAGTGTCTGATACTTTTTGCGGGAGGTGCGGCGCCCCGTTGCGCGCCGCCTGAAGGAGCTCCGCCAGGCGCCCGGCGCTCTCTTCCCAGCCGCGCGCCATGACGGCGCGCCGGATCTGCTCCGGGCTCCAGGGCTGCTCGAAGCTGCGCGTAAGCGCCTCGGCCAGCGCCGCCGGCTGCTGCGGCGGCACGAGGATGCCGCACTCGCCGCTCTGCAGCAGTTCCGGAATCGCGCCCACCGCCGTCGCCACGACCGGGCGCCCGCACGCCAGCGCCTCGAGGACGATGTTGGGGCAGCCCTCGCTGCGGCTGGGCAGGCACATGACGTCCGCGGCGCACAGCCACAGCGGGATTTCGGCATGGGGCCGCCGGCCGGCAAACTGCACGCGGCCGCCCAGCCCATCGGCCTGCGCCATCCGCACAAGCTCCTCCTGCAGCATCCCATCGCCGACGAAGCTCACACACACATCGCCGGGCAGCCGCCGCATCGCCTCCAGGAGCACGTCCGGCCCCTTCACCGGCACGAGGTTGCCCACGAAGACGATCCGGCGGCCCTCCGGGGCCAGTCCCAGCGCCTCGCGCGCCTCGCGGCGGTCCTTCGACCGGAACCGCTCGCGATCCACCCCGTTGGGGATCAGGGCGATCCGCGAGGGGTTGACCCCGAGGCGCACCAGCGCTTCCCGGAGCGGCTCGGAGACCGCAACCACGGCATCAGCCTGCCGCAGCGCCCACGCGATGAGCCGCCGGCGGATGGGCCCGCGGGCGAAGAGATGGAGGTCGCTGCCGTGCACCTTCGCGACGAGCGGGCGCCGCAGGCGCCGCGCGAGCAGCGCCGCCCCGAACACGTCGGGATAGGCCCACGTCGCCAGGATGACATCGCACGGCCGCTGCCGGTGGAGCCGCCACACGGTGCGCCGGACGCCGAGGAAGAAGAGCCAGCCGTAGAGGGCGCGCGCCACGTTCGGGATGACCAAGTGCCGTGGGTGGTGCACCGGGATGCCACCGAGCGTCTCCGCATCCGGCACCCGCGCATAGCTGGACCACCGCGGCGCCACGCGCCGCAGCCAGGCCCCCACACCAACCAGGTTGGTGTGGGGGCAGGCGGCCTTCGGAAACCAGGGGACCGGCGCGACAATCGTGAGGTCGCACCGCTTGGCGAGCTGCGCGAACTGCTGGGCGTTGAACACGCCGCGGTCCGGCTCGACGCGGTTAGGAAACAGGTTGGTGACGATAAGCGCTCTCATAGGCGTCCACCATGCGATGCAGATCGAAGCGTTCCCGGACCCGCTGCTGCGCCTCCGCGCCAAGCGCCACCCGCCGCGGAGGATCGGCCAGCAGCGCCAGCATCGCCTCGGCCATCTCGTGCGGATTGCGCGGGGACACGAGCCAACCGGTGTGCTGATCCACCACCGCCTCCGACACGCCGCCCACCCGTGTCGCGACCACGGGCAGCCCCGCGGCCATCGCCTCCAAGACCGTCAACGGCATCCCCTCGCTGATGGACGACAGCACGAACAGGTCAAACGCCCGCAAGAGCGCCGGGATGTCCTGCCGCTCACCGAGGAACCGCACCCGCTCGCCGATGCCAAGCGTGCCGGCCAGATGCACAAGCTCGCCCCGCAGCGGACCGTCTCCCACCATGACCAGGGAGCTCGCCGGATGGGCGTCCACCACGCGGCGGAACGCCTCCAGAAGCGTCCGGTGGTCCTTCACCGGGACGAGGCGCCCCACCGTCCCGATGACCGGGCGCGCGCCGTTGAGCCCAAGCGCCTGCCGCGCCTCAGCCGGCGCGGCGCCATCGACGAACCGGCCCACGTCCACGCCGTTGACCACGGTGCGGACGTCGGCCTCCGGGATCCCCTGCCGCTCAACGAGGTGCCGCTTCACCTTCTCGGAATCGGCGATGATGACGTCGGTTACGCGCGCCAGCCACCGCTCGGCCGCCATCAGCCGACGCTGGTGCGGAAACAGGTTGCTGTGCTCGGTGTGGATGAGGCGCGCGCCGGCCTGCCTGCCGCTGCGCGGCAGCAGGCAGGCGAGCTTCGCCGCCACGCCCCCGTAGAGCCACGGGGCCGCGTTGTGCGTGTGCACGACGCCGATGCGCTCCCGCCGCAGGAGGCGCGCGAGGTGCAGCGCCAAACGCAGGTCAATCCCCGGCCGCCGGTGCATCGCGTGCACCCGCACCCCCAGCCGCCGGAACTCCTCCGCCAGCGGCCCCTCGCCCCCGAGGCCGCACACCTGCATCTGGAACATTTCCCGGTCGATGTGCTGCGCGAGGTTCAGGACCACCTGCTCCGCCCCGCCCATCTCCAGTGTATTGAGGAGGTGGAGGATCCTGATTGGAAAATTGGGACCGCTGCTCTTTTTCTGGCGTTGAAGCGAAAGAAAGAGAGCAGCGGTCCCAATTTTCACCCGCCGCGCCAGCGCAACGCCGGACGATCCCAGGCACGTCGCGAGATAGTACGCCACCGCCCGCAGATGCCACGGCCGATGGCGCAGACTTTGCGCAAACTGCTCCCGCGCCTCCGCCAAGCGGTTGGCCGTGAAGTACTCGTGCCCGCACGCGAAGTGGAGCTGCGCCAGTCGTCGAGGCAACAGCGCCGCCAGCTCCGGACGGCTGGCCCGGCTGCGCGCGACCGCCCGCTCGATGACCAGCCGCTCCCCGCCGTAGGAGCGCGCGGTGGGCCGGCTGATGCCGGCGTCGTTGATGCGATACCGCGCGAGCGGCCGGTCCACCGCCACCACCTCGAAGCGCTCCGCGACACGCAGCCACAGGTCATAGTCCTCCACCGAGATGAGCTCCGGCGCCTCGTCGAACAGCCCCGCCTGCTCCAGGCAGGAGCGCCGTACGACGACGGTCGAGGTCGGGATGATGTTCCGCATGAAGAGTTCTGGGAAGATGCGGCCGCTGGGCCGGCGCGCCGGAGGGCCGGGCGGGAGCGGACGTCCCTCTGCGTCGATCTTCCGCACCGCCGCGTACGCGAGGCCCGCCGTAGGATACGCCTCGAGCGCCGCCACCTGCGCGGCCAGCTTGTCCGGCTCCCACACGTCGTCCGCGTCGAGGAACGCGACGAGCTCGCCGCGGCTTCGGCGGAGGCCGGCGTTGCGCGCGCTGGCCGGGCCGCCGTTGGGCTTCCGGATGTAGCGCACGCGCGCGGGATCCGCCTCAACGACCTGGGCCACCGGCTGGGGGGAGCCATCGTCCACCACGATGACCTCGAGGTGCGGATACGTCTGGTTCAAGGCGGACTCCACCGTTTCCCGGATGAACCGCCCGGCGTTGTATGCCGGAATAATGACGCTCACGAGCGGCGGCATCCGTCCTCCCCCCGCAGCGCCATCCGGAGCTTGCCGGACACCAGCCCCAACCCGTACACGACCCGCATCTGGTGCATCAGCCGACGCTCGGCGTCCGATGAGCCGAGGCTGGCCACATAGGCCGCGCCGTGGCCGGCCAGCTCCCTGAGCGCCCACCAGGGGACGCCGAGGACGCTCCGGCCCTTCGCGGGCGGCAGGTAACGCGCCGTCGAAGCGCCGTGCTCGAAATGCCATCGCCGGAAGTACGCGAGCCGCATGCGCTCGGCCGGCACCTTGTGATAGACCACCGCGTCCGGCGTGTAGACGATGCGGGCGCCGGAGGCCAGCAGCCGCTCGAACAGCTCCGTGTCCTCTTCTCCGCCCAAGCCGTTGCCGCGGTTGCCCAGCCTCGCGTCAAATCCGCCCAGCGCCACGAGCCGTTCTTTCCGCACCGCCGCATTGGCGCACACGAACTGCTGGCTCGTGGACGTCACCACTACGGGGGCGTCCCCACGGTCGAGCATGGCGAGGCGACTGCGGAAATACGCCCCCAGCCAGGCCGGCGGCGGCGCCTGCCAGCGCGGCAGCACCTTGCCGTAGACGCAGTCGGCTCCGTGGCGGTCGAAGGCCCGGGAGAGCGCGGCCAGCCAGTCCGGCTCGGGCTCGACGTCGTCATCGGTGAAGGCCACCACGTCGCCGCGCGCGGCCGCAACACCGGTGTTCCTCGCATAGCCCTGTCCCTGCCGGCCTTCAAAACCGTATCGGAGGTACCGATCGCCGCCCGCCTGCGCGGCCGCCACCACGTCGCGGGTGCCATCGGACGAGTTGTTGTCCACGACGACCACTTCATGCTCGAAACCGGAGACGCGCTGCGCCCGCAGGCAGTCCAGCGTGACCTGCAGGCTCCGGGCCCGGTTGTACGTGATCACGACCACGGAAATCAGCATGGGGTGCTCACAGGTGCCACACGCGATACCGCAGCGACGCCTGGGCCTGGCCGGCCTTCCACCAGAGATAGCAGAGGACGTCCAGCCAGGCCTGCACGACCGGCTCGGGCTCGCGCCGGCCGCGGAGCCCCGCCCGCACCCATCCGGCGCAGCCGGCCGCCAGCCGCCGGACGCGCCGGATGAGCCTGACGAGATCTTGGTAGGTGTGCTTGAGGGTGCGCGGCCCAAGCTGCGGCCGATGCTTCAGATAGAGCTGCACCCAGCCGTACCCGTAGCCTTGCCGCTGCTTGAGGAGTGCTGCGACCGATTCCCGGTGCTGGTGAAAGACGATGGCCTCGGGGCTGTAGGCGATCTTCAGCCCCAGGCGGTCCTGCATCCGCCAGGCCAGGTCCACGTCCTCGGCGGTGCGCATCCAGCCGTCGAAGGCGCCGATCCGGTCGAAGACCGACCGGAGGTACAACGCGTTCGCGGTCGCCGCAAACGGCTTTTCCCCATCGCTCATCACCCACGCGGCCTGCGAGTAGGCCTGGCGGTTTTCGACGTACCGATGGGCGGCGGTGCGCAGCTCGTACGCCCGCAGCTCGCCGGCCACGCAGCCGACGCCATCCGTGAAGTGCTCCACGCCGCGGCGCAGCCAGGTCGGGGACGCGACGCAATCCGCGTCGGTGAACGCGATGATGTCCCCCCGCGCGACCTCAAGCCCCAGATTCCGCGCCGCCGCAGGCCCGCGCCCGACCGGGTCGGGCACATACGTCACCGAATAGCGGCGGACGATGTCCGCCGTCCGGTCCGCGGTAGGGCGGTCCACGACGATGACCTCGTAGCGGTCCTTCGGGTAGTCCTGGCTCATCAGCGCATCCAGGCACGCGCCAATCGTGCGCGCGTTGTTGCGCGCCGGCACCACCACCGACACAAACGGCAGGCGCTCAACTCCGCACTCCGCACTCCGCACTCCGCACTCGTCTAGAGCCATGTCTTCATCGCCACCTGCAGCAGCACCAGGATGCCCAAGCAGGCCAGCGCCACGTTCCGGATGTCCGCCCTGCCGAACTGCACGGTGAACTCCGCCAACTGGATCCGGGCCACATTGGCGAGCGCGGCAGAGAACGCGACGAGCAGGTACGGGATGAGGATGTACGTCCGTGACAGGAAAAATGCCGCGGCGCAGAAGCCCACGAGAGCGGATTCCAGGCCGACGGCATAGGGCCACAGCCGGGGATGCTTTTCGACCATGGCCAACCCCTTGAACGTCACGTACAGCAACCCCACCCAGCAGAAGAATCCCACCAGCCCCAGCTCCGCAAACGCCAGCACGAAGGAGTTGTGCGCGGTCAGTGGATAGTCGTCGGTGAACATGTTCTGCCCAACGCCGAAGATCGGGCGGTGCTTCAGGAGCTGAAACCCGTAGTACCAGGCGTCCAGCCGCCCGGCGGCGGAATCCTCCTCCACCGAAACCATGCCCAGACGGGAGGGGCCGAAGAGGAGGAACAACAGCGCGACCGCCCCTCCCATGAGGCTCCCCATCACGCGGTGCTTCGAACGCCGGACGAAGAAGTACCCGACCGCCGCCATCAGCGCGAGCATCCCGCCGCGGGAGTTGGTCAGGTAGATCCCATAGACCAGCAGCCCGATGAGCGCGATCGGCAGCCATTTGAAGCCGATGAACGAGGGGCCGGCGAGATACGCCAGGAGCACCGGCACCACGATGACGAACGCCAGCGCCAAGTCGTTCGGGTCGTCGAAGATGCCGATCCAGGTGATGCGTCCGTTTTCGACAGGCCACTGGCCCGCCCAGCCGACCCCCGTGGTCGCCTGCACGTGGCCCTGCCAGGCCAAGAGCGCCGTGAGGATCGCGAGCAGCCACAACGATGTCTGCAGCTTGCGCTGGGTGGTCACGATGTTGACCACGAGGAAGTACGTGATCACGTTCACCGTGAAGCCGGCGACCGCCTGGATCATACCGCCGAGGTAGCCGTTGGCGACGTGCGACACGATGATCGCGCCGAAGAACCCCACCATGAACCGGTTGTGCGGGATGCGCACGAGGTTGCTCCCCTTGGTCAGCGCCACCACGAGGAAGAGGAAGAAGACGGCGCCCAGCATCATGGTGTCCATGAGCTGCCACCCCAGCATCCAGGGGATCCACTCCGCCGGCCTGAGATAGATGACGGTGAGATAGCACAAGAGCAGGACGAACGTCATGGGGAGGGCGCCTGGTCTCGACGGGCATAGACCCGCACCGGCCAGCGCGCGTCTGTGAACCCCGCCCTGAAGGGCGGGGTGAACTCACCAACCAGCCGGTAGGACGAGGCCAGCAGGGTCTCCAGCGGGAGGTGTCTTCCGTACGTCAGGTGGGTGTACCGGTCCATCACGATGACCTGCGGCGGATGCTCCGCCAGCGCCGCGCTGATGCGTCCCTGCTCCTCTTCCGACATCCCCTCCATCAACCCGAGCGGGTGCGAGAGGCGCAGGAACGGCCGCCGCCCCGACGTCACCTCCCAGATCATCGCGCCGGAGAGCACGTCATCCCCCGGCGAGGAGTGCTCGGCCACCGTCTGGGCGACCGCCGCCACGGTCGCCGGCGGCCAGTCGCAGTCATACGAGCGGTCGGCGACCGGCCCCGCGTACGCGGCGGACAGGACGAGCGCGGCGCCGACAGCCGAGAGGCCGGTGAAGGCGCCCGCAGCGCGCCATGTCCATCGCTGCGCCGTCAACCGGGCCAGCCCAAGCGCCGCGACGAACCCCGCCGCCACGAGCAGTACGCCGCTCTTTGGATACGGCCCGCCGGCCAGCGGCGTGAACCGCACCACCAACAGCGCTGCGAAGATGGCGAGCGCGCCCGGCAGGTAGCGCGTGCGAACGCGGGCTGAGCCCAGCGCCGCTCGGAATGATGTCCCTCCGATGAGCCCAATCGCCACGAGCGCAAGCGGCACGCCGGCTTTCCAGCCGGCACGTTCCAGCCCCCAAGCCGCAAGCGCGCTGCCGAGGACAACACCCACCAGCCGCCAGGCGTGGCTTGCCGGAGCGTCCAGCCGGCGCAGCAGCCCGAAGACCGCGCAGGACGTCAACAGCGCCATCGGGGGGATCAGCTCGCGGAAGTAGTACTGGAAAAATCCGCGGTGCAGGACGTGGTAGCTGTACAGCACCACCAGGCTCGCCAGCCACACAAACGCCAGGAAAAAGTGCCAGGCACTTTCCCGGTTCGAATAACGCTTCGCCTGTGGAAAAGTGCCAGGCACTTTCCCGGTTCGGCTGAGCGCACACCACAGGGCGGCCGCCACGGCGGTGCCGGCGAGGAAGTGCAGGTTGAGGCGCGCCACGTCATGCAGCCGGTCCACCGTCTCAAACCACGGCTGGCTCGACTGGCGGACCGTGGCCATCGCAGCCTCTGCGCGCGGCATCCAGCCCAAGATGCGCCCGACGCTCGCGGAGACCGCCGCCAGCGGCGAGAGGCTCGCCCGCGAGAGCAGCTCCGAGGCCGGAAGCCACCGCGTATAAGCCAGCAGGACGCCGGCGACGACCGCCCCGTAGCCCAGCCCGAACAGGCCCAACCGACGGGCCAGCGCCAGCACGCCGTCGCGCCGCGCCCACAGGACGAGGAGCAGCGCCGACGCCAGCACGCCGGCCAGGCTGGATTCGCGCACGTAGTAACCGGCGCCCAGCGACGCGCCCGCCAGGACCAGCGGCTGCCAGCGGCCGCCCTGGAGATGTGCCACGACGCCGTAGAGCCCGAGGCCCGTGAGGAGGATGGCCAGCGGCTCGGTCTTCACGACGGCGGCATTGATGAAGATGGTCGGGGTATAGAGGTAGAGCAGCGCAGCCGCCGCGCCGACCCCCCTGCCCCAGAGCCGGCGGCCGAGGAGGAACAGCACCCACGCCGCCAGCGCGGTCGCCAGGATCGGCATGACCCGCCCCGCCGCATACCCGACGCCCAGCAACCTCAGGAACGGCACATACGCATAGACATAGAGCGGCTGGCGGGCATGGTAATCGACCTCGGGCACGAGGCCCTCCATCGCCAGCCTCGCGTCCATCAGGTGCGCGCCTTCATCCGCGTTGATCCAGTGGGCCTGCGCCATCCACGCCTGCAGCGCCAGCCAGATGCCCGCCAGCGAACCAACCAGGCAGACGCGCGCGAACCGGCTCGTCGTGGAGGTCATGTCTGCGCCAGCCTGGGTCGGCTCAGCTCGCGGCCGAGCTCAACTCCATACACGAAGAGCTGGTCCTGATAGCTCCTCGCCTCCAGTTGCTGCGCCTGGGGGTACCGCTTCAGGAACGCCTTGAGGATGACCTGCGGATCCGTATAGGGGTCCTTCCGGATGACCAACCAGACCCGCTCGCAGCCTGGCATGAGCCCGCCGGACGATAGCCCCGCCTGCACTCCCTCGGCAGAGCCGGCCGACACGTGATGGAGCGGCGCGCTGCCGCGGTAGTAGTACTCAAAGGGACGCGCGGCCAACCCGAAAACGACCACTGCATCGGCCGGATGGAGCGCCTGTTCAACCGTCCGGACGAGGGCGCGCCACGGCTCCATCTCACGCTGATACACGCGTCCGAGGCTGATGGAGGCGGCGGCGATCATGGCCGTCGCGACGACCGTCTTGAGCCAGCGGCCGGGAAGATGCAGCCAGCCGTTGCCAAGCAGCAGGTACAGCGCCGGGGCGGCGGCAATCGTGTAGTAGCCCACGAAGATCGGCGTGCTGACGTGGGACAGCACAAACGGAATGAGCAGCGGACACAGCAGCCAGGCCAGCACCAGGCTCCTCCGCACGCGGAGGCGCCAGCACCCAAATGCCGCCAGCGCCAGGTACCACCAGGCGGCCTGGCGGCTCCCGACCGTCACGTAGCTGCCAACAACCCCCAGGAACTTCCAGCGATCCATCCGGGGGATCCAGAACCCTTCCTGGTGGACCCGCACGGCCTGGCTGATCAAGACGCCCGCCCACGGTAGACAGCCCGCGGCGAGCAGCGCCAGGACCACGGCCCAGGCCCGGCCTGAGACCTCCTTCCGCCACACCTGCCAGCCGAGATACCCCTGCTGGGCGATCACGTTGAACACCCAGTAGTAATGGGCAAAGGACATGACCGCGGTGATGAGGACGTACGCCAGCGCCCAGCGCCATGTCCGGCGCCGCAGCCACGCGAGGAGACAACCGAACGAGCCGATGGACGCAGCCAGGAACAGCGAATACGCCCTCGCCGTCTGGGCGTACTCCACCGGCAGGGGGGCCACCGCCATGAGCCCCATGGCGACCCAGGCCAGCCGCCTGCCGCCGAGGAGATGCCCCACCCATCCGGCCAAGCCAACTGCCGCCACCCCGAACCCCACGGACAGGAACCGCAACGCCACTTCGGAGGTGCCGAACAGTCCAATCCACCCGTGCAACAGCGCGTAGTAGAGCGGGGGGTTCGTTTCCCGCGTGTCGGTCACAATAGCGATGAGGGGCCGCTGCGCGAACTCCAGGCTGCACACCTCATCGAACCATAGGCTGTCAGCCCCGAGACGCCACAGGCGCACCGCCAGCGCCCCGAGGAGCAGGGCGGCCGTCACGAGCTCGCTGCGCCACCGCGTCATTCCATCGCCCCCGCATCTGGCGATGGCCGCAAGCGCAGTACGGGCCTCGCGACGGAGCTCGACAGCTTGGTCCACGTCCAGGTCGTGTTGAGGCCGTAGTTCCAGAAGGTCACGATGCCGATCGCGATGAGGTTCGCGACCAGGTAATTCCAGCCCAGCCGGATGGCCAGCAGCCAGAGGATGGCGAGGTGGAACACGGCGCCGGCCCCGCAGATGACGTTGAAATGCGCCAGCCGCCACAGGCGATCCCGCAAGCGAGGCCGCAGGGCGCTCCGGTCGCGGAACGTCCAGCGTTCGTTCCAGAGGAAGTTGTTGAGGATGGCGCACTCGACCGCCACCGCGCCGGAGCGCAGCGTGCCCAACAACCCTGAGCCTTTGAGCCACCACATCATCCCCATATTCACGACGACGCCGCTGCCGCCGACGAGGCAGAAGCGCACGAACCGGCCGAACCCGGTCGGCGCCCAGGCCAGGTGCCAGAGCTGCTGCAGGTAGTCGCGCATGACTGCGGCCCCCAGCTTGCTCTCACCCCGCAGGCGGCGGCCGAACTGGAACGGGATGTCAGCCACGCGCCGATAGCGGCCCCGCGCGAGGACTTCCAGCAGGATCTTGTAGCCCGTGGGGCGCAACTCGGCGCCCTCGACGACGCGGCGCCGCAGCATGAAGAAGCCGGACATCGGATCGGTCACCCCGTGCGCGTCGGGCGGCAGCACCGCCTGCGCCAGGTTGGAGGCCCCGCGCGAGAGCCACTTGCGGATGAGGTTCAACCCCCGCGAGCCGCCGCGTGGCGTGTAGCGGCTGGCAATCGCCAGATCCACCGAGAGATCCGCGAAGGCCTCAAGCAGCCTCGCAAGGACCTCCGGCGGATGCTGCAGGTCGGCGTCCATCACGCCGAGCAGCTCGCCGCGCGCAGCCGCCCAGCCTTCGACCACCGCCGGCGCGAGCCCCTTCTCGCCGCTCGTGCGCCGGATCACCCGCACCTGCGGGTAGCGCGTCCGCAGCGACGCGGCGACCCGCCAGGTCCCATCCGGGCTGTCGTCGTCCACCACGATCATCTCGTGCGCCACGCCCGCGGCCGACAGGACGCCCGCCACTCGCTCCAGCAGCACCGGCAGGTTCCCCGCCTCGTTGTACGTCGGGATGACGACGGACAGCGTGGGGCTCATCGTTCCTCTTGGATGACGTACTCCTTCAGGTCGCGCGCGTGGGTGAAGATCAGCAGCTCCCCGAGCAGCCCGATGGAGGCGATCTGGATGCCGACGACGATCAGCAACACCCCCAGGAGCAGCATCGGCCGGTGGCCGATCGCCAGGCCGAGCGCGAGCTTGGTGTACGTCAGGTACAGCGTGATCGCGAGGCCCGCCCCGAACGACGCGAGGCCCACCAATCCGAAGAAGTGCAGCGGCCGCTTGACGAACCGCGTCAGGAACGCCAGCGTCAAGAGATCCAGGAAACGCGCGATGTACGCCCGCAGCGCGAACGCGCCGATCTCCCGCTTGCCGGGCTGCTGGGGCACCTGGACCTCGCACCATGCGTAGCCGCGCCGCGCCGCGAACACCGGCAGAAACCGGTACAGGTCCCCGTAGAGCGGGGCCTCCGTCAGCACCTCGCGCCGCATGGCGCGCACCCGGCAGTTGAGGTCGTGCACCGGCACCTTCGTCAGCCACCGCGCGATGGCGTTGAAGGCGTCCGACGCGATCCGGCTGAGGCCCTGCTCCTGCCGCGGCGTGCGCCACGCGCACACGACGTCCGCGCCGTCCGCCAGCGGCGCGAGCACCTTCGGCAGCTCCGCCAGCGCGACGTGGAGGTAGGGGTCCACCACCAGCAGGGTCGCGCCGCGCGCCGCCTGCGCGCCGATGGCCAGCGCCGTGGACTCGCCCATCCGCCGCTGCAGCCGGACCACGCGGACCTCCGGGAACCGCTCGCCCACCATCCGGAGAATCTGCCGCGTCTGCGCGCCGGTGGCGTCGTCCACGAAGATGACCTCATGCCCCGCGGCCACAGGCGTGAGAACCCGCCGCAGCTCCTGGCACAGCTCCCCCAGGTCCTCGTAGCGAGGCCCCAGCGGGACGATGACCGACACCGACGGCGTCGGCGGCGCCGCGCGGCTTGTCACGTCAGCCGTTGGCCGCGCGAATGTGTCCATTGCCTCTGATCCGATTCCACATCCGTCGAGCGCCGTGCCGTGCAGTAAAACCCAGGAAGGGGAAGACCGTCTTGCGCAAGCCAACACCGACAAAGCAGGAGATCTGGCAGCCGGGGCACGTCTCCTGCCGTACGCGGCGCCGGTACGCCAGATTCTCCCGGTCATGATAGATGCTGGACGGCGCGCGCTGGTGCACATTGCCCACCGTCCGGCTGTTCGTGCAGTAGTGGAAGTCGCCGTTGGCGTCGAGCACGATCCCCTGATCCTGGAAGGGGCACGGGATGGAACGCTTGGCGCCCTTCAGCATCTCCAGTGCCTTCTCATAGTAAAAGGGCATCTCGCTCATTAGCGGGCTCTCGTTGATCCGCTGTCGGAGGAAGGCTTCGAGGAACGCCCGGTCCTCCGCGGTCATAGTGATGCTGTCCGCCAGGTTCAGGTTGTTGAAATACGACTCCGAGAGCGTTGCCATGAAGAAGTTGATGCCCAGCTCGAGGTGCTTGCTCACCTCGACCAGGTTGTGGACATCGCGCACGTTCATGGCGCTGATGGTCGGGTTCACGCTGAGCTGGAACTCGACCTTCTGGTTCAATTCCTTCAGCGCGTGGAGGGTGTTGATCACCTTCTCGTAGCCTCCCGGCACACCCCGGACGCGGTCGTACACCTCGCCCACCCCGTCCAGCGAGATGCCGATGGAGCACACCACGTTGCGCTCCAGACACAAGGTGGCGATCGCCGAGAAGTGCCTGACGGAGAGCTCCGTCGAGATCCCGGTGGTCGGGATGGAGAGCTTGCGCAGCTTCGGCATGTGCTTCAGCATCAGCCCCACGACCTCGGGGAGGTCCTTCCGCAGCGTCGGCTCGCCGCCGGCGAGGATGATGTACTCGATCCGGCGGAACGCGGGGTCGGTGAAGGTCTCGTCCAGCTTCTCGAGGCTGAGCTGGGTCTTGTCCTCCGTCTTCCAGATGTTGCACATGTTGCACTTGGCGTTGCAGGCCGCGTTCACATTGAGCTGCAGGACCGTCGGCTGGAGGGTCCGGAAGTGCTTCACGACGTTGTTCGTGACGCACTCGCCGGCGACGCTCGCCAGCTCGGCGACAAGACTCCGCCGCGTGGCCAGCTGCCGCTTGATCTGTTTCAACATGGACGCTCCTTTGTTCTCCGTCACCGCTCAGTCGACGCGATCAAGTCGCTGGGTCGAATATGAGTCGTGGACAAGCACAGCTCCGCCAGCAGCCCGACCACCAGCAGGTGCCCCGCGAGCCAGGCGCTGAGCGCCGAGACCGCCGGCAGAATCTGCGGGATCGTCTGGGACGGCCCCGCATATGACTCCCACGAGCGGATGACGCCGACCGCCGCCAGCCCGGCGCAGCCAACCGCCAGGACGCCGAACAGCCGCAGCGGACGCGACGCGAACTTGACCAGCAGCGACACCGTCACCATGTCCAGCGCCACCCGCCAGGTGCGCGAGAGCGTGTACTTCGTCGTGCCGAACCGCCGCGGGTGATGCGACACCTTGAGCTCAGCGATCAGCGCCCCGGTCAGCGTGGCCAGCGCCGGGATGAACCGGTGGAACTGCGCGTAGAGCGGGGTCCGCTTGATCACCCCGGCCCGGTAGGCCTTGAGCGAGCAGCCATAGTCGTGCAGCCGCACC
Organism: uncultured Planctomycetales bacterium; assembly: GCA_964556925.1. Lineage (GTDB taxonomy): Bacteria > Omnitrophota > Gorgyraeia > Aquiviventales > Aquiviventaceae > CAZKXY01. The sequence continues at coordinate 1,099 of CAZKXY010000012.1, read as the reverse complement.
CCGGTCAGCCAGCCGATGAGCCGGTTCGCAATCATCGAAGGGATCTTCCGCGTCCACAGCTTGTCCTGCCGCTCGTGCCGCCAGCCGCACACGACGTCGTAGCCCTCGTCGAGCGTGGCCAAAAGCCGCGGGATGTCGGCCGGGTCGTTCTGCAGATCGCCGTCCATCGTCACGATGATGCCGCCGCGCGCCGCCGCAATCCCGCACGCCATCGCCGCGGTCTGCCCGAAGTTCCGCGCAAGCCGGATCGCCCGCACGCGCGGATCGCCCGCTTGCGCTTCCCGCAGCGCCTCCCACGTCCCGTCGGTGCTGCCGTCATCCACGAAGAGGAGCTCCCATGTCCCCGATGTGGCGTCCGCCATCTTGACCAACGCCTGGTGGAGCCTAGGAACGCTCTCGACCTCGTGATAGACGGGGACTACGACGGACACAAGGGTCATCGCTGCAAGCCGCTCGGAGTTTTGACACGGCGGGCGAGGTCGGTTAGACTTGACGCACCATGATCGGTCCATTCACCGCCGTCTATATGAAACGAGGCGCCTGGTACGCCGCCTATGTCGAGGAAGTCCCCGGCGTCAACACGCAGGGCCGGACCCTGACCGAGGCTAAACGGAACCTCAAAGACGCTTTGGTGATGGTCCTCGAGGCCAACCGCGCGCTCGCGCGCCGCGGGCACAGTCCTCGCGCCATTGAGGAGCCGATTTCGATCGCCGTGGAACGAAGCGGAAGGCGCTCCTGCGCCATCTGCTAGCGCAGGGCTGTCGTCTCCTCCGAGAAGGCGCGCCCCACACCATCTAGTGGAACCCCGCCCCCCACCGCACCTCATCGGTCCCTCGGCACAGCGAAGTGAACGACTTCCTCGCCAGAAAGATCTGCCGCGATCTCGACATCCCTGAGCCCTAACGGCATGATCACCGAGCCGGCGGCCCCCCCACCATTCTCGCGGTGTGACGTCAAAAAAAGCGCCGTCCCCATTGTTCCTGACTTGCTCCGCGCTTCTGCGGGCTTCCGCGGTTCCGCGGTGTTGTTTGTGCAGCCGCGGCGCGCCCTGGACCTCCTGGGAGACCGGGATGACCGCCGAGCAACGCATGGTCAATCG